>CAITSH010000090.1 GCA_903895005.1 uncultured Pseudomonadota bacterium
GGTCGCATGCATCACCGGCGAGGCTTCGATCCAGATGTGTATCCAGGAACTCTCGACCTGCAAGCAGTACCACCTTCCGGTGAAAATCATAAATCTGAACAATCGTTATATGGGAATGGTGCGGCAGTGGCAGGAGTTCTTCCATGGAAACCGCTATGCGGAGTCCTACATGGACGCATTGCCGGATTTTGTGAAGCTTGCGGAGAGCTACGGCCATATCGGAATGAAAGTCGAGAAGCCCTCCGATGTCGAGCCCGCACTTAAAGAAGCGCTTGCGCGCAAGGATGACCTGGTGTTCATGGACTTCATCACGGACCAGAAGGAAAACGTCTTCCCGATGGTTCCTGGCGGCAAGGGAATTTCGGAGATGATTCTGGCCGAAGACCTCTGACGAGTCCTGTAGTTTCTTATCGCGGCAGCCGGGCGGAGTTCCGTGCGAGTCGCACAACCCCGTCTGTTACCCGGTTCAAAGTTCACAACATGCGACACATCATTTCGATCTTGCTTGAAAACGAGGCTGGTGCGCTCTCCCGGGTATCGGGGCTGTTCTCCGCGCGCGGCTATAACATCGAGTCCCTCACCGTCGCGCCGACCGAAGATCCGTCTTTATCGCGCATGACTGTTGTCACCATCGGTTCGGATGACGTGGTGGAGCAGATAACCAAGCAGTTGAACAAACTGGTTGAAGTGGTGAAGCTGTCCGACCTGGCCGAGGCGCCGCATATCGAGCGCGAACTGATGCTGATCAAGGTGCGCGCCGTGGGTGATGATCGAGAGGAACTAAAACGCATGGCCGATATCTTTCGCGGTCGTATCATCGATGTTACCGAAGCGACTTACACGATGGAATTGACCGGCACCGGGGAGAAGCTCGACGCATTTCTGCAGGCATTGGATCGCGGTGCAATTCTTGAGACCGTGCGCACCGGGGCTTCGGGCATTGCCCGTGGCGAGAGAACACTGAAAGTCTGAATATCCGGGCGGGCGCCCACTGCCTGAGGCAATCCGCGGTTGCGGAACGGCTCAACGGCGGCAGTGACCCGTTTCCAAAACCCACCGATTTATAAGAGAGGAAATCATGAAAGTCTATTACGACAAAGACGCCGACCTGTCGCTCATCAAGGGAAAAAAGGTCACTATCGTTGGCTATGGTTCGCAAGGCCACGCGCATTCGCTCAACCTGCACGACTCGGGCGTGAAGGTCACGGTCGGTCTGCGCAAGGGCGGTGCTTCCTGGGACAAGGCGAAAAAGGCCGGGCTCAAGGTCGCCGAAGTGGGCGACGCCGTCAAGGGTGCCGATTTCGTGATGATGCTGATGCCCGACGAAGGCATCGCAGCAACGTACAAGGCGGATGTCGAGCCCAATATCAAAAAGGGCGCCACGCTGGCGTTCGCTCACGGCTTTAACGTGCACTACGGCCAGGTTCAGCCGCGTGCGGATCTGGACGTCGTTATGGTCGCGCCCAAGGCGCCGGGCCACACCGTGCGTTCAACCTATGCGCAGGGCGGCGGTGTGCCCATGCTCATCGCCATTCATCAAAACCCGTCGAAAAAGGCGCGTGATCTGGCCCTTTCTTACGCGGCGGCAATCGGCGGTGCGCGTGCCGGCGTGATCGAAACCAACTTTCGTGAAGAGACGGAAACAGACCTGTTTGGCGAGCAGGCGGTCTTGTGCGGCGGCACGGTCGAACTAATCAAGGCAGGTTATGAGACCCTGGTCGAGGCTGGCTACGCGCCCGAGATGGCCTATTTTGAGTGCCTGCACGAATTGAAGCTGATTGTCGACCTCATCTACGAGGGCGGTATTGCCAATATGAATTACTCGATCTCCAACAATGCGGAATACGGCGAGTACGTCACAGGTCCGCGGATCGTGACCGAAGAGACGAAGAAGGTCATGCGCCAGGTCCTCAAGGATATCCAGACTGGGGAGTACGCCAAGAGCTTTATCCTCGAGAACCGCGCCGGTGCGCCGACGTTGCTGTCGCGCCGCCGCTTGACTGCGGAGCATTCCATCGAGGTCGTAGGCGAGAAATTGCGCTCGATGATGCCTTGGATCAAGAAGAACAAGCTGGTCGACCAATCGCGTAACTAGCCTTTATGCAGGCCGCCGGCGTGAGGCCCGCGGCTTGAGGCATAATCGGGCACGGTGACGTGCCCGTTTTGCTTTTCGAGGTGAAGATTTTGGGGGATTCCGTGCGCAAATACTCGATGTTGATTTTGGTTGCGTTGCTCGCCGCGTGCGGTGACAAGGTTCCGGAGTCAAAATCTGCGCGGGAAGTCGGTGCGGCCCCAAAGCAGACCGTGGATAAGGCGGCCGCCGGAGTCGGTGAGGCGATTGGCAAAGCGTCGGAGCGTGCGAAAGACGAGGACGAGAAAAAGCAATGAAAGCGAATTATCCGCATCCCATCATCGCCCGCGAAGGCTGGCCGTTCCTGGCCGCAAGCGTTGCGGCTGCAGTCATAGCCAGCTGGTTTGCCGGATGGTGGTCCCTGCCAATTTGGGTGGCCGCACTTTTTGTACTGCAGTTTTTTCGTGACCCTGCGCGCGACATTCCTGGGGACGGAAAAACGGTTGTTTCCCCGGCAGACGGGCGCGTCGTCGTCGTGGAAAATGCCGAGGATCCTTACCTCAAGCGACCGGCCATCAAGATCAGTGTGTTCATGAATGTGTTCAACGTGCACTCGAACCGCTCACCCATCGATGGCGAGATCAAGCAGGTCTGGTATCACGCAGGGTCGTTTCTGAACGCAGCGCTGGACAAGGCGTCGCTTGAAAATGAGCGTAACGCGCTCTGGCTGAAAACATCGGACGGGCTGGACGTAACCTGCGTCCAGGTCGCGGGCCTGATCGCACGTAGAATCCTGTGTTACGTAAGGACTGGCGATATGCTCGAGCGGGGACAGCGCTACGGATTCATCCGTTTCGGTTCGCGTGTCGACCTCTATTTGCCGCCGGGTTCCGTCGTCAAGGCTGCGCTCGGGGACAAGGTCAGCGCATCCAGTACTATCCTCGCCGTATTGCCCTGACATGCTCGAACGCAAACCGCGCCGTCCGTTGATCAACGCCGAATTTCGCCGGCGCGGAATCTACCTGCTGCCGAATTTATTCACGACGGCCGCGCTGTTCGCCGGGTTTTACGCGATCGTGCAGGCGATGAACCAGCGCTTTGACCAGGCGGCGGTTGCGATATTTGTCGCAATGGTGCTCGACGGACTGGACGGTCGCGTCGCGCGCATGACGCGCACCCAAAGCGAATTTGGCGCAGAGTATGACTCGCTCTCCGACATGGTCTCGTTTGGCGCGGCGCCCGCCCTCGTGATGTACGAGTGGGCCTTGAAAGACCTGGGACGTGCCGGCTGGATCGCGGCCTTCGTCTACTGCGCCTGTGCGGCGCTGCGCCTCGCGCGATTCAATACCAACATTGATGTCGTCGACAAGCGCTGGTTCCAGGGGCTCCCCAGCCCCGCTGCTGCTGCCGTTGTTGCCGGATTCATTTGGGTCAGCGACGACTTTGGCATTGCTCGCGCGGATGTGCTTCGGTGGATCGCCTGTGTCATCACCTTTTTCGCCGGCGTGACCATGGTCACCAACCTGTCGTTCTACAGCTTCAAGGATTTGAACTTTCGCCGCAGTGTCCCATTCTGGGGCGTATTGCTGATCGTGGTGGCGCTGGTGCTCATCTCAAGCAATCCACCGCTGGTGCTTTTTTTGCTGTTTGTCGCCTATTCACTGTCTGGCTATGTCTTGTGGGCAACGCGCAAACACCGGTTTTCTCGCCAGCCTTTCTGAGGCCTTCGCGGCCGGCCTTGCAAGGCCAGATGAAACCCGCTATATTCTTTAGCATGTCTAGCGCCCACAATCCGCTGACCTTTCTAAACAGCAGCCCGCTGGGTTCCGCCCTGTCCGGCCTGCTGCTGCTGCGCCCCGCGCGCACATAACCTACCCCCAAATTTGGCAGTACCCCGGTTCGCAGCGCGCAGGCCCTGCGAATCAGGCACCTTCATTCGACCGAGCATGACAGGAGAGCGGCATGACAACGACCCAGCGATTGATCATATTTGACACCACCTTGCGCGATGGCGAGCAGAGTCCAGGCGCGTCAATGACGCGCGACGAGAAGCTGCGCATCGCCAAGCAGCTGGAGCGCCTGCGTGTGGATGTGATTGAAGCGGGATTTCCCGCGGCATCAAACGGGGATTTCGAGGCGGTCAAGGCTATTGCGGCGGTGATCAAGGACTCGACCGTCGCGGGGCTTTGCCGCGCTAACGACCGTGACATCAGTCGTGGCATTGAGGCGCTCAAGGACGCCAAGTCCTGGCGCATCCATACCTTTCTGGCAACGAGTGCCTTGCACATGGAGAAAAAGCTTCGTATGTCGCCTGAACAGGTGCATGAGCAGGCGAAGCTTGCGGTCCGTTTCGCACGCAAGCATTGCGGTGACATCGAGTTTTCCCCGGAGGACGCAAGCCGCTCCGATCCCGATTTTCTCTGTCGCGTACTTGAAACGGTGATCGCCGAAGGTGCCTCCACCATCAATGTTCCCGACACGGTCGGTTACGCCGTACCGGAGCAGTTCGGTGAATTCATCCGATCGTTGCGTGAGCGCATTCCGAATTCGGACAAGGCGGTGTGGTCCGTCCACTGCCACAACGACCTTGGCATGGCGGTGGCCAATTCGCTGGCGGGGGTCACCATTGGGGGAGCACGGCAAGTCGAGTGCACGATCAACGGCCTTGGCGAGCGCGCGGGGAATACATCGCTGGAAGAGGTGGTGATGGCTGTGCGCACGCGAAAGGATTTTTTCGGCATCGATACGCGTATTGATACCACCCAAATCGTTCCTGCTTCGCGCCTTGTGTCGGGGATCACCGGGTTTGTGGTGCAGCCAAACAAGGCCGTTGTCGGAGCGAACGCCTTTGCGCACGCCTCGGGCATTCACCAAGACGGTGTGCTCAAGGCGCGCAACACCTATGAAATCATGACTGCGGAGGATGTGGGCTGGAACGCCAACAAGATCGTCCTTGGCAAGTTATCGGGCCGCAATGCTTTTAAGCAACGCCTGAAAGAGTTGGGTATCGATCTTGGTTCCGAGGAGTCGGTCAACGCCGCCTTTCAGCGGTTTAAGGATCTTGCCGATAAAAAGTCGGAGATTTTTGATGAAGACATCCAGGCCCTGGTTTCGGATGAATCGGTGACCGCTGAGAACGAGTACTGGAAGCTGGTCCATATGAGTCAGGCCAGCGGCATGGGCGAGCGCCCGCACGCCAGCATCGTCGTAAGTGAAGGCGGCGTGGAGCGGCGCGCCGATGCACAGGGAGACGGTCCCGTGGACGCGGTATTCAAGGCGATTGAGTCGCTTTCCAACAGCGGTGCCGAGTTACTGCTTTATTCGGTAAACGCGGTTACCCAGGGGACGGAGTCTCAGGGGGAGGTAACGGTGCGATTGTCGAGAGCCGGCCGTATTGTGAATGGCGTTGGTTCAGACACGGACATTGTGGTTGCTTCGGCGAAGGCGTATATCTCCGCGCTCAATAAGATTGCTAGCAAGGCCGAACGCGTTAATCCGCAGACTTCAGAATCAATCTGACCGGGTCGCAGTGTCCTTGGGGGGGCGATGTCCGGAAACCAGCGCCAGTAAAAGGTTTCCAGGCATCGGCGACGCCAATTTATGGCTGGGCTATCCGCGTTGCGGTACTGCTCGGGTGAGTCTCGCATAGCTCACTGCAGCACTGAAAAAGGCAAGGGAGAGCGCCACCTCGCTTATCGCGAGCCCCCGCGACACGCCTGTCTCTGACCACGCGCGAACAACCCCCTCGGTGAAATAGCCAAGGATCATCATGGAGCCCCACTGCAGCGTGTAACGCTTCGCCCGCAGCACGCCCATCAATGCGGCGAGCAAGGGCAGGAGCTTTAACACCATCCAGGACCCCCCTGGACGCAGGGGTGCCAGCCAGAGTTCCCAGGACAAACAAAGAACAATAAGGGCGATCAGGCTTGCGCCAGCCCCCGCATGCGCGATAGCCGCAAGGCGGGCCTTGCGAGGCGATAGCGTCATGGCCGCGCCTGTTTCATCGCGGTTTGCGCCAGGCGACGGCCCAGGGCAACGCAAAGGGTCTTTTCCGTCGCGTCGATGCCGCGCTCACCCGCTGATCCCGCCCAATGGCTTGCCCCGTAAGGTGTGCCGCCGGATTGTGACGCCATGAGTTCCGGTTCGGTGTACGGCAGTCCGACGAGGATCATGCCGTGATGCAGCAGCGGCAGCATCATTGAAAGCAGCGTGCTTTCCTGTCCGCCATGCATCGATCCGGTCGAGGTAAAGACTGCTGCAGGCTTGCCCACGAGGGCGCCTCTCATCCATTGCCCGGAGGTGCCGTCCAGGAAATACTTCATTGGCGCCGCCATGTTGCCAAAACGCGTCGGGCTGCCTAGCGCCAGTCCTATGCATTCCTCCAGGTCGCGTTCGGTGCAGTGGGGGGCACCCTCGTCCGGTATCGCGGGGGCGACGGCTTCGCTCACCGATGAAACCGAGGGCACCGTGCGCAACCTGGCCGCGGCGCCGTCCACCTGTTCGATTCCGCGGGCAATTAGCCGGGCCATTTCCAGCACGGCACCATGACGGCTGTAATAAAGGACAAGGATGTCGGACATTGTGTGCGTGTGATGGCAAGCTCAAGAGAAGGCGCTGGTATTATACGGCGTCGTCTTAATCGCCCGACCGGGCCGACCTTACCTGTGCGACATCAACCACGGCTTTTGCTGAATTTCGCCTGGCACGTTCTGCGGCGCTTCCAAGAAGACAAAAGCCTCCAGCTCGCCGCGAGCCTGACCTTCACCACGCTGCTATCACTTGTTCCGCTGGTGACGATTGCCCTCACGCTGATTTCCGCAAATCCAGTTTTTTCAGGTCTGGGTGAGCAGTTGCAGATGTTTGTCCTGCAACATTTGCTGCCAGAGATGAGCGGGAAAATGATCTCGCGGTATGTTGAGCAGTTCAGTGAGAGGGCGGGTCAGCTCACTGCCATGGGTACGCTGCTGCTGGGTGTCACCGCCTTTATGCTGATGGTTACGATCGAACGCGCTTTCAATTCAATTTGGCGTGTTAACCGGCCGCGGCCGTTCGCGCAACGGTTGATGATGTATTGGGCGGGGCTTACGCTTGGCCCGCTGCTGATCGGAGCCAGCCTTTCGATTACGTCCTACCTCGTGAGCGTTTCGCTCGGTGTTGCGCGACAGATCCCGTTTGCGGCAGAGGCGTTGCTTCGGGTGGTTCCGGTGGTGCTGACAATCGCTGCATTGTCCCTGTTGTATTTCATCGTCCCCAACCGGCAGGTGCGTAGGGCTGATGCCTTCATAGGGGGCATCGCCGCAGGATTGCTTTTTGAACTGATGAAGCGGGGCTTCGCGCTCTACGTTACTAAGGTTCCAAGCTACGCCATGGTGTATGGCGCATTCGCCAGTATCCCGATATTCCTGCTGTGGATCTACCTATCCTGGCTGGTCATCGTTCTTGGTGCCATCATTGCCGCGGCTGTACCCGACTATCGGTATCTGCGTCCGTCCGGCCGCCGTCCCGTTGGCTCGCTCTTCGCCGATGCACTCGCGGTATTGCGCGTATTGGTAATCGCACACCAGCGAGCGGAGGTTTTCGACGTGGCCGCAATTGCCGCTGCCGCGCATTTACCGCGTAACGATTGTGAGGCGTTGCTGGACAGGCTGGCGTCCCAGGGTTGGGTCGTGCGTTCGGCATCAGAACGCTGGACCCTTGCTTGCGATCCTGGGCGACTGACTTTGGCGCAGGTGTTCCACGAGTTCGTATTTCATCATGAGGCGCTGAGCGACGTGGTCACTGCGATGCAGTCGGGGCAGTCGTCCGGGCTCGAAGGACGAACGGCGTTGATAGCGGAGATTGCTGCGCGCTTTGACGCCGGCGTTGAGTCGGCCCTTAATGTGCCAATTAATAGCGTCCTCTTGGAGACGGCGTCCGAACCCGATCAGGGGTTCAGTTCAGCCGCTTGAATTGAAACAACTCCAGCGAATGTGTCTGTTCCACCAGCTGAGTGGTTCGTACGAGCTGTTCCGGTTCGCCAAGGTGAAACTCTTCGGAGCTCGACAGGCTTCCTGGCATGGCGAGAATGGCTGCCGGTTTTTGAAGGGCCGGAATTTCGGGAAGTAGCAGTCCGGGTTCACTACCTAGCGCATAGCCGCCCGACGTGGCGAGGCGGGCGATCGATACGGGCTTGGCGTTGGGTGAAAGCTCCTCGAGGCCGAGTTCCACGTGTTCGGGGCTGTCGGATAAAACCCAACGTACGACGCAGATATGCACGCGGTCGGTGTCACGGCCTCTTACGCCGAGTACCTCGCCAACCTTGATCGCATCCACCGGACCGCTCACGAGCATGATGGCAAAGCCGCCAGGGCTTTCGTTATTGACAATCCATTCGCTGGTCTGGACGGTTCCACCGGCGGATGTTTCGCGCAAAAAGTGCCAGACGCCATGCAGTCCGATGCAGATATCAACCCGGGCTTGGCGGCGCAGCCGGCTGTATTGTCGGCTGCTGGAGGCGGTCCAATGGCGCACAAGCTTTCGCATCAGAACGGTTTTTCTCTGACTCGTTTCTGAAAGTGTTCCTGCAGGATTTGTCGTGGTTTCCGCAGCCTGCAGTGCGCGATCCGCAAGGCGGGCCGTGTTGAGGACGAGAACCTTATCGCCAGTTTGAATTTCACGGTTGCGCGTATGACGTCTGCTCCATGCAGTACCCGGCGAATCCCTTTCGGTTCGAATCAGGAAAAGTCCGTCGACCGGGTCCTGTGGTACCGATTCAATGAAGACCGCCGACTCCCCTTCTGTTTCGAGAAACGCCAGGGTCAGATCGAATTCGCCGGACATCAATTTGTGGGGTTCTGCGAAATGCAGTAGCAGCGCGTCCCGATAGGTAGCAAGGGAACTCTCGCCTGGTTTAGACAAGCCGAGCTTTTCAATGTGGTGATGTTGCGCAATGCCGTACAACCTATGCATATCAGCCCATACCATCGGTGGCGGGGGCGCGTAGGTGCGGTGGGCTAGCACCAAGCGGCGGGCAAGCATCTGTATCGCGCGTGTGACAGGAAGGTGCAGCCGGCGCGCTACGCCAAAACGAAACCAGCGTTCGGACATTTCGGCGACGGCAAGTTTATACGCATAAGCGAGCTCGGCGAGTAGATCGTCGATGACGCGCGCCGTCGCCCTTGGTTTTGCCTGAAGCGGGATTGGCATACCGCTGACCTGTGCTTCGAGCCCGGATATCAATTTTTCTGCATGGTCGCGAAACAATGCCGTCAGGACAAGGCGCTCACGGAGCGGTGCACGGCTTCGGTTGAGGGCGCCCAACTGCTCGGAAAGACTGCGCGCCGCCTCGGGTGTGGGGTTTGAAGGAAGTGAGGCGAGCCAGTCCCGCGTTTCCGGTATCGATAACGCAAAGCGACGGCCGGATATGGGGGGCGGAAGTGAGAGTTGGCGCGGCATGTTGGGCTAAAATGCGAGATGTGGGTAGCTGAATCTATCTGTTTGTCTTGTCATGCAAGCTTAAGTCGCAACTCCTGTGCCACTAAGTACAGTATGACTGTGACATATTTCCTGTTTTTTTAATGTCTTTTAAAATCATAATGTTAGAATTTTTGTGCCGGTTCCTGCGGCGTAGGCCAAAAATGGCAGTTTATGACCCAGTCTTAAAGAGGAATTCTGATGTCTGACGCACTAGTTTCCCGAAAATCCATCCCTGCGCGTGAGCGCCTGATTTGTGCTCTTGATTTGCCAACTACAGAGGAGGCCAAAGCATTTGTGGAGGTGTTGGCGGACTCGGTGGGCTTCTACAAAATCGGGCTCGAACTGTTTATGGCCGGGGGATACTTCGAGCTGATTGACTGGCTTGTTGCCCGGAAGAAGAAGGTGTTTGTTGACCTTAAATTTTTTGACGTTCCGGAGACGGTTCGGTCTGCAGTGCGGGGATTACGACACCGTGGTGTCACTTTTGCGACAGTGCATGGAAATCAGGCAGTCATGGAAGCCGCCGGGGCTGAGAAGGGCGACGTAAAAATCCTTGCGGTGACTGTGCTGACGAGTCTGGACCGTGGTGATTTGGATGACCTCGGTTTTGCATGTGATGTACAACAACTCGTGTTGTCCAGGGCTCGGCGCTGTCTCGCAGCCGGTTGTGATGGAGTAATTTCTTCCGGCCTTGAGGCCCCGGCCCTAAAAAAGGAATTGGGCGAAAAGGTTATGGTTGTCACTCCCGGTATCCGCCCTGTAGAGAACCGTCCGGCCGATGACCAGAAGCGCACTGTGGATGTGGCGCAGGCGTTTGCCAATGGCGCGGACTACATTGTTGTGGGGCGCCCAATTCGGCAATCGACCGACCCGCGGGCGGCAGCGGAGGCTATACAAGCGACCATCGCCGGCATTTTTCCGGACAAGGATTAAGGGGCTAGCTGACCTTACCGTCGTAGCTCCAGTTGGTCTTCCAAGCGGCCTGCACTGCGCTCGGGTATTCCGGGCGCCCGAGGCTCCCGTTGTAGCGGCCAAGTGCCCGGTAATAGTCGCCTTTCTCAATGTCCAGATAGTGTCGAAGGATGACGCATCCGTAGCGCAGATTCATGCGCAGGCTGAACAGATTATGATTTTTCTGGCCAATGAGCGCGACCCAGAACGGCATGACCTGCATGAAGCCGCGCGCGCCGGCACTAGACACGGCGTATTTCTTGAACCCGCTTTCGACCTGAATCAATCCGAGCACCATTTGGGGATCAAGTCCTGCGCGCCTGGCCTCGTAGTGCACTGCCGCAAGAAAGTCCACGCGTGACTGGCGATCTGGGATGCGGCGAAGCAATCGCACGGACATATCTGCCAGCCACTTTCGGCCGTCTTCTGATCTCTCGAACTGCAGGGATGAGGGGGCGCTGTCGGCGATGTCGGCTGACATGGCTGCGCGCACGCTGGCCGCCAGCGGCTCGTACTGCTGCGCACCGGCGACTGCCTGCATAGGCAGGCAGCCCAATGTCATTGCCACCAGCAGGCGCAGCATCTTACGCAGGGCTGATCCGAGCGAGTATTTCGGCTTCGGCGAGGGCGGTTGCCGCTCTATCAGTTCGGTGCTGGTACTCGAGCTTGCCCTCTTTGAGGCTGCGTTCCCCGACGGTGATGCGGTGCGGGATGCCAATCAACTCCATGTCTGCGAACATGACGCCCGGGCGCTCGTCGCGGTCATCAAGAAACACTTCCAGTCCGGCGGCCGTTAGGGTGTCGTGGAGTTTGTCGCAGGCTTCGCGAACCGAGGGGCTTTTCTTGTATCCGATGGGCACGATCGCGACGTTGAAGGGGGCGATGCTGTCGGGGAAAATGATACCTCGTTCGTCGTGACCCTGTTCGATGGCCGCACCGACGATGCGGGTTATGCCGATGCCATAGCAACCCATCTCGGCGACGCGTTGCCGGCCAGTCTCGTCGAGGAAACTGCATTTGAGCGCTTCCGAATACTTTGTACGTAGCTGAAAAATGTGACCCACCTCGATGCCGCGGCACAATTCCAGCGATCCTTTGCCGTCTGGTGACGGGTCACCGGCGACCACATTGCGGATGTCCGCCACGATTTTTGCTTCCGGTAAATCGCGCCCCCAGTTTGCACCGGTGAGATGGTATCCGGCCTCATTGGCGCCACAGATGAAATCACTCATCGCGGCGACGGAACGATCGGCGATGATCGTAACCGAATCATCGGCGCCGACGGGGCCGATATAGCCGGGCTCGCAGCCCATGTGCTCGCGAATTTCCACTTCGGATGCAAAGCGAAATTGAGTCAGCCCCTGGAGCTTTGCGGCCTTGATTTCGTTTAGGGTGTGGTCGCCGCGAATCAGCAGCAAGTAAAATTTATTTTTTCCCGCGGAATCATCCGTGGGTACGACGGCTATTGCCTTTACTGAACGAGTGATTGGCAGACCCAGAAACGCCACGACATCCTCACAGGATTTCTTCCCGGGTGTGGCGATTTTGGCGATGCTTTCCGTGTCAGCTAGACGAACGGCCTCAGGCGCTATCGCCTCGGCTAGTTCGACGTTGGCTGCGTAGTCCGACTGCGGGTTGAACGCGATTGCGTCCTCGCCGGAGTCCGCAAGGACGTGAAACTCATGGGAACCCGTTCCGCCTATGGATCCGGTGTCTGCCGCAACAGCCCGGAATTTCAGCCCCAGGCGGGAAAATATCCGGGTGTAGGCGGAGAACATGTTTTCGTATTCACGCTGAAGGTCCGCATGACTTGTGTGAAAAGAGTACCCGTCCTTCATCGTAAATTCGCGACCACGCATCACTCCGAATCGGGGGCGGCGTTCGTCCCGGAATTTGGTCTGGATCTGGTAAAAGTTGACCGGCAACTGACGGTAACTTTTGAGCTCGTTGCGTGCGATGTCGGTTATCACTTCCTCTGATGTTGGCTGAATTACAAAATCGCGGTCATGGCGATCTTTGAAGCGGAGCAACTCGGGGCCATAGGCCTGCCAGCGCCCCGATTCCTGCCAGAGTTCGGCAGGTTGCACGACCGGCATCGCCAACTCGATGGCGCCGGCGCGATTCATTTCGTCACGGACAATCGCTTCGACTTTGCGCACGACGCGCAGCCCCATCGGCATCAGGGTGTAGATGCCGCCCGCCAGCCGGCGAATGAGCCCCGCGCGCATCATTAGCTGGTGGCTCACAAGTTCGGCATCGGAGGGCGCTTCTTTAAGCGTAGAGAGAAAAAACTGCGAAACGCGCATGGGATGTGGCCAAAGTCGGAAAAGGCGCAATTTTACTTTAACTGCGCCCGGTGGCGCGGTTTTGAACCCTTTTCAGTGCTTCTCAATCCTTTCAATGGCACGGGAATTGTGGAAGAATCAGTCAAAGACTTTTTGCAGGATCAAACATGCTTGACCGTGAAGGCTATCGCCCGAACGTCGGCATCATCATATGTAACGCGAGGAACGAGGTTTTCTGGGGCAAGCGGGTTCGTGAACATTCTTGGCAGTTTCCTCAGGGTGGGATAAAGCACGGCGAAACCCCTGAGCAGGCGATGTACCGCGAACTGCATGAGGAGGTCGGGTTGATGCCCGACCACGTCAAGATACTCGGACGGACCAGGAACTGGCTGCGTTACGAAGTGCCGTCGCATTGGGTTCGTCGCGAGTGGCGCGGTGCATACCGTGGCCAGAAACAGATATGGTTTCTGTTGCGCCTTGTTGGGCGCGACAGTGATGTGTCATTGCGCGCAACGCCCAAGCCTGAATTTGATGCGTGGCGCTGGCACGATTACTGGATCCCGCTCGATTCGGTGATTGAGTTCAAGCGCGACGTATATCAGCAGGCCTTGTCCGAACTGGCCCGTTATCTGGGGCGGGACGAGGCGTACCCGCCGAAGCGGCCCCGCGACATCGCGGTTTGACCCACTTTGTGGCCGCGATTGAATAACGCGGACATTCGAGTTTTCGCCTTGACAGTCCGAAACCCGCTTCAATATACTTCTGGAATGATTTAGATTTAGTCTAAATCATGGTTTTTCACCAACAGAAGGAGACAGTAATGCAGCTCAAAGGATCCAAAACGCAGGAAAGTTTGAAAGCGGCATTTGCCGGAGAATCCCAGGCAAATCGTCGTTATCTGTATTTCGCAGCCAAGGCGGACGTAGAAGGCCAAAACGACGTGGCGGCGGTGTTCCGTTCCACGGCAGAGGGCGAGACCGGGCATGCGCACGGGCACCTCGAGTATCTGGAATCTTGCGGTGATCCAGCGACTGACCTGCCCATCGGCAGCTCGCGTAACAACCTGAAGGCCGCGATCGCTGGTGAGACACACGAGTACACAGACATGTACCCGGGTATGGCGAAGATTGCGCGTCAGGAAGGTTTTGAGGAAATCGATGACTGGTTCGAGACGCTGGCCAAGGCAGAGCGCTCGCACGCCAACCGTTTCCAGAAAGCTTTGGACGCATTGGTCGATTGATTCGGGCTACGCAACCAATGGCGTAATCGTTTTGGCTTCGCGAATTGGAGGGAAGATTCACGGTCCCGCCTGTTCGCGAAGTTTTCATATCTTTCAGGATTTAATCTGATGGCATCACGTGAAGGCAGTCTCGAGGCGCCGACAAGGCATCCCATCGACTGGACCTCCCCCGATTTTTACAACGAGGACAAACTGCTCGATGAGTTGCACCGTGTATATGACATTTGCCACGGCTGCAGGCGCTGCGTAAGTCTTTGTACTTCCTTTCCGACTTTGTTTGACCTGATTGACGAAGGTAAGACAGGGGAGATGGACGGGGTCGAGAAAAAGGACTTCTGGAAGGTTGTCGACCAGTGCTACTTGTGCGACCTGTGTTACATGACCAAATGTCCTTATGTTCCGCCTCACGAATGGAATGTCGATTTTCCGCATTTGATGCTTCGTGGCAAGGCAATCAAATTCAAAAAAGGTGAGGTCAATTTTAGGGATAAGCTGCTCTCTTCGACCGATGCGATCGGCAAGCTCGCGGCCATTCCGGTGGTTGCCCAGACGGTTAACGCCGTCAACGGGAGCAGTACCGCGCGTAAGGTAATGGATGGCATCTTGGGTATTCATCAGGATCGGAAACTACCCGAGTACAGTCCAACCCGTTTTCGCGCCACAGCTGGAAAAAGCGCGACGCACGCGGTACGTGATGGTAAGAGCACTCCCGGGAAGGTTGCCATCTATGCCACTTGTTACGTGAATTACAACGAGCCCGGAATCGGTCACGACCTGCTTAAAATACTCGATCACAATGAAATTCCTTTTGTTCTGGTCGAAAAGGAGGTTTGTTGCGGCATGCCCAAGCTGGA
>CAITSH010000091.1 GCA_903895005.1 uncultured Pseudomonadota bacterium
GCTTCTCGTCACGCGCACGACGCGGCCGCACGGTGTAACCCGAGATGCCCACAATGCGCGCCTCTTCCCCCAGCAAGTAAAGCCACTCGGTCGTTTCCTCGGTGAGGCAGACGATGCGTTGGGGGAAAACGTTTTGCATTGAAAATTACTTTACTGCATAGCGCAAACCAATAAAGAGCGTTGTGCCTGGCACACCATAAACCGCGGCAGGCGAAGTCGAAGAATGTGCAAGCTCATATTTTTTATTCAAGAGATTATCAATTCGACCAAATAGCTTCCAATCAGGGCTCAATCGCAATTCAGAAAATAAGTTCACAAGAGAGTAACCAGACATTCGTGTCGGTGTTGTTGGGTCGTAATATCTGTGTCCAACCATTCTCAACTCTGCGCCGGCCTTATATTGGTCGTTGCTGTAAATGCTTGACAAGGTTGCGTAACGTTTGGCACGTGACATCAAGCGCACACCCGTCGATGTGTCTATAGGATTTTGAAACGTCATGTCCAACTTGTATCGCCACGAACGATTTTGAATAGAGGCCCCAAGTTCCTGGCCCTTGATACGAGCTGCTGCAATATTTGTTGGGTACCAGGCGCCAGTGCCATCATCGGCCCATTGAATCAAGTTAGTGATGCGATTGTCAAAGTGGTTTAAATACCCTTGCGCTTGCGCTCCCTCATAACGAACACTCACCTCTCGGCTAGTCGCCTCCTCTGGTTTCAAGCTCGGATTTCCTCCACCAACGCCGGGCGTAATCGGGTAATACAGATCATTAAAAGTAGGCGCTTTAAATGAAGTTCCGTAGCTAGTCGCTACACCCCATTGAGGCGTCAGCTTATATCCGTAGCCGAAATACTGACTGTCCTTGTCCCCGTATTGCGAACTTTTATCTTGTCGTAAATTAAATTGGAAACTGCTCTTCTCTACTCGCCCCGTCCATCCCACGGCGTAAGAATCAATGTTTCTTTCATAAAGAGAGTAGATGTTGTTTGAATTCAGCTTTTGTTCAAGTCGCTCAACCAATAACAGCGCTTTACCAACAGGCAGCGTGACATCATTTTGAAACGTATATTGCTTCTGTGTCGTCTTGTAACGATCATTGTCACCCCCAACCGAACTACTCAACTGCTCATCTGAATCCATTGCGTCAGCCAAACGAAACGTCGATGTCCAGTTCGTGAGCGGTTTCAGGGTCGCATACAAGCTTGCTTGATTAACTTCATGCGTGCGCTTGTAATCTAAATGTCCATTGACTTTTTGCCAGAGCTGATTAGTTTGGTAGGCGTCATACCGACTTTGTGAACGGGCACTCAGAACACCTGCACCAACTTGAAACGCGTCACTGATGGCATGGGTCACATTCGCACCAAAGTTACGATTAGCGTATCCATCACGATCCGAGTTGTATGCCGGATTAGTGGCTGTCGCTAAGCTATTGATGCCGTCAAAACCAGATAAACCCGCAATCAAACTGTAAGTGGTCTGGTCGTTTGTCTTGTTGATGCCGACATGGGTCGCATAAGCCCCGTTGGAGCCGTACCCCACAGACCCCATAACAGCCGGCCTCTTAGCCTGGCCTGTTTTGGTGATGATGTTGACAACACCACCAATGGCATCTGAACCATACAAAGCAGACCCAGGCCCTCGCAACACTTCAACTCGCTCGACTTGCTCAAGAGGAATCGCCTCAACAGCAGTTGTGCCTAATGAGGAAGATCCCACCCGAATACCATCGATCAAAACCAAGGTGTGTCCGCCGTTGGTTCCACGTGTAAAAACAGTTTCAGCGGCTCCTGGACCGCCTTGCCGACTGAACTCAACGCCCGCGCTACGTGAAAGA
>CAITSH010000092.1 GCA_903895005.1 uncultured Pseudomonadota bacterium
CCCCCCCGCCCCTGTTTGTCTGGATCGATTCCCATGCATGCGACCACAATTTTGCCAATATCTCAGATAAGCAGGCTCCTTTCGCTGCCGCGCAAACTCTGGGCCGCATTGATCACGCCGCCCAAATCGCCCGATCCCCGAGAAACCCGCTGGGTCGGCGACATTCACACGCTCGTACTGACGGCCATGGCCGGATGGGGGACGGTACTCTGCGTCCTGACGCCATTGGTGAGCAAAAACAAACCGGGCAGCGTGTTGGCCTGCTGCGTGATACTGCTTGCCACCGCGTTGTGCTTTGCGACGCTGCGCTGCGCGCCCCTGAAACCCCTCAGGCACCACGCCGCAGGCCTGTTCTTTTTCACGTTGATCGCGGTGCCTGCCATCAGCATGCTGTTCACCAACACGCCAAACGCGTCACTATTCGCCTTCCCGGTATTGGCGGTGATGGTGGCCTATGGCGGCGGGTGGGGCCTTTGGGCGATGCTCTTCGCCCTGGGCGGCTACCTGCTGGCCTTCTTAATTCCGGCTCTCATCTGGCAGCCGCCGGTTCTTTTCTCGCCAAGTCTCACAGCACGCCTGCTCGTTCTCGCCATACTGATTGCAATGATCTCCGTGCCGGTCCGGCTGCTCTTGCGCCGAAGCAGCAACGCCCTGCGCCTCGCCGACATCGCCGCCTCCGAACGTGACAGCGCGAAGCACTATCTGGCGCAGATGGAGAGCCGTTATCGCGCCGTCGTCGACACCATGGCCGAGGGCATGATCGTGTTCGATGCGGACGGGCAGGCTCTCATTTGCAATCCGGCGGCCGAACGCATCTTCGGCCTCAGCCGCGCCCAGATGGGCCGCGGCATGCTCCAGAACGGGAGCTTGCGCATGGTTCGCGAGAACGGCGCGCCCTTTGCGCTGGAGGATCACCCGCTCACCGCCCCGCTGCGCACCCGCAGGCCCTGTCACGGCGAAGTGATGGGCGTCGTATTTCCGCAAGGCGAAACAAAATGGATCACCGTCAACTCAATGACACTCACGGCCCCGGAAGGCGCCGGCGCACCCGCCGTGCTCGCCACCTTTGTTGATATCACCGATACGCATCTCAACGCGGCGGCGCTGCGCGAATCGGAAGAAAAGTTCGCCAAAACCTTCCACTCCAACCCGGCCTGCATCTGGGTCAGCACCCTCGACCAGGGTGCATTCCTCGAATTGAACGAGGCCTTTACGCAGGCCACCGGCTTTGGCCGCGACGACTTGGTTGGCAAGACACCGGAGGACACCTCGCTATGGGCGAGCGCCACCCAGCGCGACAGCCTGCTCGATTCGGTACGCCGCGGCATCCGGGTGCGGGGCCAGCAAGTGCATTTACGCAAAGCGTCCGGCGAAATCATGCTCTGCGAGATTTCCGCCGACCGGGTCTATATTCACGGCACCCCCTGCGTCGTTTGCAGCGCCTTCGACATCACCTTGCGCATGCGCGCAGAGGACGCGCTGGCCGGCCTCAACCGCGATCTGGAGCAAATGTTGACTCAACGCACGGCGCAACTCGAGCACAGTAAAAATGAGCTTGAGGCCTTCCGGCACGCAATCGCGCATGATTTGCGCGCGCCGCTGCGCGCCGTCAACGCCTTGAGCGCCACCATCCTCAAAGACCACGCCGACTCACTGACGCCGGCCTCAACCAGCTTGCTGCAACGCGTGAACAGCGGCGGACTGCTCATGGGCGCTTTGGTGGACGACCTGCTTGAGCTCGAACGCATTTCGCGGCAAAAACCCCAGCGGCGGACGGTCAACCTGTCCGAAATTGCAGCGATCGTGGTGACCGAGTTACGCGATGCCGGCGCGAGGCGCGCGACTCACGTCGACATCAGCCCGAACATGTCGGCCCATTGCGATCCGGGCCTGATCAAGGCGGTGTTTGCCAGCCTGCTGGGCAACGCGATGAAATTCAGCGCAAAGACGGCGCAGGCGCATGTCGAGGTAGGCATGCAGATAAAAGAGAGTAAAAAGGTCTATTTCATACGCGACAACGGCGCCGGTTTTGAGATGGCCTTCAGGACCAAACTGTTCACCGCCTTCCAGCGCCTGCACGGCCCCGATGATTTCGAGGGGAACGGCGTCGGCCTGGCGACCGTCAAGCGAGTCATCGAAAACCACGGCGGTACCGTCTGGGCCGAAGGTGAAAAAGACAAGGGCGCGTGTTTTTATTTCACGCTGGAGTGAGCCGGCGGGCGGTTAGCATTAACTATCACGTCACACGGCACATTCTTCACGCCCAATAGCACCCGGTGCCACGCGGCAAAATCCAGTCGCATCAGATTGCGGTTGTTTTGGCCTCTCCCACGCCACCCACATCGCATCGCTTGCGGCGTTTCGCCTTGCCAAAACGCATGCTGTGGCCTGATGCTTTTTTGCCGTCACACTACCCTGCAACTACCCGAGCGCCACGACTGCCTCTGCGAAAGCAGAAGCAGCAGCATCGGCCAGATCCTTAGGCAGAAAACAAGCAACCTGTTTTGCCGCAACAAAGTTGCTGCATTTTTTCATTGCTTCAGCACTTCAGTTTCTTTTTTACCGGTTTTCCGGAACGCACCTAATTTGGTTTGTGCCAGCTGCCAACCTGTTCGCGCAAGGCCGCCTGCAACGGGGCGAACACGCTTTCCCAATCGCCCGCCTTGTCCTGCCGGTACAGACGCAGGGCCGGATACCAGGGCGCGGTCCCATCGGCGCGCAGGCCGGCCCAGCGCCAATCGCAGGGGTGGTGCAGCAAGACCCACGCCGGCAGCCCCAGCGCGCCGACCAGATGCGCCAACCCGGTGTCACTGGTGATCACAAGGTCAAGGGCCGTGGCGAGGGCGGCGCTGTCGGCAAAATCCCGGATCTCGTTGCCAAGATTGGCGATTCCGTCGAAGCCCGCGAGCTGCGCCGCAGCCCCGCCCTTTTGCATCGACACAAGCTGCACCTGCTCCCCACCGAGGCGGGCAAGCAGCGCAAGCGGTACGCCACGGCGCGGCTCCAGCGCGTTGTCGGCGCGCCCGGCCCAGTTGATGCCGACGCGAAATCGCCGCGCCGGATCCGCTTCATCCAGACGTTTTCGCCATTGCGCGATCGCAGCGGTATCCGCCGTCAAATACGGCGCGACCGGCACATTGGCCGGCGTGATGTCCAGCACCCGCGGCAGGCTGAATAGCGCCAGCTTGAAATCACAGGACGGCGGCACGAGGCCGGCGCCGTCAAACGCGACCAGGTGTGCGACACCGGCAAGGCGCTGTGCAACACGCGCCAGTTCGCGCGGCACCAGCCAGTGCACGCGCGCACCGCGTGCGGCCAGCATCGGGGCGAAGCGTGCGAACATCAACACGTCCCCAAAACCGCCTTCCGGATACACCAGTAGCGATTTGCCTTGCAGCGACGCCCTGCCGTCCCACTCCGGCGCGGCATCGGCACGCCATGGCGCCTGCCCCGCCTTCAGCTCGGGGCGATCAAAGCGCGCGGCGTAGTGCTCCCAGCCGGCGCGCCAATCACCGGTGGATAGTTCAAGGTCGGCGAGGTTCCATCTTGCATCAGCGTAGTCAGGCTGCAAACGCAGCGCTATTTCGTAGTGATGTTTTGCCTCTTCCTGGTGCCCGCCCGCGTGCAGACTCGCGCCCAGGTTGAAATGCGCGGCGGCAAAGGCAGGATCGATATCGATGGCGCGAACGAAACTGGCGATGGCGGCATCGCTTTGCCCTGCCGCCGCCTGCGCCAGGCCCAGGTTGGAATAAATGAATGCGGCATCGGGCGCCACCGCCAGGGCGCGCCGGAACAAGGCGATCGCAGCATCATGCCGCCCCTCTTGGTGGGCCAGCATCCCGGAGAAATGCAGCGCGTCGGCATGTTCGGGCTGCGCCGCCAGCACCGCGCGATACAGCGCCGCGGCCTCGTCCAGCTTGCCGGCCTGGTGCAACGCGAGCGCGCGCTGCAGCCGATCGCCAGCCTCATCGGGGTTGGAGTCACTCGTCAAGAGATGTCAGGTCCGTCGGTTGAAATGATCCGGACCCTAATTGCCGGGGCAGTACCTTCAAGCATCCAGATCCGGGTCCCATGATACGTCCGGAGAAGCAAGCTTGAGCGCCCGACTTCTCGAGGCCGTCACCGCATTGCGCCGCGCCAGGTCAGGGCGTGCCGGCCAGGCGAAACCAGATTTCATTGCGCCGCAGGAACCACGGCGTGAACGGCGCGTTGTAGCGCGAATAAACCGGTTCACCAACCGGAACCAGCTTCGCTGCGCGCAATGCAGCCTGCAGCTTGGCAAGGTGCTCGTTGTAATTGGCGTCTGACCAGAATCCGGAATAACGGATGACTACGATGCGGCTGGGCGCAACGTCGCGCAAGCTAACCCGGGCATCAAGGGGTTCGGGGGCCGAGGCCATCGAGACCCCTTTGGGCAGTACGAACTGCACCCTGAATCCGCCCGGCGCGGCTGTCTGGGTAACAGGCGCGGTCATCTCCAACTTCACCGGCTCGGCCGCCTGCGTTACCGGCGCTGTCATCGCGAACTTTCGTTCGCCCTTGTTCTTGCCAAAAATATAGCCCGCCAGAATTGGAAACGCAGCGTTTCCTGCATCTGCGGCAGGCCCCGGCACCACCACTTCGGCAACGCTATAGGCGGCGTATTCGCGCACCTCGACGTCGTCATCAAGCTTCTGGACGACCTTGTAATCGGGCTCTTCCGTTGCGTGGCTGGTCATTGGCAGGGCGAACAGGATCAGATTGCAAAGCGCAAACCACAAAGCGAAGCCCGGCCCCGAACTTTTACGGGTCCGCGCACGGTTCGTCGGCTTGCAATCGGTTTTCATGTTCGATTATCCGCTTGGTTGTGGGGTTTCAGTATGGGGTAATCCAGCACGATAACAGGTGCGGCAACGCACATAAGGCATCGCAACGCCTGCCCGAAGCCAAACGCTGTCCCTCCGGAATCACAACGTACAGTCATTATAAAAACGCGGTGGAACATCCTGGTAACGGCCATGCCCCGGGGGACCTCACAGCGCCCATTCGACATCGCGCCGCGGCAAAGCGACAAAGGCCGCGCTGATTTTTGCCGGGTGTCGCCTTGAATATTGCCCGGCCGTCTGGACTCGGAGTGTTTGGTGCCGGATGCAGGAATCGAACCCGCGACCTTCGGTTTACAAAACCGCTGCTCTACCAACTGAGCTAATCCGGCGAGACGCGCATTATAGCGATTACTGCTGCGGCGCAGGTCTTATCGGCGTCACAACGAAGGGGGCCACCCAGCCCTTGAGTATTTACCAATATTCAAAACACGAAACCAGCGCCAGACCTGCGTTTCCCGTCGATAGAGGTGACAATTTTGTCACCTCTATCGGGCGCAGCTTGCGTGGCTTGCCCGCAGCAGGCAAAAGCCGGGGATTTCATGCACACTAGTCGTCGTTTTACGCTCGGCCAGCCAGACCGGGATTCGATTCCAAAAAAGAGCATAGAGGAGGAAACATGAAATTCACGCCATTGCAAAAACTGTCTGCGGCGCTTTCGCTGACCGCCCTGATCGTCGCCGGTTGCGCTTCGCAGGCCCAGACACCATCGGCGGCTGCGGTTGCCGGCAAGACCGAAGTGCTGTGGCTGGGCCAGGCGAGCTTTCGCATCAAGTCGCCCACCGGCAAGATCATCGTCATCGACCCCTGGCTGAGCGGCGGCCCGAAAACCCCGGCCCCCTACAAGACCGACCTCTCGGCACTGGGCAAGGTGGACCTGTTGCTGGTGACCCATGCGCACGTCGACCATATCGGTGATGCGGCGGCCATCGCCAAGCTCAACAACACCGTGCTCTACGGCCCCGCCGACATGATCACGCCGATGAACCTGCTGGGCATCCTGCCGCCCAACCTGACGCACCGCTTCAACAAATCGGGCAGCGTCACGGTCGCAGGCATCAAGGTCACATCGGTCAAGGCCGAGCACTCGTCACTGCTGGTGTTCAATAACCCGGCCACCGGCAAGCCCGAGGCGCACCCTGCCGGGGAAGCGGTGGGTTACATCATCGAGATGGAGAACGGCTTCAAGATCTGGCACATGGGCGACACCGGCATGTTCCCGGACATGGAGTTCATCGCCAATTACTACAAGCCGGACCTGGTGCTCGCGCCCATCGGCGGCAACTTCACCATGGACCCGGTCGGCGCGGCCTACGTGACCAAGACCTGGATCAAGCCCAAGTTCATCACCCCGATCCACTACAACTCCAACCCCATCGCCAAGGGCACGCTGGCCGAGTTCCAGGCGGCGATGCAGGGCGCGCCGAGCGGCATAACCATCATGCCGATGACCGAAGGCCAGACTCTGAACTACTAACCGGGAGCACGGCGACCCCGTCGCCTGCCACAAAAAAACCGCGCATTGCGCGGTTTTTTTTGCAACAACGGCAGCGTGCGATCAGTGCTCGCGCACCAGCACGCCAAAACCCTCGATCCGGTCCTTGATCCCGAGCTGGCGCAGCGCCGCCCAGTAGGTGGCGACGTTGACCCCGATCAGCGGCTTGCCGCAGCGCTGTTCGATCGCCTCGGTAATGCCGCTCACCGGCAGGTTGGTGCCAACGTGGATCAGCACCTCGACCTCGGGCGTGTTGATCGCCTCGAATGCCGCCATGATGACCTCGGGTTTGACCATCGCCACCGAAAGCGGGCCGACGGTCTTGAGGCCGGTCGAATGCACCGGCGTGTAGCCGGCGGAACGGAACCAGTTGGCGATCATCTCGTCGGCAGGCGGCCAATAGGGCGTTAGGATGCCAAGCTTGCGCGGCTTGCCGATGGCCTCGAGCCCGGCGAGCAGGCTGAGCGAGGGTGTCATAAAGGGCCGGTTGCAGAATTTCTCGAGCTCGGCTTTTTCCTCGAGCGCGCGGTCGACGTCGCCGCGAAACGAATGGATGGAGTGGCCGTGCGCCACCGCGTCAGGCTCGCACAAGAGCAGCGTTTTCAGCGCTTCCTCAAGATTGCCGCCCTCGGTTTCAAGCGCCTTCTGGTAGCTCTTCATGTCATCGTAGGGACGCGACGGAAGCAGCATGCGCATGACGTGATTGGTCACCCCCGGCGGCTTCAGCGCCTCGTATTCCGGTTGCACGATGGTGTTGGTACCCGGGACGACCACGCCGATCTTGGCGCGATAACCGAGGGCGTCGTGCGGCAGGTATTGCTCTGCACTCATGACCACTCCTGACATGTTAGATGGGGATTAAGGACCGATTTGTTACTATGCGCTGCGATCACGCATTGTGAATTAGCCAATGTATGCAGCGCAGATGCAATGATGTATAGCACGGTGTTTTCGTCTTTGTAAATCCGCTTCCGACAATCCCGCCACCTTGATATGAACGATACGCATTCCACCCGTCTCGACCTCGCACTGGCCGGCCGCATGGTCGAGGCCGCGCTTGACGCCGCGCAGGTCAGTGCAAGCGAGCGCGCCCGCCTTGGCTGCGCCAAGACCCTGTTGCGCCTCGACCCAGGCGGGAGCGCTGCGATCCGACCCGGTAATTTCACCCAGGCCTTGCAGGACATAGGCCTTGGCTGAGCTGCCCGCGACGCTGACCGCGCTGCGCGCTGCGATCGTCGACGGGCGCATCGGCATCACCGAAGCACTGGACGCGCAATATGCGCGGGTCGCTGCGATCGATGAGGATTCACATTGCGTGGTGGCGGCACTGCAGCCGCAAGAATCCATCCCCTCCGGAGCGCTCTCGGGAATCGCCTTTGCGCACAAGGATATTTTCAGCCTTTCAGGGCGTACTCCCGGATGCGGTGTGCATGGGGGGCGTATCGACGCGGAGAGCCATCCGGCGGCGGTCATCAGCCTCCTGCAACAAGCCGGGGCCGCGCAGTGCGCCACACTGGTGATGGCGCCGCTTGCCTGCGGCGCAACCGGCGAGAACGCAAACAGCGCAACGCGCGTCGTGAATCCGGTAAACCCCGCAGCCGCAGTCGGCGGGTCCTCGAGCGGTTCAGCCGTGGCGGTGGCCGCCGGCTTGTGCAGCGTTTCACTTGGCACCGACACCGCAGGATCGGTGCGCATTCCCGCGGCCACCTGCGGCGTGCTCGGACTCAAGACCACAGCGGGGCTGCTCAGCCTCGAGGGTGTGATGCCGCTCGCCCCCTCGCTGGATACGGTCGGGTTGCTGGCCGGATCGGCGGAGGACGCCGCGGCGGTGCTGCGCGTGCTGGCACCGCAGTTGTTTGAGCAGGAACGGCGCGACAATGACCGCGCCCTTCGCATCAGCGCCCGGCTGTGCGTAAAGCAACTCGATGCCACGGTGGCCGATGCCCTCACCGCGTTTTGCACGCGCGCCGGCTTGAAGCCGGGCGATGATGCAATCGGTGAGATCGAGGGGCAGGCCGAGCTCACGCGACTCGCCGAAACGCTGCTCCATGTCGAAGCATCACGCCTGCACAAAGACGGACTGCACCGGCAGGACCTGCCCGACGGCGCAACGGCCGTCGCGCTGCCCGGGTTGGCCATTCCCGATGCCTGGCACACGGCGGCGAAGGCCGCACGCGCGCAACACGCCCGCGATTTCGCCGCGCGCTTTTTTGGCGACAGCGACATCCTGCTCATTCCGGCATTGCCGGAACCGGTGCCCGACTGGGAGTCTGTGGACACGCGCAGCGCGGGCTTCCAGGCGCGGCGCCTGCTGGCTTTGCATCGGTTCATGGGATTCGTCAATTACATCGGCTATCCAGCCCTGGTGCTGCCGGTGGCGCGCGACAGCCGCGGACGCCCGATCTGCGTGCAGGCGCTGGCGCGGCCCTTTCACGAGCGCGTCCTGCTGCGCTTTGCCGAGCGCCTATTCTCCGACGAAAAACCGCAAACAACGTAGGGAAATCGAAGCCGGCCCGCAGTACACCCGCCCTATCCGGTCTGCTCCTTCCACGCAACTCTGGTGCTCGGGGCGGAGTTGCGTTACGGTGTGGGCTTGGCACGCGACTTGCTCCTTTTTTTCGCGCCTGACGCTTGAATGCCTCGAGATGGCATCGTCCTGTCGGGCAGGGCATTTCCGCAGGCCCGTCGGAACCTCCGCGCATTGGGATCCGGCTTTGGTGTAGTGTTTGCACGGCTGCACAGCGGAAACCGCATTCCCCACAGCGCCTTATCGTCGCACTGTATTCACGCTTTTGACGCTTGTTCCACTTTTTAGAGAGGGTTTGACCATGAAACTGAATCGTTGGCTGGTAATGCTGCTCGCCGCGGCGAGCTCCCTGGCACAGGCGGTCTCGCCCGAGCCCGCTCCCCTGGCGCAAAAGGAAACGCTGACCATTGGCTACGTCAAGGTCGGCCACCTCTCGCCCATCGTCGGCGTCGAGGAAACATTGAAAAAGATGAACATTGAGGTCAAGCGCGCCGAATTCGTGCGCTACGCCGATGCGCGCACCGCGCTGATCTCCGGCTCGGTCGATATTTCGGCCATCGGCCCCGGCGACCTCGCGATTGCCGCCGCACAGGGCAGCCGCAACCTCATCGGCCTCACCGGTGTCGCCGGCTCGCCCAAGTACCTGGTAGTGCGCAAGGGCGTCCAAATCAACGAGTGGAAGGACATCGCCGGCAAGAAAATCGGCGTCGCCCCCGGCTCCGCCGTGTGGTTCCAGTGGGCCAT
This sequence comes from uncultured Pseudomonadota bacterium, assembly GCA_903895005.1. Next base: position 9,629 of record CAITSH010000092.1, read on the forward strand.
GACGCTGGTCGAAAACAACGTGCCCTACAACAGCTTCACCGCGGTCAACGTGCAGGGCGGCGGCACCGCCTTCGTACAGGCGCTCAAACGCGGCGACGTGGATGCCATCGTGCTTTGGGAGCCCTTTGAATCGCAGCTGGTTGCGGATGACTCGGCCTATTTCTCCAAGAAGCTTGAGTACAGCCAGTCCAAGTCCGTGGGCGCGGAACTGGGCATGCTCGCCGCCTCACGCGACGCCCTTACCAACAAGAAAGAGGCGGTGAAACGCTTCCTGTGGGCTTACCTAAAGGCCGAGGAAGACATGAACAAGAACCCGGCCCTGTTCGCCGAAGCCTATGCCAAGTACACCGGGCTGCCCCTCGAAGTGACCAAGGAATCGTCCAAGATCATCAAGCTTGGCGGGGTCATCAACGCCGACCAGATCAAACGCCAGGCCGATGCCGCATTCAAGCAGGGCGTGATCCAGAAAGACGTCACCAGCGAAGTGGCGGCCCTGTACGACGATTCGCTCGCGCGCGAAATCAAGCGCTAAACGCAGGCAGCAATGAAAGCCATCGCCATCATCGGAGCAAACGCCCGCCGTCTTGGAATGGGGCTGCTGATTCCGGTGCTGGCGCTCGTGGCCTGGCAGGTGGCAGGCAGCGCGCCCGGTCTGTCGGGCATATTGCCGACGCCCGTTGCCGTCTTGAAGGGCTGGGACCAGTGGTTGTTTGCCAAGCCGGGCATGGGCCTCAATCCCTACCTCGGCACCTGGGTGGCCAACGTGCAGTACTCGGCCTATCGTGTGGCCCAGGGCTTTACGCTCGCCGCACTCATCGGCGTGCCGCTCGGCCTGTTGATCGGCTGGAGCCGGCTGATGGCGCACTTGTTCGATCCCTTGATCCAGGGCCTGCGGCCGATCCCGATCACCGCGTGGCTCCCCTTTTCCATCGCCCTGTTCGGCATTCGCGACATGGGCTCTATTTTCCTGATTTTCCTCGGGGGCTTTTACGCCATTGTCGTCAACACCACACAGGGCGCGCGCGACGTCGAGCGCAATCTGATGCGCGCGGCGCTGATGATGGGTGCGACGCGGGCGCAACTGCTGCGCCGCGTGGTGCTTCCCGCGGCCATGCCGTCCATTTTCACCGGCCTGCGTATCGGCCTTGGCATCGCCTGGACGGCGGTGATCGTGTCCGAGATGGTTGCCGTAAAGTCAGGCCTGGGCTACGTGCTTTGGGACGCCTACTACGTCGGGCGCATGGACATCGTCATCGCCGACATGGCCTCCATAGGCATAATGGGTTACCTCAGCGACAGGCTGATCGTTTTTGTCGAGCGCCGCACGCTGGTGTGGCGGCAGTTACAAAGCCACTAGAAATTCTCGAGCACCATGTCTGAAATACGCATCAGCGGCCTGGATAAAGCCTATCCGGGCAAGACCCCTGCACAAGACGTGCAGGCCCTGCAAGGCATCGACCTGCACATCAACACCGGTGAGTTTGTCGCGCTGCTCGGCCCCTCTGGCTGCGGAAAGTCGACGCTGCTCAATCTTGTCGCCGGCTTCGAACAACCAAGTGGCGGCACGCTGCTCGTCGACGGGCAGCCCGTCACCAAGCCGGGGCCGCAGCGTGGCGTGGTCTTCCAGGAGGCGGCGCTTTTGCCCTGGCTGGATGTCTGGGAAAACGTCGTGTTCGGCCCCAAGGTGCAGGGACTGCCCGCGTCCGAATACGAACCGCGCGCCCAGGAAATGCTGCACATCGTCGGCCTTGCCGATTTCAAGAAGCATCTTCCGGTACAACTGTCGGGTGGCATGCGCCAGCGCGTGGGCATTGCCCGCGTGCTGACCCTCGGTTCGCGCGTGCTGCTGATGGACGAACCCTTCGGCGCCCTAGACGCACAAACGCGTCTGACCATGCAGGAATTGCTGCTCGACGTGTGGCAAAAGCTCAAACCGACCATCGTCTTTGTGACCCACGACATCGACGAGGCGCTGTTCCTGTCAGACAAGATTTACGTCATGTCGGCACGCCCGGGGCGCATCCAGAGCGAGGTCGCGGTACCCATCGCCCGCCCTCGCGCCATCGAAGTCACCACCTCGGACAGTTTCAACGCGATGAAGCGCGAGATCCTGCACCTCATCCGCCATTAGTCCTTAGTCCTTAGTCCTTAGTCATTCTTCACCAGCCGTACCCCTTTCGTTACCGAGCACCCGATCATGGCCAACCCCCGCGTTCCCTATCGTTTTTCCGATGAAGGGCCGGCGCTCAATGCGCCCGCCGATCAACGAATCATGGTCCACCTGGTGGTCAACGTCGAACACTGGCAGTTCGACGCCGCCATGCCGCGCACCATCATCACGCCGCCGCACGGCAAGGAAACCGTGCCCGACGTGCCCAATTTCAGCTGGGCCGATTACGGCATGCGCGCGGGCCTGCCGCGCATACTGCGCGCCATCACAGAGCGCGGCCTGCCCGCATCGACGAGCTTCAACGCCGGTGTCATCAACGCCTACCCGCGCGCCGCCGAGGCGATGCACGAAGCCGGCTGGGAGTTCATCGGCCACGGCGTGCACCAGAAGGCGCTCAACCATGCCGGTGCAGAACCCGAGGTGATCGCCACCACGCTCGACATGATCGAGAAATTCACCGGCAAGCGGCCGCGCGGATGGCTGGGACCCGGCCTGCGCGAAAGCCACGACACGCCCGACCTGCTTGCCGCGGCGGGCATCGACTATGTCTGCGACTGGTGCATAGACGACGTGCCCAACTGGATGAGCACCAAGACCGGCAGGCTGGTTGCGCTGCCCTACAACCTCGAGGTCAACGACTCCATTATTTATGCCGTCGAGCGCCACGCCACCGACGAAATGCTGCGCCGCCTCGAAAACACCCTGGCCTTGTTTGTGCGCGAATCGGCGCTGCGTCCGCGCGTGCTGGCACTCGGCCTGCATCCGCACCTCATAGGCGTGCCGCACCGCTTTGGCAGCCTGGAAAAAATGCTGGACCTGTTGATGAAAACCCCGGGGGTGTGCTTCATGCAGGGCAGCCAGATCTGCGACTGGTTCACCAAACAGGTTCCGTTCGAAAAATAATTTTCATGAATTCCATCAATCGCGATAAATGCTTAGCCGCGACCGGTCTACCCCCTCCCCCTTGACGGGGGAGGGTTGGGGGGAGGGTGAATGCATGCTTACGGGAATCTGCCGGCATCCCCCCTCTCCCTGTCCCTCTCCCGCCGGGGGAGAGGGAACGTACTGTTAATATTTTCCCAATAAGCCAACGCGTCACCAAAGGAACAACAATGGACCTGAAACTCAAAGGCAAGCGCGTCGTCATCACCGGCGCATCCAAGGGCATCGGCCTGGCGATTTCGCGCACCTTCGCGCGTGAAGGCGCGGCGGTGTTCATGGCCGCACGCAATGCGGAGCGCCTAGAAGAGGCCGCCGCACAACTGCGCAAGGAAACCGGCGCGCAGGTTTCAACCCTGGCACTTGACGCTGCGTCCTCGGATGCGGGCGCGCGCCTGCTCGCCTTCGGCGGCGACATCGACATCCTGGTCAATAACGCCGGCGCCATCCCGGGCGGAGACCTCGTGAAGATAGACGACGCCCGCTGGCGCGAGGCCTGGGAACTCAAACTCTTTGGCTACATCAACATCACGCGCCAGGTACTGGCCGCCATGGGTGCGCGAAAAAGCGGCGTCATCGCCAACATCATCGGCATGGCCGGCGCTGCGCCGCGTTACGAATACATTTGCGGTTCCACCGCCAACGCCGCGCTGATGGCCTTCACCCAGGCCACCGGTGCCGCCAGTCCGCGCGACGGTGTGCGCGTGTTTGGCATCAACCCGCCGCCCACGCGCAGCGACCGCATGATGACCATGATGCGGCAGACCGCCGAGCAGAAATTCGGCGACGCCTCACGCTGGATGGAACTGACCTCGGGCCTGCCCTTCGGCCGCATGGCCGAGCCCGAGGAAATTTCGGAACTCACGGCCTTCTGCTGCTCGCCGTTGTGCGCATACCTGTCCGGCACCGTCATCAACGTGGACGGCGGCAACATGTACGCCAATGCAAAATAAGAAATCTCAAAAGGAAGAGTAAGACATGAAACGCATCATGGACGACAAGTACCTGGACATACGCGAAGGCGTGCGTGCACAGGTATTGCAGTTTGATTC
>CAITSH010000093.1 GCA_903895005.1 uncultured Pseudomonadota bacterium
AGAATGCGAAATCCAATGGCCATGGAGCGTCCTTCTGGCGTGGTATTGGTTGGTCTTGGGGAGCGGGGAGCGCGAGGATAGCAAATATTGCGCAATCATCGCGCGCCGATCGTGGACGTCACGAACGTCTTCGTGGCGGCTAAATCGCGGTAAAATGCCGCCTATCGCGGGTGTAGTTCAATGGCAGAACGGCAGCTTCCCAAGCTGCATACGAGGGGTCGATTCCCTTCACCCGCTCCACCGGTCACGCTGTCATGCCAGCTAGTTTTGACGGAAAGCTCGTTGTTGCGATTTCCTCGCGGGCCTTGTTCGACCTCGAGGAAAGCAACCGCGTCTTCGAGCAACAGGGCGTGGAAGCCTACTACCGCTATCAGCGGGTCCACGAGGACGAGATACTGGGCCAGGGCATTGCCTTTGGCCTCGTGAAAAAGCTGCTGGCACTCAATTCGCTCGGCACGGCGCGTCCTCGTGTTGAAGTCATCCTGCTCTCGCGCAATACCGCGGACACCGGGATGCGCATCATGAATTCGATCGAGCATTACAAGCTCGATATTGTGCGCGCCGCTTTTACCGGCGGTGAGAGTACACATCCTTATGTGCCGGCCTTTGATGCCAGCCTGTTCCTGTCGGCCAATCCGGATGATGTGCGCAAGGCCCTCGATGCCGGACACGCGGCGGCGACGATTTTCCCCGGCGAGGCCAGCAGCACGCAGTCGCAGGTGGGCGAACTGCGCATCGCCTTCGACGGCGACGCGGTGCTCTTTTCCGACGAGGCGGAACGCGTGTACAAAAAAAACGGTCTCGACGCGTTCACCGCCAGCGAGGTCAGTGCCGCGCACGACCCGCTCAGCGGCGGGCCGTTCAAGAATTTTCTGGCGGCACTGCACCGGATCCAGTCCGAATATCCGCTTGACGCCTCTCCGATACGCACGGCGCTGGTCACCGCGCGCAGCGCCCCTGCGCACGAGCGTGTGATCCGCACTTTGCGCGCCTGGGACATCCGCATCGACGAGGCGCTGTTCCTTGGTGGCCTCGACAAGGGGCCCTTCCTCAAGGCTTTCGGGGCCGATATCTTTTTTGATGATCAGCGCGGTCATGTTGAATCGGCGCGCCGGCACGTGGCTGCGGGGCACGTGCCGTTCGGTGTTGCAAACGAATAAAGGTAAGCGATGAAAATAGTCAAATACGTGCTTTTTTCGATCGCCGGGCTCGCTGTGCTGGCCGGCGCGCTGGCGGCGTTTGTCGCGGCGAGCTTCGATCCGAACAAGTACAAGCCCGAGATCATCAAGATCGTAAAGGAAAAGACCGGGCGCACGCTCGCACTGGAGGGTGATATCGGTCTGACTTTTTTCCCCCGAATCGGTGTGGCCCTGGGCAAGGTGACCTTGTCCGAGCCGGGTGTTGCCAAGGTGTTTGCGCATATCGACGAGGCGAAGGTGTCGCTCAACCTGATGCCGTTGTTATCACGTCAGGTGGAGGTTGACCGCGTGCTGTTGTCTGGGCTCAAAGTGGATCTTGAGCGATTCAAGGACGGGCGCAGCAATTTTGATGACCTGACCGGTACGGGAGGCGGCGCCAAGGCCGATAAGCCTGCGGCGGGGGAGCACAAGCCGCTCCATATCGATATCGCGGGCGTGAGCCTCAAGAATGCCAACATCGGCTGGAAAGACGACGCCGCCGGCACGCAAATCCGCCTGTCGGCGATGCAGTTGTCGACCACGCGCATCGCCAGCGGTGTTCCTGGGAAACTGGAATTTTCGGCGGACGTGCAGGGCGTTAAACCCAAGTCCAATGTGCAGGTCAAGCTCACCACCGGTTATCGTCTGGACTTCACCTCCAGTGCGTTTGCCCTGTCCGGTCTTGATCTGAAAATAAGCGGCGATGCGCCGGGCGCCGCGGGGCTCAATGCTGCGGCCAAGGGGGATGTGGAGTTTGACCCGGCAAAAAAGCGTATCAGCCTGTCCGGGTTTGAGTTGTCGGCGGTCACGCGCGACGGCCTGGATGTCAAACTCTCGGCGCCCAAGTTGCTGGTTTCGCCCGACGAGGCGAGCAGCACCGCGATAAGCGGTCAGGTCAAGCTGGCAAAGACGGGACATTCGGTGGATGCGAAGTTCGTTCTTGCGGCGCTCGAAGCCAAGGGTAAAAAACTCAATACCAGGCTCGACGTCGACTTCGCCCTTAAGAAGGGTGAGCAGACCACGCAGGGCAAGCTGGGCTCGCCGGTCAGCATCGACCTTGATGCGCAAAGCGCGCAACTGACAAAACTGACGGCCGACCTTAGCGTGCCCTCACCCGTATCCGGGCAAAAAAGCATGAGCCTTGCGAACACGGGATCGGTGCGGGTCGACTGGGGCAAACAGTCATTAGTCAGCGACCTGGTGACGCGCCTGGACGAGAGCACCATACAGTCCAGGCTCAACGTCGCCAATTTTGCAACGCCGGCCATCGGCTTTGATATCGCCATCGATAAACTCAATGCCGACAAATACCTGCCGCCGCCACAGCAAAAGGCGGCTGGCGCGCCCGCCGCATCGCCTGGCGCCGGTGGCGAAAAGCCCATTGACTTGTCGGCCTTGAATGGCTTGAACGTTAACGGCAATTTCCGGGTCGGATCCCTGATCGCGCATCAGGTCAAAGTGGAGAAATTGCAACTGGTCTTGCGGGCGGTTGGCGGCAAGCTCGACGTGAATCCCATTTCAGCCAGTCTTTACCAGGGTACGGTGCAGGGTGCCGTCAGCGTCAATGCCAGCGGGAATCTCTTCGGCATAAAACAGCAGTTCACCGGAGTTTCGATCGGACCGCTGATGCGCGACGCCATCGGCAAGGATCTGCTCGAAGGCAAGGGCAATGTGCAGATGGATGTGCAGACCGCCGGCATGACGGTGTCTGCGCTGAAAAAGGCGCTAAGTGGAACGGCCAGCCTCAGCTTGAAGGATGGCGCGGTCAAGGGCATCAATCTCGCGGAAACCTTTCGCAAGGCGAAGGCGGTGTTGGGTGCGAAGGGGACGAGTGAGCAAGGCGCGAGCAAAACGGACAAAACAGATTTTTCCGAAATGAGCGCGAGCTTTGTCATTCGCAACGGCGTGGCGCATAACGACGATCTTTCCGCCAAGTCTCCCTTTTTGCGTCTTGGCGGGGTCGGGGATATCAACATCGGCAACGACACCATGGACTATCTTGCCAAGGCCTCGATTGTAAACACATCGGGCGGACAGGGCGGCAAGGAACTCGATGCGATGAAAGGGCTTACCGTGCCGGTGCGACTGACCGGCCCGCTCGACTCGCTTAAGTACAGTATTGATTACGGTGCGATGGTTGGCGAATCGGTCAAGCAGCAGGTGCAGCAAAAAGTGCAGGAACAGCTTGGCGACAAGCTCAAGGGCTTGTTCAAACGGTGAGCCAGGTTCGTGGTGGGCCGCCTGCGGCGATGTCCTCCGGCGAGCTTGCGGCGGCGGCCGGGTTTTCCGACCGGCTCGTGCGCTGGCAAAAAAAGCACGGGCGCCATGACCTGCCCTGGCAACGAACCTCGGACCCCTATCGCATCTGGTTGTCAGAGATCATGTTGCAGCAAACCCAGGTTGCCGCTGTGATTCCGTATTACGCGCGGTTTCTCGAGCGCTTTCCCGATTACGCTTCCCTCGCAGCTGCCTCCGAAGAACAGGTGATGCAATTGTGGAGCGGGCTTGGGTATTACTCCCGCGCCCGCAACCTGCACAAGGCGGCGCAGCACATCGCCGGGCTTGGCGCTTTTCCCAAAGAACGCGCCCAAATCGAAAGTCTGCCGGGCGTGGGCCGTTCGACGGCAGCGGCCATCGCGGCGTTTGCGTTTGGATCGCGCGAAGCAATTCTTGACGGGAATGTAAAGCGCGTTCTCGCGCGCCACTTCGCGGTGCCGGGTTTCCCGGGGCAGAAAGCCGTTGAGCAGCGCTTGTGGGGTATCGCCGAGGCCTTGCTGCCCTCGACCGGTATTGAGGCTTACACGCAGGGGCTGATGGACTTGGGGGCCACCTTGTGCACACGCCACGACCCGAAATGCGGGCGCTGTCCCTTGCGGGATACCTGCAGGGCGCTGGCGCAGGGTGATATCGCGCTTTATCCGGAACCCAAACCGGCCAAGGCGATGCCGCAGCGACAGACCCTGATGCTTGTGCTTGAACACGAGGGGGCGCTGTTGTTCGAAAAGCGGCCCTCGCCCGGGATATGGGGCGGGCTCTGGAGCTTTCCCGAACTTGCGGTCGGCGGCGACATTGCACGGCACTGCAGCCAGACGCTTGGCTGCGATGTGGCGGCGGCCATCGCGCTCGCGCCGCTGGCGCACGGCTTTACGCACTTTCGCCTTGCCATTGAGCCTTGGCGTTGCGTGGTGGCGCGTCGTGGCCCTGTGCTGCGCGAACCCGGCTTCATATGGTTGCCGCTTGAGGATGCGCTGGCCGCCGCTATCCCGGTGCCGGTGAAAAAAATCCTTGAGCGCTTGCGTACGCCGGCTTAGTGGCGCCTTGGCCGCGTCGAGCGCACCTTAACCGCGTTCAGGAACGAATCCGGGCAGGCCGCGTTGGGCGAGAAACCGGTGCAGGATCTCCAGCCGCATCCGGCTGTCGGTCAGTTCAAGCAATTTTTGCCGTGCGGAGGGCGGGATGGGCACGACTTCCGCGAGCCGGTTTCCAACCCAGGTGGCGCTGTCGAATCGGTGCGGCTGTGCGAATATCTCGGCATCCTGGTCAAGGGTGATCATTTGCAGCAGTTGGGCACAGGCGCTGAATTCTGCGGGCAGGCCGATTTCGGCGTCATCCGGAATCAATTCGACTTCGGCGGTGACGAGGCCTTGCTCGCTTACACTCTGACTGATGATGCGAAAGCGCTGCTCGCCGAGGTTGCGCAGGTGCAATACGCCGAGCTGCTGCATGTCCCAGTCGATTATTCTTGCCATGCAGCCGGTTGCTTCCGGCACGGCCGGTGAGCCCACTTCCTTGCCATCCTTGATAAGGCAGATGCCAAACGGCAGGTTGCTTTTCATTCGCTCACGCGTCATGTCCATGTAGCGTGTTTCGAAGACCCGAAGCGGCAACAGTCCCCCGGGGAAAAGTACCGTGTTTAGCGGGAAAATCGGGACGCTTGTGATGATGCCCATATCAGGGGCGGTGCCTGCCAGGCCTGCCCTGGCCTGGTTGCGTGTTGACCGCGACGCGCGCGCTCATGACAACTGGCGGTGGCGAACCAGCACCGGGATCCGTCCGCGGAAGTCCGCGGCCAGCCTCTCAGCCAGGTAAACGGAGCGATGTTGTCCGCCGGTGCAGCCGATTGCAATGGTCAGGTAGGAGCGGTTGTCGCGCAGGTAATGGGGTAACCAGTTGCTGACAAAGGCGCTGATCTCTGCGAGCAGTTTCGTCACATCGGCGTTGGAGTTCATGAACTCGATCACCCGGGCGTCGTTGCCGGTCAGGGGGCGCAGTTTTGGATCGTAGAACGGATTTGGCAAAAAGCGCACGTCGAAGACAAGGTCCGAATCGAGGGGGATGCCCTGCTTGTAGCCAAACGACTGAAACAGCACGGTCATGCGCGAGGTGTCGACGTGCAGCAGGTCCTTTATCCAGCCGCGCAGGGCGTTGGGTTGTGCATCGCTGGTATCAATGCGGTGCCCGAGTTCACCCACGGGGGCCAGCATCTCGCGTTCGCGCGTGATGCATTCTTCTATCGTTACGTCGCCCAGCGCGAGCGGGTGGCGGCGGCGTGTTTCTGTAAAGCGCCGCACCAGCGTGTCGTTTTTAGCGTCAAGGAAGAGCAGCCGCAGATCTATTCCGGACTGCCTGAGTACATTGAGGGTCTGCGGCAGGTGATCGAGCGCCTTGCCGCTGCGCGCATCCACGCTGATGGCGATTTTTTCGTAACCGGCGTTGCGCAGGAAGTCCGTGGTCTCCGAGAGCAGGAGGACCGGGAGGTTGTCGACGCAATAGTAGCCGGCGTCTTCCAGGACTTTGATGGCAATGCTCTTGCCCGAGCCGGACAGGCCACTGATGAGTACAAGTTGCATCGGTGCAGATTAGCCGAAACAAGGGGCGTGGTGCAAATGTGCTGCGACGTCACTCGAAAAATGCAGCCGGGTGCCGCCCGCGGGGTTTTGGCGGGCCGTGTGCATCAAGGCGCGCCGGGGCTCAGTGCACCTGCAATCCCCGGCGGTTTTCGCAGTCAGCCTTTCAGGCAGGTGCTCATGAACGCCTTGCGATCCGCGCCGCTGATTTTTTTCTCTTTGGCTTCCTTGTTGCAGTTTGCCATTTTGCCCTGCTGTGGCGTTTTTTTCGCGGCTTCGGCTGCCGCAACCGGCTTGGCTCCGAGGCAGGATTTCATGAACGTTTTGCGCTCCGGCCCTGCGAGCTTTTTGTCCCGTGCATCCTTGCTGCAGGAACTCATTTTTTCCTGCTGCGGCGAACGCGCTTTGTCGGCGGCTTTCTTATCTTGCGCATGGGCAGCCGAGGCGCAAAGAAGTCCTGCCATCAGCAATATAGCCAGTCTGGTTTTCATCGCGGTCTTCTCCAATCGAGGGTTCAGGGGTGCCACACCGTCAATAACGGCGTCGCCCCCGCCTCAGTTGACGTTACCGTCCAGGGCCTGTTTTTGCCGCGCAACGAAGTCCGCAGTGCTGTCCATTCCGCGCAACTGCAGCACGTAGTTGCGCACCGCCGCTTCCAGGAGGACGGCAAGGTTCCTGCCCGCCACCACCGGGATGACCACCTTGCGTACCGTCACTCCGAGAATTTCTTCGGATAATTCATGCAGCGGCAGACGCTCCATTTCGGCCAGCGCCGACTGGCTAGGGCGGTCAAGATGCACAATCAGCTTCATTTTCATTTTCGGACGAACGGCTGTTTCGCCAAAAATGGTGCGAATGTTCAGCATGCCCAAGCCACGGACTTCAAGGAAATCCTTGAGCATGGCGGGGCAGCGTCCTTCCAGCGTTTGTGCTGCAATTTTGTAAATTTCAACCACATCGTCGGCAACCAGGCCGTGGCCGCGGCTGATGAGTTCAAGGCCAAGTTCGCTCTTGCCGATGCCGGAACTCCCGGTGATGAGCACACCGAGCCCCAGTACGTCCATGAAGACGCCGTGGCGGGTCTCGGTGTCCGCGAGCGCTTTGGCCAGGTAGCGGCGCAGTGTTTCAATGACATGGGCGGCCGGTTGCGGGGTGGCAAGCACGGCGATGCCGCGCCGTTCGGAGGCAGCCAACAAAGGTCTGATGAGGACCGCGCCATCGGCAAGGATCAGTGCGGCCGGGTTGCGGGCAAAAATATCCTCGACCATGCGCTCAAGGGCTGCGGCACCGGATGAGTCGAGGTGTGCCGCCTCCAGGCTGCCGATCACCTGTATGCGATTGGGGTGTATGAGGTTTAGATGCCCGATGAGGGCGGCGGCATCACTGTCGCGTTGCAATTGTGCGGTCGCACCGTCACGGCCGCATACCCAGCTCAGCTGGAGCTTGGCGGCATTATCGTCATGCAGTTGCGCGACGCTGGTCCGGGACATTGGGTTGCCATGACGCGAAGGTCTGGTGCAGCGATTGGGCGTCCGGCTCATCCGCAAGCTGCTTGCGGAATTCGCGGTCGCTGAACATTTGGGCTAGTTCGGAAAGGATTTGCAAATGGGTTTCGTTGGCCTGTTCTGGAACCAGCAGCACGAACAGTAATCCGACGGCCTGGCCATCCGGCGCATCGAAGGCTACCGCGCTCTTCAGGCGCACAAATGCCCCGACGGCCTCTTTGAGACCTTTGATGCGCCCGTGCGGAATCGCAACACCTTGCCCCAGTCCGGTCGAGCCTAGACGTTCGCGCGCAAACAAGCTGTCGAATACGAGGCTTCTGGCCACACCCTGATTGTTCTCGAATAGCAGCCCGGCTTGTTCGAACAGCCGTTTCTTGCTGCTCACTTCGAGATCCAGAACGATATTTGAGGCGGGGAGTAGTTTGGAGATGAGGTTCATAAGTGCCTGAATAGGCGGGTAAAAAATGGCTGTTTCCAGCCCGCCTGATGAAGCAAGCGCGCCATTCTACTCTAAATTGATATGTGGGCAGCCGGCCTTCCCGGCGCCCCCATACCTATGCAGTCGGCAAACGGGTGGCGTGCTAAGGCTACCTACTGTTCGTCAACGTTCTGGCGCCTCAGCGTCTCATGCGGGTGCGCGAATGCCTTGTCCTTGTATTTGAGGATCTGTCGGTCGAGTTTGTCGACCAGCCCGTCGATGGAGGCGTACATATTCTCTTCGATGCATTCGACGTGAATGTCTTTACCGCGCACGTGAACACTGACTTCTGCTTTTTGCAGCAGCTTTTGCACCGACAAAATCACGTTGACGTCGATCACGTTGTCAAAGTGCCGGACAACGCGATCCATCTTTGACAACACGTATTCGCGCATTGCCGGGGTGATTGACACATGATGCCCACTGACCGTCAGATTCATACTGCACCTCCTTGTAGAGACTAAAGGGCCTTGCGAAGGTTGACCGGGGGGATATGCAGGGATTCGCGATACTTTGCAATGGTTCGTCTTGCAACAACGATACCCTGCTGCCCAAGAATTTGCGAGATTTTGCTGTCCGAAAGCGGCTTTTTCTGGTCCTCTGCGGCCACCAGTTGTTTGATCAGGGCCCGGATCGCTGTTGCCGAACAGGAGCCGCCTGCTTCCGTTGCGACATGGCTGCCAAAAAAATATTTCAGTTCGAAGATCCCGCGTGGCGTGAACATGAACTTTTGCGTCGTCACGCGCGACACCGTCGACTCATGAAGACCCAGCGTATCCGCGATTTCGCGCAACACCAGCGGGCGCATGGCGACCTCGCCATGTTCGAAAAAATGCCGCTGCCGGTCTACGATGCACTGCGATACGCGCAAAATCGTGTCAAAACGCTGCTGCACGTTTTTGATCAGCCACCTTGCCTCCTGAAGCTGATGCGAGAGCTGGCCGGTCGCCGCCGAACGGTTGTTTTGGAGTATGTCGGCATACATGCGGTGGATGCGCAGTTTGGGCATCGCATCGCGATTCAGCCGCGCGACCCAGACGTTTTTGATTTTTTTCACCACCACGTCAGGAACGATGTAGCGCGTGGTCTGGGCGGAAAAGCTGGCGCCCGGACGCGGATTAAGGCTTTGTATCAGCAATTGCGCTTCGCGCAGGCCGGTATCGTCGCAACCCAAAGAGCGCTTGAGCCGGACAAAATCGCGGCCCGCCAGTGCCGAGAGGTGGTCGTGCACAACGGCGAGCGCAAGCTCGCGGCCCGGCGCGGTTGCGGGCATCGCGCGCAATTGCAGCTCCAGGCATTCGGCCGGCGTTCGCGCGCCGATCCCGGTGGGATCGAGCTGCTGCAGGTGGCGCAATGCGATCTGCAATTCGTCCGGGTCGACTTCCATGTCTTCGGGCACCATCTCCGCAATCTCTTCGAGTGACTGCGTCAGGTATCCGTCGTCATCAAGCGCCTCAATGAGCAGTGCGACCAGGCTGCGGTCCCGTCGAGAAAGGTTCATGAGGACGAGTTGCTCGATCATGTGCTCCCGCAAAGAAGGGGCATCGGCGGCCTGCTGCGGATAGTCGCCGTCCTCGGAGTCCTCGCGGTTGCCCGAGGAAGATGGTGCGTCGGTGAACCAATCCTGGTCGTTCCCGGGTGCGTCGCCCGCTCCAGATTCTCCCGGAGGGGCCTCTTCTGATGGACCGTCGGATGAACTGGCGGTGCTGGTGCTGGAACTTGGCGCCTGGAAAGGCGTGTCGACGGGTGTTTCCTCGCGCTCGAGCAGCGGATTGTCAGCCAGGAATTTTTCCAGTTCTTGGTTCAGCTCCAGGGTCGACAGCTGCAACAACCGGATGGATTGCTGCAACTGCGGCGTCAGCGTCAGGTGCTGAGACAGTTTGAGTTGCAGTGTTTGCTTCATATTCGGGGAGGGGGATGCGGAGCTGCTAAAGGCGGAAATTCTCGCCCAGATAAACGCGCCTTACATTTTCATTATAGACAATTTCATCGGGGTTGCCAGAAGCGAGAACGGTGCCTTCGTTGATGATATAGGCGCGGTCGCATATCCCCAGCGTTTCCCGCACGTTGTGATCGGTGATCAGGATGCCGATCCCGCGATCTTTCAGGAAACCGATGATTTTCTGGATATCGATGACCGCGATGGGATCGACGCCGGCAAACGGTTCGTCCAAGAGCACGAAGGCGGGTCGCATCGCAAGTGCGCGGGCGATCTCGACACGCCGGCGTTCGCCGCCGGATAGTGACATGGCCATCGCGTTGCGCAGATGGGAGATATGCAGGTCATCGAGCAGCTCGGTAAGGCGTTCTTCGCCTTCCTTGCCCGTCACGCCCTGCAATTCGAGCACTGCTTGTACGTTGTCCTGAACCGAAAGTTTGCGAAATACCGACGCTTCCTGGGGCAGGTAAGACAGCCCCATTTTCGCGCGACGGTGGATGGGCATGCGGCTGATGTTGGTATCGTCAAGCTCAATGCGCCCGCCGTCGAGCGCGACAAGCCCGACGATCATGTAAAAGCAGGTTGTTTTGCCGGCGCCGTTTGGCCCGAGGAGCCCGACCACTTCGCCGCTGGAAACATCAAGCGATACGTCCTGGACCACGGTGCGCGCCTTGTAGCGCTTTTTCAGGCTGGTCGCCCGCAGCGTGCTCATGACAGGAAAGAACGACGCGGGAAAATGCGGCTACTCGGCCCGCGGGCTGGCTATCCCGGGCGCCGGCTTCAGGCTGACAGGCGATGCTGGCGCCGCAGGCGATGCCGGCTGGTTTTTGGTCTTTGGTTGAATCACGGCGCGTACGCG
>CAITSH010000094.1 GCA_903895005.1 uncultured Pseudomonadota bacterium
ACCGGTGCCTCGCAAAAAAACGACGGCCCGGCCTCCGATGACGTACGACTGAACGGCAGCTACAGCCAGACACGCTGGTCCGAGGAGGAAGGCGGACGGGTCTACCGGCACGACCTGCGCGCGCTGCTCGAATACCAGAGGGCATCGGGCAAAAGCGTGCGGCAATGGGCGCAATGGGAGCGCCTTGACATACCGATTCTGGTGATACGCGGCAATGAGACCGACGCCTTGCTGCCCGAGACACTGAAGCGCATGCAAAAGAAAAAATCCGTGACAAGCATGCACATCCCGTTCACCGGCCACACCCCGACGCTGAGCGACCCCAACCACATCGCCTGCATTGGCGCCTGGCTGCGCAACGACCCGGCGCTGACGCGGGAATTTTCCAGCCCCTACGCCCCCCTGCCACCGGGTTCGGAAAAACGCACCGGAGCGCGGCCGCTCATCTGAAGCGCCTTACGGTGGCGGCCTGGCTTGGCGGCGCCCCCTTGCGGCGTGCCGCTGCTTTCTACCAGCCGCGCTTGCGGCCGCGCCTTACGGCCCTCACCTACGCACGCCTTCTGGCGGCAACTCGAAAGCAATCACCTCGGCGTTGCCCGCCGGCGGGCGGGCACCGTCCTCGAGCAGCAGGTTGAGCATGCGCGCCACCCCCTTGCTCGATACCACCAGCGGGCAGGCGTCAATGTGGGAACGCAACCCCGCCAGCGCCAAGGCAACGCGATCACCAAAGGCATCCTCGGACTCCCCGCCTGGCGGGGTCTGCCGCGCCTTCAGCAGATGCTCGGTTTCAGCAATCGGGCGCCCGTTCCAATCACCCAGCAGACGCTCGCAAAACAGCGCGTCGGTGCGGATCGGCACCCCGCCCAGCCCCGCCGCAATCAGTGCGGCGGTGCGCTGCGTGCGCAGCAAGGGGCTGGCGATGATGACTCCGATGCCCAGGCCGGCAAGCCGGGGCACGATGCCCATGGCCTGCGCTTCGCCGTGCGCGGTGAGCGCGATGTCCTGGTCGCCACCGCAGCGCAGACCGCGCAGGTTGTATTCGGTTTCACCATGCCGTACAAAATAAAACCTCGCCATCCGACAATCCCCGCATCAGTAAAGCAGGCCGCCATCGGCCGCTATTTCTTGCTGGACGGTGTTTAACCATCCCTACCGGCAAAATGCGACTGCGCCTGTGGTGCCTGCCCCGGGCGTCTCACTATCCCGCTACATCGCTATACCACTATCCTTGGAACAAGCATAACGCGGCAGAGGCCTGGTGCCGCCCCGCCGCAGTCGGGGCCCAGGCTGCCTTGTCGGCGCTAATTTCTATAAATTTCTATAATTTTCCAGCAATACCTTTATTTGTTTCCCGCTGCGCCGCTTCCACTTGCTGCATCTTTTGCTGCAGGTCTTGTCTTGGTGCGTCTTAGCGCGTCTTAGCGCGTCTTAGCGAAAAGCCACGAAAGGCAGAACAATGTTGAGCAGCGCAAAGCCGATGCTTATGGACAACCATGAAGCGCGGTCCAACTGCCTGGAGAATTCCTTCTCGTCCTTGCGCAGATAAAAGTAGCCTGAGGTCAGGGAAGCCGCGACGCATAGGGAAATGGTGAAAAGACCGATGCTCGTGACAAAGTCCGGCAGGCCAAACTGGCCCGAGGTTGGAACCATGGAATTGACAATATAGGTGTTCGCGACGGTGCCAAAATAGGCGGCGGACGGAATGGCAAACCGCGGCCCCGCATCGGACGGACGGATGAAAAAACTGCCGAGCGTGAGTATCACGCCTGCAAACAGGCCGAGGAAAATCTTCAGATACACGCCCAAGCCCTCGCGCTTGATCGTCAGCGCAAAGTTGTATTCGCTATAGGTGGTGCGCTGGCCTTCCTTGACGCGCGGATCACCGTGCGTCGTCAAGTAGGTATGGGCTTTGACGACATGCTGAAAACCGTCGATCGTATATCCGGGCACCCTGACGCGGCTGCTGCGGTTAGCCGCAGTGTCGGCGACATAGCGCAGTTTGGACACGTCGCGCTCGGAGTCCTCGATGTAAATGTTCAACATGTGATCATCCAGCGGGCTGCGCGTCGTGTTGAAAAACTTCGTCATTCTGCCCACCAGCTTGTAGCTTCGGTAGTGGGTGCCGTCCGCTGCGGAATAACTGTCCTGCAACTCCTTTTTCTCAATCCTGCCGTCCACCACTTGAAAGCTGCGGCCCGGGTCAAATGATTCATCGCCCTTCCAGCGGAACCAGACGTAGAACGTCGCCGTCCAGAACGAATCGCGGATCGAGAGGGTTTCAATGCCATCCAGATAAATCCCGACATGCACCGGAGTAAACCCGTCCCCGGGCGGCAGCGCGTCGGGCTGCGTCTTGCCCGGTTCGCGGGCATTGGGGTCCATGCGCAGGAGGTGATTGCGGTGGGTGACCTGCTCGTCCTCCAGCACAACAGACACAGCCATCACCCCGAGCGTGCTGTAGAGGAGCACGATCGAAAAAACCCAAACCCTGATGAACAGGGTTCTTTTTGGCGGCAGTTCATTTGACATGGGCAAAGCTCTCCTGTTGCGGGCGCTCTAAAGGGCACGGTGACCGGGGCACCGGTCAGGCATGGCGAATATAGCGCAGCCGGTGCGGCATCCGGCATCGGACGCGGGGCAAGGGTCCCGCCGCCGGGTCAAAATCAAGGGGCGTTTGAATGGATGCCGACAGGCGTGCCGCTCGCGATTCATTCGTCGTGGGTATTTATCGTGCTTATTCGTAGTAATTATTGGTGGCTCGCGCGAACGCCTCGTAGAGCGGCGGCAGGCTGATCCCGCGCTTTGCCATCAGGGGATGCCGTGCGTAGACCAGATACTGCCGTGGCATCACCTGCGGGATGTCTTTCGGCGTCACACCGCCGGAGAGCACCTGGATCGCCATGCGGGCGGCGACCTCGCCCTGCTCAAAGCCTGAGGCCCCGAGGGCGAACATGCCCCCATCCTCGACCATGAAGCCGCCAATACCCACCACCGGCACCGGCGAATTGGCCTCGGTCCAGTTCATGAGATCGGCCGGGGCGACCAATTTTTTCATCGCTGCGGTCTCATAGACGTTGCGGTAGTTGGACACCAGAATCAAGTCAGCCTTGCCCTTCGCGCCAAGGACCGCCTTTTTCCATTCGTCAAAGCTGCCGGTTGCCACAGAGTCGACGATCCTGAAAGGCGCCCATTCGAATGCTTCGATCGCGTTGGAATCGGTCAACACCGAGTCGGAACGGTCACCCAGTTGCATGACCCGGCGGCCAAGCGGCACGCCGCCGGCCAGACGCATATCGAGCAGCGCCGTGCGCAGGTCCGTGAGCGGCTTTCTCTCATAGATGCCGGTCACATTGCCGGCCTTGCCGTAGCCGTACGCCTGCACCGAGCCGTTGATACCGGCAAATATGATCGAAATACCCGGCTTGCCGGCGAACGCCTGGGCGGCATAGAGCTGTGCGTCGTCGTCCACGGCAATGATCAGCGCCGGGTTGAGTGACTCGATGGCCCGTCGTGCTATCGCGCCGGCGTTTTGCTTGAACTGCTTTTCCGGATGGTTCTTGGTGTCCATGTAGTGCCAATGCACCTTGTATCCGAGCTTCGCATCGAGCGACCGCTTGAGGCCGGAGTCAATATCGCGCGTCCAGGAATAATCGCGCGAATAGCTGTGCAGCACCAGGATGCGCGGCTGGCTCAACTTGAACCAGGTGGCGCCTACGAGGGCAAGCCCCAGAAAGACCCAGATCAGGATGATTTTCAGCTTGCGCATCACATCAGCCCCATCCAGGACCAAAGGGGGATGCTGGCATATACGCCCGCCAGCCGGACCAGATTCATGAACAGGTTGAACTTCAGGAACGCGCTCTCGTCATACACGCCTTTTTCCCGAAGCGCGTCCCTGAACTGCTGGTAGTGCGGACACTGGTAGGGGAGCAGCCACAAGTCACCCAGCAGCAGCAGGATAAAGCCGATCACCCAGGCATGGATGCCGGCATGACTGGCAAGGGGCATGAAAATCGTCGCGCACAGCGCGATCGTGGCCGTGTTGGGAATCGCGGTGCGCAGCACCATCACGACAACGAACAGGATCGCAACAAAAGAATTGAAGTCGGTGCGCATCACCTCGCTGAGAAAAACCAGGTGCCCGCTGATCCACTTGTCGAGGCCAAAATAAGCGAAAAGGTTGAGGATGCCGACAAGGCTCCCGAGGTAAATCAGCGAAGGCCAGTCGGTTTTTTCGCGAAACTCGTTTTTTCGCAGCAAGCCGAATAAAAGCAGCGCGTAGAGAATGGCCATTCCAAGCCAGGATGGCGGGACATTGTGCATGGACGTGGTAACCACGCCGAGGGCAAAAACCAGCACGCCGGCAATCGCCGCCCACTCCCTTGTCTTTATGCGGCCAAGCAGCGAGAGCTGGACTTCAACCTGCGCCTTGGAGATATGGCTCTCCTCTTTGTTCGGGAACGCCACGGCAATGGCAAGAAAATAAAGGATCAGCATCGACGCCGCTGCGGCGGCGGAGGCAAGCGTCCAATAAAGCCATTGAAAATGCTCCTGCTGCTGCGGCTGGAGTAGTCCGAATATTACAAAGTTGACCGAACGGCTGGTCATGAAACAGGCGGAAAGCAGTGTCGCCCCGGTGAAGGCGGCGACTGCAAGCCGGGTTGCCGCCTTGCCGCGCAGTTCAAATTTCACCGTCTCCACCATATCGATCAGGAACGGTGCCACCAGCACCGCGCGCGCGTTGATTGAGGGAACGATGGGGGTGAGCAGCATGCCGGTGAGCATCAAACCCAGGTTATGCCCGCTGGCGGTGTTGGGCAGGTAACGAAGCAGCCACAGCAGGAAACGAAAAGAAAGACCGGACAGCACCACGACCGTACCCAGCCCGAGGATGCTCAAGGCCATGAAAAACCCCTCGGAGGAGAAACCGGCAAGAATGATTTGTGTCGGCGCCAGGCCGAGAGCCAGCGTGGCCATCAGCGCAAACAGCCCCGGAATGAACTCGTCGACCAGTTCGAACACCCACATCACCGCCGTGGCCGTAAAGATGGCGAGGAACACCGTGGCCTCGCGGCCAAGCCCCAGATCACTGCCAAAGGCCAGCACCAGCAGCGGCATGACAATGGCGGCAAACCAACCGACCGCGTGCACCGCGTCCAAACCGCGGCGTGGCAGCGCACGGGGCGCCGCAATCCTTTGTCGAATGCGCTCACCGCCAAAATTGGCGAGCAAGGAAAAATAAAACTGCGCCTGGTGGCCCGGGTTGTATTGGTTGAGCCCGGCAAGGCTCGCCCTGGGGATGGCGAAGGCCACCACGTCGGTCAGCGCAACCGCTTGCGACAGGTAATGCGGCACCTCGGTTGCAGCCTCCTCGCCAAACCGCGTCGATTCAACCGCGATCTTCTTCCCGCCGGGCGTCACCAGTTCGACGCTGCCCTCGTGCAGCAGATACAGAAATTTCGCATCCGCATCGGCAAGATAGATGGTCTCGCCCGCCTTGAATCGCCGTTCCTGCACGTTGCGCAAGATACGCGCGAGGCTCTCGTTGAGGCTGCGCGAAATGATCGGGTCCGAGGTCAGCCTTTGGGCGGCGCGTAAGCTTTCGGACATGGGCGGGTGTTGGCGTGTTCGCGTGATGGCGTGATGGTCGGAAAATTCCGGGGGTACGCCTCAGGCTACGGAAATAGCGGGTACATCAATCGACTGTGGGGCATCGAGGATCAGCGGCGGGAGGCGCAAATTATAGGGGCTATTTTACCCTTTGCCGCAGGCTAATTGCTCCTGCCCCCCAAGCCGATCCAGAAGCGATCCGATCATCACGGACAAAAATCATTTCGTCGCGATCGGTGCCGCTGCCACCCCGCACAAGTACCAGCACTGTGCTTGGCTGCGTTCGCATCTTGCCTGCGTAAGGCCCGTTTACCTCGAGGCATGGTGTAATGCCCTGCAACCGCACCGGGCTGGCGAGGCATCAGCCCCCCACTTAAAAAGTCTTCAAGGGTCCACCCATGAAAAACGACAGCTGCGACCACGAACCTGGCGCATCCGCCGAGGCCGGGCTTATCGGCATCCCGCGCACGGGACAATTCAATCCGGCCGCGTTTGAGCAAGCCGTGACCGACATGTTGCTCGCCTGCGGCGTCGCGGCCGATTCGGTACACACCGGCAAAACGGCCAAACGCGTGCGCGAGCTATGGGAAAAACGCCTGCTCGGCGGCTACGCCATCGACCCGGCATCGGTCCTCGGCGCAGGCTTCGAGGACCCGCGTGAAGACATGGTGGTGATACGCGGGATTGCGGTGTACGGCGTATGCCCGCACCATCTGGTGCCGTTTCGCGGCGTTGCGCATGTGGCCTACGTACCCGGCGGACGCCTGCACGGCTTCGGGCGCATCGCCCGCATGGTCGATGCCATCGGCAACCGCTTCACCTACCAGGAATGGATGACGCGCGACATAGCCCAGGCGATGGTGACCCATGGGAAAGCCAGGGGCGCCGCCTGCGTGGTCGAGGCGGAGCAGTTGTGCCTGCTGCTGGGCGAAGACCGGCGCGGCGACGAGCGGGTATATACCCAGGCCTTTACCGGATGCTTCCAGGACAACGCCCCGTTACGCATGGAGTTTCTGCGCGCAATCGGCAATAGCAACCGCCTGCCCTGATCGCCGCGGGCGGCAAGGTCGCCATGCACACCAGCACCAAAGAAAACCGCTGTGCCAGGCTTGCCGCCAATACCGCGCAACCGTAACCGGCGGGCATAGGCGTTTTTCAGGAAGGAGTCTGGTGATTACCTCACCGGCTTTCGCAATGCCCTCTCGACGATCCCCACGCGCTCGCGTGTTCCCGATTTTGACGCACAAGATTTCCGGATAGCGCCCCCCACAGGAACACGCCTTTTTAACGAAAGCGAAAAACCACATGACACTGCGCAGCCCGGGCCCTGCGCGGCCTCGCCCATTCTCAGTCCCAGTGCCAGTGTGACTGTGTGACTGTGTCAGTGTGACGGTGCCCGTGCCCGTCCCCGTTTGCTGCGGTCGACCAGAGGGAACAGGTTCATTAATTTTTGTAAATCCGCCCCCGGCAGCAGCGTCCACCGTGCACTATACGGCGCGCTCAATCGATGCAATGCATGCAGTTGCATTTTTTGATTTCTGACATTTTTAGTCCGGACGTTAGTCCGGAAGGAGCAGCCACAATGACGCCATCGCCTTGCAACCGATTGCCCCCGCAGCGACCCTTCGCAAGTTGGCGCCACCTTGCCGCCATGCTGCTGGCGCTCTCTGCGCCACTGGTCCAGGCCCAGTCCCCGACACCGGCGCAAGGTCCGGCAGGCTGGGAACGCACCCACGCCTGGACGAGCGGCGGCGCCGGCGCGGGATCCGCGCCCTCGGTGCTGCTCATCCACGGGCTCGCCTCGACCTCTGCGGTGTTTACCGCGCCGCACACCGCCTGGAACATCAAGCATCTTGACTACGATCCCAAGGCCGTGCCGACACTGAATCACACCGTAGACGCCGGTATTTCACCGCGGCCGGCGCGCCACAATTTCTTCGAGGAACTGGGCCGCAGCTACCACGTTGCAACCTGGACCCAGATGCCGTGCATCGGAAACGGCAACAAGCCGAGCAACGCCTGCCTCGGTGCCGACACTTTCAATGCAGCCTACCGCAGCGCGCCGTGGGCGCTGCGCAAGCTGCTTGACGAGACATCCGGCCCCATCGCCATCGTCGCGCACAGCCGCGGCGGGCTGATCGCGCGGCGCCTGCTCAAGGACTTCGGCGATGCGGGCGGACGCATCAAGTGGCTGGTGACGCTGCACGCGCCACACGCGGGCACCACGATCGCCGGGCGTCCGGCGGCGATCAACGACGGCGTGAGTGCGCTGCTCAAGGTGCTGCCGAAAAGTCTCTCAGGGCACGCGATCAGCGCGCGTGACACCCTGCTTTCGATGAGCGGAACCGCAGGCGCGGAGGAGCTCGCGCCGCAGGGCGCCAAGAGCCTGTTTCCCGCACTGCAGGCCGGAGAACGGCAGGTCCCGGGCATTGCCTACCTCAGCTACGGCGGAACCTCGCCGAACGCCATCCGCTTCTACGTCAAGGCTCCGGGTGTGGGCGTCAAGACCTTCAGCTTGTTCCACACCCCGGCCTTTCCCGAGTTCAAGGACGGCGGCGGCGACATGCTGGTCACGGACGCCAGTGCGCGATTGCCCTGGCGGGGCGCCCCGCATGTGTCGCAGCCTTTACACCATGGCGAGGTGCTGTGGCATGTGCCGACCATGATGTCGGTCGGCGCATTCATCAAAGCGGCACCCAGGGCGGCATCAGGCGGCGAGGCCGCGCGTTAAACCATCGCCCCCGGGCAAAAAATACGGGGCGCGACAACACCCGCTCCATGCGCTGCCCGCGACCACTGGGCCGGCGATTCACTGAAAATCAAAACAACACCTTAGACGAAGGAGATGGGCGATGTGCAAGCAATGGCGGATGGCGGTACTGTTTGTTTTGGCCACAAGTTGGCAGACGGCGCAGGCATTCAACGACTACGAGCACAGCGAAATCGGGGATGCCGCGTTTGCTAGCGCGATCGCGGGTCTGGAACAAGCGGCCCCCGGAAGCGCGGCCAAACTCTTTGCCACCCCGCATCTGTCCAGTGTGACCCCGGCTGCCGGAAAGCGCGCCGAACCGATCTGCGCCGTCGCTGGCGGAAAAGACCTTGTCTGCTTCTCCTTCGGCGACCTGGTCGCCATTTACGGCGACTTCGCCGAGACCTTTGCGGAGGTGAACAACCCCGCAATTGTCCAACGGGCGGCAACGCTGAAAGAAATCGTGGGGGGGCGCAGGCACTACACGGCGTTTGCCAGCGAAAAAAAGCACGTGATGGAACTCGCCGCGCACAACGCCACCCACTTCTCCATGGGCGCCGCGCAGGCCTACGTGCAATGGCACGGACAGGCGCTCACCCTCGCGGCGCAGCCGGGCCGGCTCTGGGAGGCGCTGCACTACGAGGCGCTCGCACTGCACAGCCTGACCGATCTCTTCGCGCTCGGTCATATGCTCGAAGACCGTGAACGGACCGACCAACTGGTCAAATGGGCGCGCAAAAACAACACGGCGTTGTCGGCCGCCGTTGCCAAGGGTGGCAGCAGCGCCATGGGCGGGCTGGTGAACTTCTACCACAACGCATTCAATTTCCGGGGCGCAATGGTGAAGAACCTCGCCGGGGAATCCTGGCGCGCTTACGGCGACGGGAAGTACCGGATCGTGGATGCCGCCTGCGCCCGCAAGAGTTATATCGAGAGGCGCGCCTGCGTTGATGTGGCCACAAAGGCGCAGCGCGACATCATCGTCAACGCTGCGGCGAAAAGCCTGTCCGGCGTCCTTGCCCGGGCAACCGGCAAGTCGCTTCCCGCCGGCACGGAGTACGCGGCGCTGGCCCATGTGCCGATCGAATTCAAGGACACCCAGGAACCCTTGCACCCCGAGCATCAAATTCCCCAGATCGCCCGGCTGGCCATCGCGATGAAGAGCCAGGGGCGTCCGATTCAGGACCACGGATTCGATTTCAGCCTCGGCTACCTGAAGTACGCACCGGGCGTCGTAGGGGGGGTTGTCGAATACGCCGGTTTCGTGAAGCAGCATTGCTGCAGCAAGTGAACTCACCCTTGGCATTGCCAGGATCGGCTTGCATGCCATGGACAATGGACAACGAGCAATGAGCAATGGGCAATGGACTAGTGGCTGAAGCCAGGGATGTGGGATGCGGTTTTCCGCATGGAGGGTCCTATGAAACCCACCTTGCGCCAAACCTGCGCGAAACACCACGCGCTGCCGCCACGGCTCAGGGGCTCAAAGACAGTCCTGTACCAGGAAAACACCGTGTGGCTGACATGGCATAAGGCCGCAAAGCCGCGCCAGACGGTCGTTCCCAGCCGATCGGCCGGGAAAAGCCCGGATCGCAACAACGATCCGGGCGTGGTGCGGCAGCCCCTGAAGGCGGGCCTTTAAACCGCATGCCCTTGTCTATCAGGCGTCCCGCCCATCCACTTCGGCCGGAAGAATCGGAGTTCATTAAGTTTTGTAAATCGCAATCCACGGGCGTATCGCCCCGTTATGCTGCTTTTCCAAAAGTGAATTCTTTGTCTCCATTTGAATTTTCTGATGACGTATTCAGAGAAGAACAGCCTTGGTCGCACACAATGATTCGCCATCAAAGGGAAGATATAAATGCCTGCCGCCGATTTGAACGCCCTCCAGCAGTGTGAGAAAGAACCCCTCGCCAACTCCGGCTTGATCCAGCCCAATGGCGTCCTGCTCTACATCGACAAGTCGAGCCTTGAAATCCGTTACGCCAGCGAAAATACCGCCAGCCTCCTCGGAGAAGGGCCGGAAGAGTTACTCGGCCTTGACGGCAAGGACTGGCTTGAGCAAAACCTTCCGGCGCTTGTGTCGTGGCCGGCCAGCGCCGGCCGGCGGATGCACTTCCCCGCCTCCGTGGATATGGGGCACGGAGAACTCGACGTCCTGATCTCGGGAACCAGCGCCGGCTGGTTGGTCGAGTTCGAGGCCTCTCAGCAGGTAAGCGTTGATCTGGGCAGCATCCGTATCCAGGCACCTTCCGGAATGCTCGACGCCACCGGGCTGCAAGTGCTCCGTAACAGCCTGGTTGAGGCGGTGGCCCGCACCACGGGCTATGACCGCGTGATGCTTTACCAATTTCATCCGGACTGGTCCGGCGAAGTGCTGGCGGAGGCCGCCAAACCCGGACGCGGCTCTTATCTTGGCCTGCGCTTTCCGGCAACAGACATACCCGCGATCGCCCGCAATCTGTATGCCCAGACCCCCTATCGTCACATACCAGATTCCTCCGCCGCTCCGGTGCCGATCAAATGCCCCGCCGGCTCCGGCACAGCGCTTGACCTGACCTGGTCAGATCTTCGCTCCGCATCCCCCGTTCATATGCAGTATCTGGCCAACATGCGGGTGCTGTCCTCCTTCTCCACATCGATCATGATGGACGGCAAGCTGTGGGGGCTCATAGCCTGTCACGACGACACAGCCAAGGTCATTCCGCTTGCGGCACGCGAACACTGCAAGAGCCTCGCGGCGGATTTCGTGAAGGTACTCTCCGATTATCGTAATTCCGTTCAACGCGACCTCTATGCGGCTGCGGTAGAAGTGGTGACGCCTGTCCGGGGTTTAATCTCGGGCAATGCCGACATCGCCAGCGCCATCAGTTCACAGTTGCCCAAGATCGCGGCCCTTACCGGCTCGACCTCGGCCGCTTTATTCGTTGGCGAATCGGAGAAATCCTGGGGACCGGGTCCGGTTGATGAAGAGTTGCGCTCCATCCACAACTGGTGCCTGAAGAACCAGGCAGATCAGCTGTTCTGGATGGACGACCTGCCTGCAAAAATGGGGCTCTCCACAAGCCTTCCACTGAGCTGCGGCATGCTCGGGTTGAGCATGCGCGCGAAACAACTGAACAACGCACTGGTCAATATTTACCTGTTCCGTCCGGAAGAGGCGGGCGAAATCGCATGGGCCGGCAACCCCAACAAACCCGTCGAGCAGGCGGCGGACGGCCAGAGCCTGTCGCCGCGCAGCTCCTTTGAAAAATGGGTGGAAGTGCGCAACGGCCACTCCAGGGCGTGGGAAGACGATGCCCGTTTTGCGGGGCAACAACTTCGCGAACTACTGACCACCTGCCTCTGATATCCCATCAGGCGATTAATGAATGAGCAACAACATCGATCAGGACGTCCTCCGCCGCGCTCTCCAGGCCCAATTCGGCACGGTCGTGTGCTACCGCACCGTCATCTCGACGGATAACACGGAGGAGGTTCTGTCTGGTGATTGCGATACGCTGACTGGCCACCCTGCTAGCGCATTTTCGGGCTCCGGTGGCCGCCGAATCGAGCAGCTTGTATTCCCCGGAGACGCCGCCCGCGTGCGCCGCGAGCGCGAGTTGCAATTAAAGAAGACCGGGGAATACAGCGTCCAGTATCGTTTGGTGCGTCCCGATGGGGGTACCTCTTGGGTGCGCGACGTAGGCACCCAAAATACGGGCGCTACCGGAAGCGTCGTGCGCGAAGGCGTGCTTGCAGACATCACAGCCCAGCGTGATATGAACCAGCGCGCAGGCCGACTCGAGCTGGAACTTGAAAATTCCAGGGCGCTGCTCAACGGCATCAGCGATGGGACCGATACCCACCTGATGGTCCTGGAAGGCGATGCGACAATATTCCTCGTCAACCGATCATGGCTCGAATACGACGCCGGTCGCGGATTACCCGGATCAACAAGAGACTATTGGGTCGGCCGCAACCTGCTCGACCTGATCGAAACCAGCGGCGACCCCGCGCTCGGAGGCGCCGATCTGGCATCGTCGGTGCGCGATATCCAGGCGGCGGCACGCAATGCCGCCCGGGTAACCGCGGTCGTGCCACTGCAGTGGGAAACACATTATTTTGTCATCACCGCCACGCGACTTCATGGCGACTTCAATGGTGTTCTCCTGGTGCGCCAGAATGTAACCGACCTCAAGCGCGCCGAACTGGCCGTGATCGAGCAACAGACGTTTCTGCAATCGATCCTGGATTCATCGAAACACTTGGGCGTGGTCGGCATCAACCGTGAACACCGGGTTGCCTTGTTCAACCCTGCGGCAGGAGGCATCTTCGGTGCAATGCCGGGCGATGTTATCGGGCGCCCGCTTGAAGTGCTGGAGGACTTTCTCCCGACCGGATCAACCTGGCGACGCGAAGTGAACCAGGCTCTCGAGACCGGCAAGGACGCGCTGTTCGAGAGCGGGGATTTCCCGGCCACGCCGGAAAAATTCTACGAGAACCGTGTCACCCAGGTGCGGGCCCCGGAGGGCACAGCCCTCGGCAGCGTGATGCTGCTGCGCGACATCACCGACGAGCGCGCCTACGCAACGCGCATGCAGAAAATAAACGAGGAACTCGAACAACGCGTGCTTACACGTACAAAAGAGCTCGAAATAGCCAAAGACCAGGCTGAGGAAGCCAGCCGCGCCAAGTCGACGTTCCTCTCCAACATGAGCCATGAGATCCGCACCCCCATGAATGCGGTGATCGGAATGACCGATCTGGCTCTTGAGACATCGCTGGACCAGCATCAGATGAAACTTCTGCGTTCAGTATCCTCGTCCGCCAAGTCACTCCTGTCCCTCCTTAACAACATCCTCGACGTCTCCAAACTCGAGTCGGGGAAAATGGAAGTGGAGAAAATTCCGTTCAGCATCTCCGGCTTGATTACCGAAGTCGGGGACATGATGGGCGTCACCGCGCGCCGCAAGGGGCTGAAGATTGAAGTCCGACTGGCAGAGGACGTCCCCGCGGTCCTCCTTGGCGATCCGACAAAGCTGCGCCAGATCCTCGTCAATCTGATCGGCAATGCCATCAAGTTCACCGAAAAAGGCGGACTGACACTCCAGGTCAAGCGCGCTGAAGCGGCTGACAAGTATCACTTTTCAGTGATCGATACCGGCATCGGCATTCCGCAGTCTGCGATTTCAAAAATTTTCGAGCGTTTTTCACAAGCGGATGAGTCGACAACGCGGCGCTTTGGCGGTACGGGACTGGGCACCGCCATTTGCAAAGGACTCGTCGAGGAGATGGGGGGGCGTATCTGGGTCGAGAGTGTCGACGGGGTGGGAAGCAACTTCCAGTTCACGATATCAATGCCCGTTGCCACGGGCGTGGACGAAGCACAATTCCTGAAGGACACGCTTCGCCAAAGCGGTCGCTGGACGCGCCCCCTCGAAATCCTCTACGCCGAGGATATCGAGCTCAACCAGCAACTTGTCGAAATGCGCATGAGCCAGCGCAAACACCGCGTGCACATCGCCGAGAACGGCCGCGCGGCCGTCGATATGTACCTGAAAGGAAAATACGACATTATCCTGATGGATGCCCATATGCCGGTCATGAACGGACTGGATGCGATTCGGGAAATTCGCCGCCTTGAGCAAAATACCGGGGCACACATTCCGATCATCATGCTCACTGCAAGCGTGCTGGAGAGCGATCGCGCAATATGCCTTGCCGCGGGGGCTGATGATTTCGCATGGAAGCCGGTCGAGTTTGATCTGCTATATAACAAGATTGCGAATTTCTTCGAATCCTTCGCGCACGGCACGACAGTCCTTGAAAAAACAAACCTCGAGCTTGAGAAAGGCGAATACCGCTTCCTTGATATACAAAAAGGACTCGAGGTATGGGGCGACGCGGGGGTACTTCGTCGCGCATTGAAGAAAATGGGCAATGACTACGGTGACGTCGCGCTAAAAACAACAGGTTTTTGTCGTGAAGGAAATTGGAACGCCGCGAAGGAATTACTTCACGCGTTCAAGGGTGCCGCCGGGAACCTGGGCATCCGGGAACTGCCCGAACTTGCGAGCTCATTAGAGCTCGAAATAAAAGCCGGCGGCCCAGCCAGCCAGACACTTCTTGACGAACTGTCGTCGAAAGTAGCGGTGCTGCTTCAGGACCTGAGGCAGTTGGAAAGCCCGGCCGAGCCGGCGCAGGCCGTCCCCGCCGGGCTGGATTTGGAATCCGTTACTGCGTTGCTGCGCGGGCTCATTGATGAACTTGGCAGGGATGAGATCAACGATGAGACCATCTCCCATCTGCGCCACCACCTGGGCGAGGAGCGTTTCGCACCGGTCGAGAACCAACTTGAATCGTTTGAGTTGATGCGCGCCGCCGAGGCGGCAACGGCGCTTCTCGCATCCCTGGTGTCCCCCGCCCCCCCGGCGCCCGCAGCCAGCGCAGAAGTCGCACCCCTTTTGAAAAAAATCATCCTTGGTCTTGAGGCATCCGACATCGACGACGAGGCAGTCGAGGCGTTGCGTTTGCTAATTGATCAGCAAAGCTATTCAAGGCTGGAGACAGCGCTTGATTCCTTTGAGTTCAAGGAGGGTATTGCCATCGCAAATGCAATGCTGGACCAATTCGGAGCCCCCAATGAGTGATACCCAGCGGTTTAAGATCCTGGTAGTTGATGACGAACCGGCGAATCTCAACCTGATGCGCCAGATCCTCAAGAACCAGTACGACCTCTCTTTTGCGAAGTCAGGTCTGGATGCGTTAGCCAATCTGCAAAAACAAACCCCCGACCTCATCCTGCTTGACGTAATGATGCCGGGCATGGATGGCTATGAGGTCTGTCATAAGATCAAGTCCGACCCCAGATTCAGCGCAATCCCGGTTATCTTCTGCACCGCCATGTCGGAGGAAGGGGACGAAGTAAAGGGATTCAAGCTGGGCGCGGCCGACTACGTGACCAAACCTGTGCGCCCTACGGTGGTATTGGCCCGCGTCAGCGCCCACCTTGCGCTTGCAGACCAGCACCGCGCGACCCGCACGCAAGTTCGTATTGCGAACAAGGATCTGATAGATTCGCGTCTGAAGACCCTTTTGATGCTTGGCAAGGCCGCCGAGTTCAAGGACAACGACACCGGACTGCATGTTGTTCGCATGTCCAAGTACTCCCACATGTTGGCCGTCGCCAGCGGCTGGAACGAGGAGTCCTGCGAAGTGCTGCTTAATGCGGCGCCCATGCACGATATCGGAAAGATTGCCACTCCCGACAATATTCTCAAAAAACCCGGACCGCTCGATCCCGATGAGATGGCCGTAATGCGCTTGCACTGCGAAGCGGGGGCTCAAATCATTGGCGAGGCACAGTCCGATACGCCACTGTTCAAGATGGCACAGGAGATCGCCCTCAGCCACCATGAAAAATGGGACGGCAGCGGCTACCCG
>CAITSH010000095.1 GCA_903895005.1 uncultured Pseudomonadota bacterium
AACAACCAAACGCTCCCCAAGCTCTCTAACAGTCGCGTCAGCACTAATAATTTTCTTCATTTCCAAGATCCTTCGCGCGATAGCCAGCCAACAGCGCAAAGCCGTGCCGGTCCATAATTTTATTCAAACTAATAACGGGAGGCGAACATATTCGAATCGAAAGCCACGCCCAAAAATTGCTCAGCAATGGTCTCTTTCGTTATAGGAAGACTATACGCGTATCCATTTTTGCCGCCGCTACGGTTCTGGAAAAAACGCCCAATCGGATCCACCATGATGTATGACTCCAACATCTCCCGATTATCCTCAACAGAAACCCGCGTCTCGAGACCCTCGTTAAGGGCAACGAACCCCGAAAATTCCATATCAGAAACAGCCAATTCATCACTAATCACAGGAAGAACACGGAATATTTTCCATCGATTGGGACGGATTTTTTCAATTACGGGCCTCAAGTCTTCATCAGAATTAAATTTGTTTACAACCGTATTTACTTTAATCGTAATATCCGGGTTAGCCAGACGGAAGCACTCGGCCAATTCAACAAATCTCTCTGCACGCAAGGTATTCCCAGGCCTCCCTACACGCCCTATTTTTTTATTAGTCTCGTCGGACGCCGAATCGATACTAAAACCAACCATATCGAGCGTGCGCGCGAACTGATTAAAATCTTCCCCAGCCTGCGAAAAAAGAGACCCGTTTGTAATAATAGACACACGCATTCCAAGAAACTTTGCATGCGCGGCAATTCGCGCGACGTGCTGGCGATAAATCAAGGGTTCTCCACCTGCAATATTTAGGCGTAAATTCGACCAACGGAGATGCTTCCTTAGGGGGTTGCTGGCATTCTCGGGGTTAAAGAAATCCCAAATGGCCTCTACCAAACGCAGACTCTCAACATCATCACGAATCAGGTCACGTGATTTTTTAGGGCTTTCCCAATGTGCGTAGCAATATTCGCATTTGAAGTTACAAGCCTCAGTCACGTGCCAGTTAATAACGAGCTCGTCGACGGCCCGCGGCACAGGAGTGCACAGATCAGGAATGGAAGTACGGAAAGAAGGAACGGACGCAGTCGAGGGATTTATGATGTTCATACCCTCATAACGACGCAGCTCCGCCAAATTTGAAACTTGAATCCGATGCTTTCGCTCCGGGCGTGCTGACGGCAAGAACCTAGAAAAACATGGCGACCTTCCGGTCTAGAAACCGCCACCGATGTACCCGCGCCACCTTTCCTACATGCGTCAAATTGGAGCAGGGTTCGATCCCACCTGCGACAGACCTTCAACTACTCCCGGAAGCAAGCCAATGAGCGGACGCAGTTCCAACACCACAGCCCCACGAATCCGCTCGAATTCCTGCAGCATGGAATCATGAAGATCATCGCGGGAGGCTAGCCGCGCGAAGGCAGCCGCCTCTGAAAAGTAACGCGCACGCTCCAAGGCCCTTATCCCCAGTACGATGTCGTCGTCCGGAAGCTGGCCCGCCAAGGCGAGGTAACACCTGGCAAAACCCCACGGCCCAGGGTCAAGGTCTCCGCACCGGTCAACAATCTGACAAAACCAAGGTCTAAGCGCGTCAACAATGGCTGCGCGGGAATCAGTTGAAAGATGGCTTTGAGTACACCATAGCCAGCATGCTAGCGAGCGCAGCAAATATCCTACGGGATCATTCCCGCCGAGCCCGGATTCTGGGCGCTTAGACTGAATCATTGCGATTAC
>CAITSH010000096.1 GCA_903895005.1 uncultured Pseudomonadota bacterium
GTGCCCCAGCACACGTGGTCGGCGCCCATGCCCTTGATCAGGATGCCCATCATTGCCGCTGTGAGGCGGGGCTCGGCGATGGTGGTCTGCGCAAATAACTGACCGACGTCGGCATAGACATTCTTGACGCCGTATTTGGCCGGGATGTCGGCAAGGTCGGACACCCAGTCGACCCGGCCGGTTTTCTGGAAATTGTCCCAGGCATCGGCCACCGGCCCGAGGCGGTAGCCGCCGTGGTAAATGATGAAATTGAGCTGCGGCCAGTCCTTGGCCGCCTTGGCCACGTCTCCCACCATGGCGTGGCGCAGCAGGTGGGGGAATTGTTTCTCAATGGTCGGATTGAACAGGCCCTTGTGGATGCAGACGTTCTTCAGGCCCGCCTTGAGAAAACGCTCGTAGGCCGGGTAGACCAGCGCCTCGTCATCGAGGAGCCACGGGTGCTTGGAGAGGTGCTTGTTGGTGTTGTCGCCGACGGTGTAGCCCTTCATCGAGTCGGGCTTGAGCGTGGCGATGTCGCGGTCGATGGCGTCCAGCCAGCCGTCGTAGCCCGGGGTGAAAATCGCGTGGGACATCATCCGGCGCGAACCGGCGATGGCATTGACGTTGGCGCGGGCGTCGAACTTCATCTTGTTGGTGAGGAACCAGTCCTCCGGCACCTCCGAGGGCGCGCCGCTGATGCAGGCTACCTTGGTGTCCGAATCAAGGTATATCTCCTTGATGTAGTTTTGGAACATCAGGTCCTCGATGGTCTGTTCCTTCTCGCCCAGGGCAGCGTTCCAGCCGGCCTTGCCAACCGCAGAGCGCTGCGCGACAAAGGACATGATCTTTGTTCCCGGTCGAAGGAAATGCGTATGCATGTCCATGATGAACTGGCCGGAAAACTTTTTGGCGCGCTCATTCGCTGCGGCCGGATCGGCCGCTTCGGCGCGCGATACGCCGAACAGCGGTCCGTACGTGTCGTTCATCGCGAGAAATGCCGCCGCCATGCCCGAGGCCGACTGGAAAAACCGCCGCCGGCTCATGCCCAGCTTTTTCGCCATGCGCGTGCCCACTTCCTTGATGCGCGCCTCGAACTGCCTTTGCCGCGGCGTTTGCGGCAGAGGGATGAATTCGTCACTGGAAATCGATTGCGCCGGGATAGGCGATGGAAACATCACCGATTCGGCCGGCACAAGACGGTCGGGATTGTCACCAGAATTGTTGCCAGAATGCATGCTCATCTAAACCTCCTCCGAGTTTGAATGGTCGCGATATCGCGCGCGTAGTCTAGCACCGCGCTCCGCGTCTGGCAGGACGTCTGGATGGGTCCGCCAAGGGGCGCGGCGCCCCTAATCGAGCTGGTACGCGGTGTCGAGCAGCAGTTCGCGCAATTGCTCAAGCGCACCCGGCGGCGGGATTCCCCGGTATTTCCTTGGCGCGCGCCAGGCTGTCAAGAAGCACCGGGTTGCGGGCCTTTTGCTCGCCGTTGGCGAAATGGCCTTGCCAGAACAGCGTCATGTTCTCGGTTAGTGGCGCGGGAGTGCGCGCTGTTTCGGGTGCGCTATCAAGAAGCCTGCGTGCCGCCTGCTCGGGTGTCAGTCCGGCGAATTCACGCAGTTCGCGTGGCGTTGGCGTAAACCCCCTGCGCATGAGCAGTTGCGCCGCCCCGCTCTTGTCTATTCCTGCGGCAAAGGCCGGTGTGGCGACGAGGAAGGCGATACAGAGAAAAAATCGAATCATCAATACCAAATGCTTTGGGGTGTTTATGGTTGAAGCGCTTGACCTTGGTTAATTCGGAACTGCGCCAATTGACTTACCATGCAGCCAAAAGTTTGTAATTGGCTGACAGCATAAACACAAGCTGGCAGCGTCAGTGTTCTTGATATGCGGAGAGAAACATGGATGCCCCCGGACTGAATGCGGGAATCAAGGGCGAGGCGAGCCTCGTTGTCGCCGATGAGCACACCGCACCGCGCGTGGGTAGTGGCCAGATCCGGGTGCTTGCCACGCCGGTGATGATCAATTTGTTTGAAGCTGCGGCGCTCGCGGCGGCGGAAAAATACCTGCCCGAGGGGCACCAGAGTCTGGGCACCGTGCTCAATGTGCGCCACATCGCCGCGACCCCGGTGGGCATGCGCGTTACCGCCACCGCCGAGGTGGTGCGCGTCGAGGGCCGTACCGTGTACTTTCGGCTCGAAGCGCATGACGAGGTCGACCTGATCGGCGACGGCACCCACGAGCGCGTGGTGGTGAACGTGGCCAAGTTCGACCTGCGTGTGCAGGCAAAAACGAGCCGGATAAAAAGCTAGAGCACGCCCAGCGCGGCAAGGTCGCCGCGCAGTTGTTCGGGGCTGGTAAAGCGCAGCGCATGCAGGCCGCAGGCGCGGGCGGCCTCCACATTGACCTGCAGGTCGTCGACAAACACGGTCTTGGCCGGCTCAAGGCGGCAGCGCGCGATGGCCAGCTCATAGATGCGCGGATCGGGTTTGACGATGCCGTGTTCGCCCGAAACGATGAGATCCTCAAAGTGCGCCAAGGTGGGACAGCGTCGTGTCGCGCGTGGCCAGGTCTCGGTGGAAAAATTGGTCAGTGCGAACAGGCGGTTTCCACGCGCGGCAAGCTCGGCCACGATGCGC
This sequence comes from uncultured Pseudomonadota bacterium, assembly GCA_903895005.1. The sequence goes on from CAITSH010000096.1 coordinate 2,616, forward strand.
GCCGTGCCCTCGATTTCGCCGCGCAGCATCGTGTCCCAGCCTTCGTCCCAGAGGGCGAGCTTTGCGGCGTGCTGGGGAAACCGCTTCGAGCGTTCGGCAACGGCCTGGAGGCAGGGCTTGCCACCGTCCATTTCAGCAATCCAGTCATGCGGCGCTGCCTCGGTGAGAAATTTCTCCATCGCCGCATCGTCACCGCCAAACTGCGCGCGGTAAAAATAACGCGGGTCCCAGTCGAGCAAGACCTTGCCAAGGTCGAACAACACCGTGTCGATCGCATTTTTCATCGCTGAATTTTATCAGTACCGTCTGGAAATGCCCGCCAGAGGGGGCTTTCGGGGTGGTGCCGCCCCGAGCGGCGCTGCTCAGCTTGTCACAAGACGGTGGTGATTGAGGTGTTTGTACAACGCGACCAACGTGACCATGCCGGTGCAAGCAAAATTGCCTGCGACAATGAAGGTGAATCCGGTGTCGTGGATCACCACCCAGCCGTAGAGCGTGGCGGTGAGGTTGGCGAAGGTCCAGAGCGCCCAGGTAGAAATGGCGACGGAGGATGCGCCGTCTCTTGCGCGAAACGCCGCCATGATCTGCGGCGCGTAGAAAACGATGCGCACCGTGTTCGTGGCGAGGCAAATCCACGATATCCAAAGCGTGAGCGTGGCGGTCATGGGCAAAATCCGTTCAATGCGGTGTTCGGCGGCGTGTCATCGTTCCGGTCTCCTCGGGTATTGCGTTGGCGTCCTCACGCTCCGCATCACTGCGGTGCGATTTTATTGCCGTTATGAATAAATAAATAGATTCATGATCTTGCAAGGTCGGGATGAAGGTGTGCAGCAGCATGTGGCACCCTCGAATCGAGTCAAAACCACCCGGCGCACCAGCGGATTGCCGCTTGCAAGCGGCATCGACACGCGCAGACGAACGCGGTGCGAACTGATATCGTTGCGCCCAGACAAAAATGGTCGGTGTTAATGCCGGACCGCAACGATACCAAGGAGGAGTTGCAATGCCCAACATCGCGATTTGGAAAATGGCGCGCGCGCTGGCAGCGCTGTCATTCACATTCGGTTTGGTTGCCGCGAGCGCAGTCCAGGCACAGGAATGGCCGACCAAGCCGATACGCCTGATCGCGCCTTTCCCGCCGGGCGGTTCGGTGGACCAGGTGTCGCGCGTGCTCGCCAACTACATGTCGCAGACTATCGGCCAGCAAGTCATCGTCGACAACAAGGGTGGCGCAGCCGGCTCAATCGGCACCGCGCTCGCCGCCAAGGCCGCGCCCGACGGCCACACCTTCGTCGTGGTGTTCGACACGCACGCGGTCAACCCCAGTCTGATTCCCAACCTGGGCTTTGACACGCTCAAGGACCTCACTCCCATCATGCTGATCGGCACCTCGGCCATGGTGCTCGCCGCGCATCCGTCCCAGCCCTACCGGAATTTCAGCGACCTCATCAAGGCGGCCAAGGCCAAGCCCGAGAGCATTGGATTTCGCACCATAGGCACGGGCAGCCTAGCCCACCTCGCGATGACGCAGTTGCAGGCGCAGGGCAACTTCAAGATGACCCACGTGCCCTACAAGGGCGGTGGTCCGCTCAAGCAGGATTCAGTAGCAGGCCACGTACCCAC
>CAITSH010000097.1 GCA_903895005.1 uncultured Pseudomonadota bacterium
CGATGGCCGCGGCTTTTGTTGTCATGGCGAGCGCCGCGCCGCCATCCAGTCATTAGCCTTTGCGGTAATTTAGAAAAAGATATCATTTTTTTTCTCCTCGGTCATTGCATCAACCAATCTGCGGCGGTCGCCTTATTCCCGCCTATAAAGCGACCGCTCTTCGTCACCTCCGCAGCCGAAGCCACATTGGACGAATGAAGTGGATGCCGGATTTGAGACCACTTATTAAGGTGTAGCGCACCCCGCTCTGTCGCAACCGATGGAGCAATGACATGACTTGACTGCGGCGTGGTCATGGCGGAACCAAAATTGCGCTCATTCGCAGCCTCGGCTTCAGCCCCCTCAAACAAAGATGCGGCAAAAATCATTTAAAACCAGGCGAAAAATGGCAGGCTGGCTCAAAGCCTTGCTCGCGCAAATCCTCAACCCGGAAAGTTGTTAATCTGGACTCGTTGCCCGCATGCTGGTGTCACGACGAGCATTGACGGCGCTGACCCGCCGTGCGATTCGGAGGCATGGTCTGCCACAGGTGGCGGAGCGGGCGGTTAGCTCAGTTGGTAGAGCGTCTCCTTTACACGGAGAGGGTCGGCGGTTCGAGCCCGTCACCGCCCACCAAAGTCCAGGGCCCACATTCTCCCGACGTCAGTGCGGTCGCGTCGCTGCGGGCAAGGACCTGCCGGGTTTTTTGCGCCCGCTTCAAGGATCGTGTTCTTGTCGATGGAGGGATGGCCCAAGCTGCGTTCCGCGAAGGGCGTGCCCTTTGCCCGCTACAGATCGCGGAAATGTCCCTGGCCGTCCTTGGTGAGAATGTTCTCGGCGGGCATGGAGCGTGCCGAAGTGCCGGTACAGAGAAACCGCACAGTGAAGACAATGTCAGACATCGCTTGTGCTTCTCGTTGGGCAGCAGGGCGTGAGATCCTCGATCAGCGGCTGGCACAGGTCCGTGCGGCCGCCGCAACAATCTTTCAGGAGAAACGCGATCACGTCGCGCATCCCCGTGAGGTCGGCGCGATAGATGATCGAGCGGCTTTTGCGTTCGCCGATGATGAGGCCCGCGCGCGACAAAATGGCGAGATGGGCCGACATTGTGTTCTGGGGCACGTCGATCAGGCGCGCGAGTTCACCGGCAGAAACGCCAGCCGGTTCACGGCTCACCAGCAGCTTGAATGTGTCGAGCCGGGTGGGCTGCGCCAGCGCGGCCAGTGCGGCGATTGTGCGATTTTTATCCATATATCTAGGATAAAGGATATATTGCTTGGGCACAAGCGTGGGGAGGTGTTTTTTTCAAAGGTCTCACACCGTCGTCTCGGGACTGGCGCTGCGTGACCTGCCGAGGCCTGGCAGGCGTGCAGAACGCCGCCCGCGCCCGTCACGCGTGGCGGTGCTTGTCCTCAAAGATGAATTCGGCATCCGTGCGCCCAAACAGGATGTCGCTCGCAAGGTCGTTGTCTCGCGGCGCCTGTGTGGGGTGTGCGGGCGTGTGCGCGATCACAGCTTCCAGCAATCGTTCGACGCGCGCGACAGCCTCGATGCGGGCCTGTTTGTGAACAAGCGCGTCGCGGGGGCCGACCTCGCTGACGATCATGTCTGTCAGGATTGACAGGCTGTCATCAAATTCCATGGCCCGTCTTGCAACTGACATGAGGAAC
>CAITSH010000098.1 GCA_903895005.1 uncultured Pseudomonadota bacterium
GCTAAGCCGGGGGACTGGAACTTTGCAACCGTCGGCAGCACCGGCATCGGCCGCATCGCCGGTGAGACCTTTGCGCAGCAGACCGGCGTGCAGCTCCAGCACATTCCGTTCAAGGGCGCGGCCGAAGTCGTCTCCAATGTCGTGTCAGGCAATGTCAAGTTCACCATCGACCCGCCGGGTGTGCATGTGCCTCAGGTGAAGGCCGGCAAACTTAAAGCGTATGCGGTTACCGGCGCCACGCGCCTGCCGCTGCTGCCCGACGTACCCACCTTCGCCGAAGTCGGCATGCCGGAATATGACGTCCAAATGTGGTTTGGCCTGCTGGCGCCCGGCGCCACGCCCAAGCCCATACTGAACAAGCTGTCCGCCAGCGTGCTGGAAGTGCTGAAGATGCCTGACGTGCAGGAAAAGCTCCGCGCGCAGGACGTCAACCCCATCCCGCCGGCGCCCGAACAATTTGCGGACATGATCAAGGCCGAGAGGCAGCAGTTCGCCAAAATCATCAAGGCCGCCAACATCAAGCTGGGCGAGTGAATACGATGGCGAAACTAGATTCAGCGCACAGTGCGCATGCCCGGCCACCCGCAAATTCATGAACGAATCCGTCACATCTTCGCCCCCCCTCGTTGCCACAGCCCAAGGCAAGCTGCAGGGCGCCAGGCGCACAGCCGACGGCGAGCCCCTGTTTGTCTACAAAGGCATTCCGTACGCAGCGCCGCCGGTTGGCCCACTGCGCTGGCGACCGCCGCAACCTGCTGCGCCATGGGCCGGCGTGCGTGACGCGTTGGCATTTGGCCCGGACTTTCCGCAAGCACCCAACGTGCGATCGCGCGCGCCGTCGCAAAGCGAGGATTGCCTCTACCTCAACGTCTGGGCGCCAGCGGATGCCGCGCCGGGCTCGCTGCCGGTCATGGTCTGGTTCAACGGCGGGGGCTTCGAGCGCGGCAGTGGAGCAGATGCCGCGAACGACGGCGCCCACATGGCAGCGCAAGGTGTCATCGTGGTCAGCTTCAACTACCGCGCCGGCATGTTCGGGTTCCTGGCCCATCCGGGGCTTAGCCGCGAGTCGGCGCAGGGCGTGTCGGGCAACTACGGCCTGCTGGACCAAATTGCCGCGCTGCAATGGGTCCGAGACAACATTTCGGCTTTCGGCGGCGACCCTGAGCGCGTGACCGCTTTTGGCGTATCCGCTGGGTCCGCGTCCATCGCGTTGCTCCTTGTGTCGCCCCTGGGTAAGGGGCTGTTTCAGCAGGCGATCCTGCACAGCCCGGGCGCCGCGCGTCCGCTGGCGTCGCTTGCTGCTGCCGAGATGGCCGCGCTTGCGTTGGGCAGCGACATCGAAGCGCTGCGCGGCCTGAGCGCCGAAGAGCTGATCGCGAAAATGCCGCTCCTGTCACCCAAGGTGCGTGGGCTCACCACACCACGAGTCTTGCGACCCATCCGAGACGGTTGGCTGCTGCCCGAGGATGAGCGCCCGGTCCTCAAGTCCGGCCGCCTATATGCCGTGCCGCTGATCGTCGGCAGCAATGCCGATGAGGGCAGCCTGCTGACCAAGGCATGGCCGGTCGATAACCTCGCGCAGTACCGCGACATGGCGCTTGTCAATTTCGGGGACGCGGTGGCTGAAGCAGGTCAGGTCTATCCTGCGCAAGCTGATGACCAGGCGCATCCGCGCGTGGCCGAAATGTTTGCTGACACGCAGTTCAACTACGGCACCCGCCTGCTGGCCGAGGCAATGTCCCGCAAGGCAGTTCCCACTTGGCGTTACCTGTTCCTGCGCCGGCGGCCGAACCAGAAGGACGGCCCTCACCACGGCGAGGAAGTGGGCCACGTGTTCGGTACCTTCCGCGAGCTAAGCCCGGGCCAGCCGGCCAGCTTCGACGGCGGCGACGAAAAAGTTTCGGCTGCGATGATGAAAGCATGGGTCGCGTTCGGTCGCAATGGCAATCCGAATTTCCCGGGCCTGCCGTCGTGGGCGCCCTATGATGCCGAGGCCGAAAACCACATGGCGTTTGGCGACACCATCGAGTCCGGGCGTGGCTGGCGCAAGGAGCAGTTGGACTTCCTCGACAGGTACTACGACACGAAGCAATAAGCGGGGAGGCCGCGGTCGTCAGTGCCACCGGGCCAGTGTTCATTCTGGCGCATCAGTACCCGAGTTGCCGGTCTACCTCGTTGATCAGCGTCTCGCCTGCTTCCAAGCGGCGCAGGTTTTCCAGAAACTGCGCCACCACCGGCTCTACCGACGGTTGCGCAGCAACGTGCGGCGTCACGACGATTTTTTCATGTTGCCAGAGCGGGCTCTCGGCCGGCAGCGGTTCGGTCGCGAAAACGTCCAGCGTAGCGCCCGCCAGATGGCCGCTGTCGATCAGGGCAACCAGGCCGTCCTCGGCCACGATGCCGCCGCGCGCCACATTCACAAGGTAGGCGCCCTTTGGCAACAACGCGAGTTTTTCCTTGTCTAGCAGGTTGCGCGTCTCGTCCGTGAAAGGCAGCAGGCACACCAGGTAATTGCTCGCCCGCAGAAACCCCTCAAGCCCCTGTTCGCCGGTGAAGGTGTGCACTTTGCGCTCAGCCGACGCGCTCCGCGCCCAACCCACCACGCGAAAACCCAAGCCTTCCAGCGCCGTGGCGACCACCGAGCCAATAGCTCCGACGCCCATGATGCCCACGGTGACTTTGTCCGCCTCTGGCAACACCAGCCGTTTCCACTGCCCCGCTCTCTGCTGCGCGGCCAGCAGCGGGAACGAGCGGAAATGCTGAAGGATGTGGGCGCTGACGAACTGCGCCATCGAAAACCCAAGGCCCGGATCGGCAGCGCGGGTCACCCGAACAGCACGCGGCAAGTCTGTCGCCTGCAGCAGGCCGTCAGCGCCGGCGCCCACCGAGGCCGCCATCTTCAGGTTGGGCAGCCGCGAGGCCAGGCCATCGGGAAGCTTGAACGCGAACAGGACGTCGATGTCTTCGTTCGGTCCTGGTGCCAGCTCGGTCACGATCTCCAAGTCAGGCGCTTTTTCCCTCAGCGCGTGGTAGCGCGCGGTCACAAATTCGGAGGTGAGCAGCATGAGGACCTTGCTGCGGAACTTAGAGGGGGGGGTGTTCATGCGGGTCAAATAAAAATAGAAAAACAGAAAGCCAATCTCGGCGTACCGTGATCAGAATTGATTTCAATATTAGCCTAAATTCCTCTTCAAATACGGTAACCAAGCTGCGACACGCTCTGTCAAAAAGCTGTCTTTTCTTGCCTCCAGCCTGGTGCTGGGACGCCCTGTCGCCTAAGCCAGCGCCTTAGCGCCTTAGCGCCTTAGCGCCTTAGCGCAAACTGGTGCCTACTCCAGCAGCCTGAAGCAAGAGATGGTTTCAGACGTGCTGCGGGGTAGCTCTGCGCATGGCCTACCCGTTGCCCCGAAAAACCACTCCGCCGAACGGCTTATTTTGTGGCTGTCCCTGCTCGGCACTGCTTTGCACAGAGCCC
>CAITSH010000099.1 GCA_903895005.1 uncultured Pseudomonadota bacterium
GCCCGGTTAAGCGCGCTTTTGTGCCGCATCTGAAAGCCCGGGGTATCGACAAAAATAAATTGCGCATCGGGCTTAGTCAGTATGCCGTTCAACCGGTACCTCGTCGTTTGCGGCTTTCGTGACGTGATACTCAGTTTCTGCCCCACGAGGCAGTTCAACAACGTCGACTTGCCGACGTTGGGGCGCCCGACAATTGCAACCATGCCGCACCGGAATTCGCTCACGGTTGAACCTGCAATAAAGCCAGCATTGCCGCCTCCTGTTCGGCGAGACGGCGGCTTGTGCCGCTCCCCTTGGTTCGAACCTGCATGGCCTCGATGAAGCATTCGACTTCGAACAACTGGCTGTGAGCCGCGCCCTGCGTAGCGACTACGGTGTAAGTTGGCAGATTCATGTGACGTCCTTGCATGAGTTCCTGCAACTGTGTTTTGGAATCTTTACCGTGCAATTTCGGATCGAGTATTTCAATCTGCGCTTTTAACAAATGCCGTATAAGTTGCCGGGCGCCCTCGAAACCACCGTCCAGGAACGCAGCGCCGACCAGTGCCTCAAGGGTATCCGCGAGAATGGAGGGACGGTTGAATCCGCCGCTCTTGATTTCACCCTCGCCCAATTGGAGAAAATCCCCCAACCGAAGGCCTTGGGCGACGGCGTAAAGGGATTCCTGCCTCACGAGGTGCGCCCGGAGTCGGGAGAGATCCCCTTCCTTTAGCGCGCTGAAACTTCGGTAAAGTTCATCTGCGATTACGCAGTTCAGTACCCCGTCGCCGAGGAACTCGAGCCGCTCGTTGTGCGGTACGCTATGGCTTCGATGCGTCAGTGCCTGCAGCAGCAGTTCCGGGCGCTGGAAGCGATAGCCGATGCCTCGTTCGAGCGAAGATGTGTCCATCCGTCCCTATTGCGCCCCGCCCGGGACGCTGCTGCCGGCAAAATCGATGAGGATGCTGACGTTTCCAAACAAGGGAATCTTTTTCGGATAGGCGAAAGAGATCACAAGATCTGATCCATCCTTGCTGACGTCCAGATCGGCACCTGTGATCACGGCAATGCTGTCCACCTGCGCCCGCTTGTCGAATGCCTTCCGAACATCCGCAACGCTGCCACCGCGCATTTCAGACCCGATGCCGGTAACGGCCTTTTTAACCGACGAGTATTCGATATACGACGGCGCCAACTTCATGCCGAGCACCGCGCCGAGCACAAGCACGACGCAGATCATCATCAAGCCCATGAGGCTCACACCACGTTGGTTCCTGATCATTGTTTCCCCACTCATTGGAAGGTGCCAAAGCGCCTTAGCTCGTTGAAATTAAACCAGATAAAAAATGCCTTGCCGACGATATGCTCTTCCGGGACGAATCCCCATACGCGACTGTCGCTCGAGTTGTCCCGATTATCGCCCATCATGAAATAGTGCCCGGGCGGGACGGTACAGGTCACCCCCGCACTATTGTAAATGCAATTTTCGCGGAATCGGAATGCGGTGGCGAACGGTACGCCTGGCGGTGAATCAGGGTCAACCAACATCGCATGCTCGCGCCCGTCCAGCGACTCGGAAAACTGCTTGGAGTAATAGATCCGTTCCTTGTGCAGGTAGTCCTCCATCGGCTTGACCGGAATTTCCTTGCCATTGATGGTAAGGCGCTTGTTGACATAAGCGATTTGGTCACCCGGAAGGCCTGTCACCCGCTTGATGTAGTCAAGCGAGGTGTCGTCGGGAAAACGAAAAACCATTACATCACCGCGCTTGGGCAGGTTGATATCGATCACTTTCTTGTTTATGACGGGAATCCGGATGCCGTAAGTAAATTTATTCACGAGAATGAAATCCCCGATCAGGAGGGTCGGAATCATGGATCCCGAAGGGATTTTGAACGGTTCGAAGAGAAACGAGCGCAGCACAAACACGATCAGGATTACTGGGAAAAAACTCTTTGGGTATTCAATCCACCAGGGCTCTTTCGCATCCTTGGCGCGCTGCTTAGCGAAAAAAAGCCGGTCTGCAAGCGCGATAAATCCGGTAAATACAAGCAACGAAAACAGGATCAGGGCAAAGTTCATTTACTGTCCACCTGCAAAATTGCTAGGAAAGCCTCTTGCGGGATCTCGACGGAACCGACCTGCTTCATACGCTTTTTGCCGGCCTTCTGCTTCTCCAGAAGCTTTCGCTTGCGCGAGATATCACCGCCGTAGCACTTTGCAAGGACGTTTTTGCGCAAAGCCTTTACGGTCTCACGAGAAATGATGTGTGCGCCAATCGCAGCCTGTACCGCGACATCAAACATTTGCCGCGGAATCAATTCACGCATTTTTGAAACCAGTTCACGTCCGCGGTACTGCGAATTCCCCCGATGCACCATCAAGGACAGCGCATCCACCCGTTCGGAATTGATCAGTATGTCGAGCTTGACCATGTCGGCTGCGCGATATTCCTTGAACTCGTAGTCAAGGGAGGCGTACCCACGCGTCGCTGACTTGAGCTTGTCGAAAAAATCCATCACCACTTCATTGAGCGGCATTTCGTAGGTCAACATCACCTGCCTGCCAACGTACTGCAGGTTTTTCTGGACGCCGCGCTTGCCGATACAAAGCGTAATGACAGTGCCGAGATAATCCTGTGGAACAAAGATTGTCGCGGTAATGACGGGCTCGCGTATTTCCTCTATCTTTGACGGATCCGGCATTTTTGCGGGATTCTCGACGCGCATCTCCGTCCCGTCGCGCAACACCACTTCATACACTACCGTCGGAGCGGTGGTGATGAGGTCCATATCGTACTCGCGCTCCAGGCGCTCCTGGACTATATCCATATGCAACAGTCCAAGAAAGCCGCAACGAAAGCCAAAACCGAGTGCTTGCGATACCTCCGGCTCATAGTGCAGGGACGCGTCGTTTAGCTTGAGCTTTTCGAGCGCATCCCTGAGGCCTTCGTACTGATTGGCCTCGACCGGATACAGCCCGGCAAATACCTGTGGCTTGATTTCCTTGAAACCAGGCAATGCGTGGGGCGCGGGCCGGTCTACCAGCGTAACCGTGTCACCCACGCGCGCAGCCTGGAGCTCCTTGATCCCGGAAATGATGAATCCAACTTCACCTGCGGACAAATGCTTGCGCGACTGAGACTTGGGCGTAAACACGCCAACCTGCTCGCAAAGATAATTGCTGTTGCTGGACATCAGCAGGATACGGTCCTTAGGCTTGAGTACACCGTCAACAACCCGGACCAACATGACTACACCGACATAGTTATCAAACCACGAGTCGATGATCAGGGCTTTTAGCGGTGCTTCCGGGTCTCCCTTGGGAGGTGGTATGCGCGTAATCACCGATTCGAGAATATCCTGAATACCCACGCCGGTTTTGGCACTGCAGCGAATGGCATCCTTGGCCTCAATGCCGATGACATCCTCGATTTCCCGGATGGCCTGCTCTGGATCTGCGTTGGGCAGATCAATTTTATTCAGGACGGGAACGACATCCACACCCTGTTCGATCGCCGTGTAGCAGTTAGCCACGGTCTGGGCCTCTACACCCTGGCTGGCGTCGACGACCAATAGCGCCCCTTCACAGGCAGAAAGGGATCGGCTTACCTCGTAGGAAAAGTCGACATGCCCAGGCGTATCGATAAGGTTCAGATTGTATGTCTGCCCACTGAGAGATTTGTATTGCAGCGCCGCCGTTTGAGCCTTGATCGTAATGCCACGCTCACGTTCAAGGTCCATGGAGTCAAGGACCTGAGCCTCCATTTCACGATCGGAAAGTCCACCGCAAAACTGGATGAACCGATCCGCGAGGGTCGACTTGCCATGGTCGATATGGGCAATGATTGAAAAGTTGCGGATATGCTGCATTGCGGAGGGGGAGTGTGAAAAAGGGTGCCTGGAGCACCCTTTTATGTGTTCGGAACAGTTTGAATTTTAGCGTATTTTTGCCAAATAAGCACGCAATGCTTCGGGATCAAGCCGGTAACGCGCTAATTCACGCTGCTCGTGCTCAAGAACCGGCACGAGCTCGTTGTAACGCGCTTCGAGCTCGGGATCCGCATCCACGTCCATGACTTCAAGCTCAAAGCCGGATTCGGACTTGATGGACTCAAGCTGTTCCAGCATCTCGTGACACAAGTGACA
>CAITSH010000100.1 GCA_903895005.1 uncultured Pseudomonadota bacterium
AAAACCCGTAACGGTGGGACTGTTGGGCAGGCCGAACACCGGCTCTGAGGTGAGTATGCGATTGCCCGGCAGGTTGGCGCGCGGCGCGGCCAGTTCGTCGGGCGCATCGACCAGCGCATCGATGCCGGCGCGGCCCGGCCCGCGCGCGCCGACCGGCGCACTGAGCATGAGCAGGGCCATCATCAATGCGACGGCACGCCGCCAGGGGCTGATGGACGAAGGCGAAAGCTTTTTTCGGGTCATGACATTTCCAGGGGAGTGCCGGGGGCGCATGGGATCAGGGGCAGGCGAACTGCTTGGTCGACACACAGGCAAGCTGCCTGATGGCCGCGTCCATCACCTGCGAAATGCCCCCCTTGCTCGATCGTACAACAATGGAGGTCGGCGGCACCAGAGAAGGAAGGAAGGGTGCCACACCCGGGTCGATGATGAATCCGGGCGCATTCAGGCTCCAGCACGGCGCGGCGGTCGGGCACAGCGTGGGCTCGGCAAGCGTGTTGGACGTGAGCACCATCTGCGCAACAATCGGATTGTCCACGCCGCCGGGCGCCGAGGGCGTCATCCAGCTGTTGGTGATGGTGGCGGTCATGAACATGCCGGTCGGGGCGGGCGAGACCGACGAGGTCGCGATGATATTGACCTTGCCCATGGCGCGGCGGTTGTCCCAGGTGGCGGTGTGGATGGTCACCACATCGCGCGCGCCGGTCACCTTCGGGAAGACCGGCGGCGCCGACACTGCCTTGGCCTGCGGGCACAGGTTGGCGCGGAAAATCGGGTTTTGCATCGGCGGCCCCCAGGGTGCCGGGTCAAGCTGGCCGACCACAGGCCCGCCCGCCTCGAGCGCGCCCGAACCGCAGTACAGGAAAGGCAGGTCCTGGAAGTTGTTCGGCACCAGTGCCTGGCCGAAGATCAGGTTCTCGGCGAAGATGAAGTTGAAATTGGGCAGCGAAAACTGCCCGGCAATGAGGCCGTTGGCAAAGGTGTTGGCCGCCTCGGTGCCGCTGCCCTCGAGCGTGCAGGCGGTGAACTGGCCGGCCGGGCGCTCCGAACACATGGTGCGGCTGATGGCGCGATACATGCGCGTCGGTGGCAGGAAGGTGCCGCCATTGTTGCCCGGCGTGCGGAAGCGGCCCAACTGCGCGTTGCTCATCGCGCTTTGCGTGCCCAGCAGCCGCTCGCTGATCCGGCCGCTGACGGGGTCCTGGTCAAGCGCGTACAAATCGATCAGATTGGTCGGGTCGGTGGAGAAACCGACGAACTTGACGCGCTCCGTGGCTTCCTGTGCAAGGCCGGCCACAGGCAACGCCGCGGTACCGGCGAGCACTTCCTCGACATACACGTAGGCGGGTTTGGTATTGGGCTGGGTGTAAATGCCAAGGTTGGCGGCGATGGTGTGGGCTGAAACGTAAAAACCCCTGGCGTCGGCTTTGAGCGTGCCGTTGTAGACAATGGTGTCACCCACCTGCAGCGGTGCCTGGCGCGTCGGGTCGGTCGGGCAGCCCGGACCGGGGCAGCTCAGGCCGGCGGCGGCGCGTGCGTTCGGCGCATCCATCACAAACGTGGTGCAGTAGCCCGAGGTTTGCGCCGGGAAAGCCGGTATGCCGCTGCCGTCGGGGAAGTTCGCGCAAAACGGCGCAATCGGGCGGTTGGATTGCGGGCACAGCGGATCAACGCCGGATGTGAAAGGGTTGACGCGCGGGATGCACATCGGGAAACCGGTGGTGGCATGCACCGTGGGGTTGTCGGTGTCCGGTGCAAAACGCGGATCAAAGCCGGCCTGCTCGACGCAATCGGCGGCGCCGCCGCACTTGCCCACGGGCGCATGCTTTTTGCCAAAACGGCCGATGGTATCGTTGATGCGCACACGCGAGACACCGGCAGACACCACCTCCGGACAGGTCGTCGTCGTGGAAGGATCGACCGGCACGCCGCCCACGTGCATCTCGCCGCTGGCGTAGTCGATGCAGCTGATCACGCCCTGCGCGGCATTGAGCGACTGCTGCGACACGAACACCAGCCCGGCGATATAGCGACCGCTGACCACGTTGCCGACGACGCGGATTTCGTACGAGGGCAGCGATGCGCTGTAACGCGTCTGCAAAGTCGCCGACGTTTCCGAGCGTGTCTTCATGCTAAGCAGGCCCGGCGTGGCGAGGGCGATGGTCGCGCCGGTGGTCGAACCGACCATGTCGGCAAGGGCAAGGCCGGTCTGGCCGACCGGCGCAATATCCGCCGGGGCAAGGCCAGTGGCGGTCTTGAACAAATCCGCCCAGGTCATCGTCGCTGCGGGCAGCTGCAAAATCGTGTTGCACGGCACGATGACTT
>CAITSH010000101.1 GCA_903895005.1 uncultured Pseudomonadota bacterium
CGAGTGTATTCGAATTGTCGCCAAGCGTCATCCCGTCCAATATGGGATCTACGCGGGTTCAATACGAGATCAACGCGGTACCGGCCGTTTCGGTCCATTGACATAAAAGCGAGGTGTGTATGGCCATTACATTCAACCAAAGCACGGTTGCGCCCGAGCAAGCGGGCAAGGGCGTGAACAGCCAGCCGTTGCTTACCGAGGCGCGTGTCCCGGGTATCCGTTTCCGGCTGGAGCGCCTGACGCTCGCCGCCGGTGCGGCGCTGGACATCTCGGTCCCCGCGACGGATTTTGCCTGGTTTCAGATTCTCTCCGGTGACGCGACGCTCTTGCACGACGGCACCTCCGAGGTACTGGCGGATGCCCATGTCGCCTTCCTGCCGCCTGGGTTCAGTGGACGGCTTTCCAGTGGCGTCGGTACGACATTGTTGCTCGCGCGCGTGCCGGACGCCGCGCAACTTGACGCGGGCTTTGCGGCACAGCAAGCCGCGCTCCGCATCATCGACTGGACGCGCGAGCCGGTTCTGCAGTCTGAACACGATGCGCGCAAGCGAATCTACCTTGTCACGCCGAAGCTTTTCAATACCAAGGCCATCAAGGGCGAAATGATCATCTATCCGCCCGGTACCGAAGCGGCCAATCACCATCATGAGGGCGCCGCGCATTTTATGTACATACTTGCAGGGCGCGGGACCTGTTATGCCAACGAACAGCCCTTCGCGGTGCGCTCGGGTGACATCGTTTATTACGCCGACAGCGAGCGCCATTACCTCAGAAGCGATCCCCATGAGGAGATGCGTTTTTCGGAGTTTTTTGTTCCGGGCGTTTACAAGACGGTCTGGGCGCAAAACGCGAATATCTGCACCTGGCTTCCGGCGGGAACGAATATCCGCGGTGAAAAACCCTCGCGGGAAATCGCGGCACACAGCTCGGCCCTGCCCACACCCCTCGACGTTTGAGATTTAAGCCTTGAGATCGAGGCGATTGTGAACGGCGTAGGTGCGCAAAGTCCTCCTTCGCCCCTTGAGGCCGCCGCGCATAGTTGAACGCGGCCCAGTCGCCTTGCTCGACTCAGCGAGACTGCTCGTCTACTGTCCGCGCAATCTCCCTCGCCAGAGTCGCAACGGCACGTGACTGCGCGGCAACGAGTGCCTCGAGCGTATCGGCGTTCGCGGCCTCGGTAATGCTGCTGCTCTGTGTGAGGGCCTTGGCCCCGGCATTGCCGCGCAGCGACCATACGGCCTCAAGTATGGCGCCGCGGCCGGGCTGGGCTTCAAAGCGCTGCACATCGACGCTGAGTTTCCAGGCGGCATTGTCGGCGCCAGCAGCGCGAACCAGTACCGGCGCGCCGCCGAGCGCGGCGCGCATTTCGGCGGCGAGCACCAGCGCGAAGGCGTTTCTCAGCGGCTCCGCCCAGCGCGCGTGCTCGTTCACGCTGAGCGAATTTTCACCGGTGCGCAGAACCAGCTGCGGGCGGTCCACGGATTCGGGCAGTGCGATGCCGGTGAATTGAACGCTGCGGGCTGTCGCTGTCGCAGGGGTCTGTGCCGCGACGCCACGGCTGGTCGCAGGACCCTGCAGCGTGAAGTAGCGCACTGGCGGGGAGCTCCCGCACGCGCCAAGCAGCACGGTGGCAGCGAGCGTGGTCGCGGCGATGCGCAAGCGTGTGCAGCCCCTGATGTTTTGGCGCTTGAGGCTCATTGCTGTTTTCCCTTGATGATGGCTTCCGGTTGCCTGTCGAGCATGTCGGCTAGCGAGCGCACTGCTTGTGCCGCTCGTGATACTTCGTGCGCTGCGTCACGCACATCGGACATGACCGGTGAATCGGCGGCGAGCGCCTTGCCGGCGGTGCCCATGGTTTTTTCGGCGCCCTCGAGCGTACGTTGCAGCGATTGCAGGCTGGATTTGAGCTCGGGGGCGAGTTCCCTGTCAAAGCGGGTCAGTATGTGGTTCAAATTTTCCATGGTTTGCTGCAGGGTGCTGCCGATTTCCTCGAATTTCACCCCCGACAGGTTTTTTACGATCACCTTGAGCGAGCGCTGCAGGTCGTCGAAGTCGCCGCGCATTGCCGGCAGTTCTGGCGGCACCTGCTTGGGGTCGATACGGTGTGGTTTTGCATCCTTGAAAAAATCCAGGGCCACGTAGAGCTGCCCGGTAAGCAGGTTGCCCGAGCGCAGCTGCGCGGAAAAGCCGCGCTTGAGCATGGCATTGACCAGGCCTTGCTTTACCCGCTGCGCGTCGGTCAAACCCGCCTCCGCCCTGCGCGTGCCCCTGTTTCCGGTATCGGCCTTGTTGTTCACGACACGAATGCGCTCCGGGTACAAGGCAACGTAGACCGGGTAATTGAACCAGTCGCGCACCGGGTCGTATTCGATATTGATCGCCAGCACTTCGCCGACCACGATGCCGCGAAAATCCAGGGGCGCCCCCGCTGCAAGCCCGCGCAGGGATTCCTTGAAGTTGATCACATAGACCTGCATTTCGCCGTCCGGGGCCTTCATTGCCGTTTCACGATCGCGATGCAGCACGAATCGCGTATCGGCTGCTGCCGGCTTTTCGGCCGCCTCGTCGAAACCGATATTCGCGGGTGGTGTTTCAAACGCGAGGCCGCCCACCAGCACGGACATCATTGACTGGGTCTGCAGGCGCACACCGTTGGTGTCCAGCGTGAGATCGATTCCGCTGGCGTTCCAGAAGCGTGTGCCGGAGGTCACGTAACGGTCGTAGGGGGCCTGGACGAACACTTTCATGCTGATGCCCGCGCCGTCCTTGTCGAGCTCGTAGGAATCGACCTGCCCGACTTTCAGGCGGCGGTAGTAGATGGGCGAGCCGACGTCGAGCGAGCCAAGGTCGGGTGCGTTGAGCCGGAACGAGCGCCCGGGGAGCTTGTTGGTAATGACCGGCGCCACGTCGAGCCCGGTGAACTGGCTGGAGGGCGTGGCGGATTTTCCGGCATCGACCTCGATATGCGCGCCGGCAAGCAGGGTGCCCACGCCGCTCAACTGTCCGCCGGAGAAACGCGGACGCACCACCCAGAAACGCGAATCTTCCACCAGCAGCGGGACGGCATCGCGCGAAAATTCGGCGGTCACCTCGACGCGGCTGCGATCGGACGACAGGCGGACCTTTTTAACGAGGCCGATATTCACGTCCTTGTAGCTGACATGGGTCTTGCCCGCCTCCAGCCCCTCGGCCGATTCGAAGCTGATGGTGACAGTCGGGCCGCGCTCCATCACGGCGCGCACCGCCAGCCAGCCGCCCACGAGGGCCGCGGTCAATGGGATAAACCAGATCAGGTCAAAGCGCAGCCGTCCGCGGCGCTTCACGCGGGCTTCGGGGATTTCAGGAGTATCGGGCATTGGTCAGTCCATCCTTTGGTTCGGTCTCGCTTGCATCCGCGTCCTTTTCGTCCTGCTTTTCACCTTCGTCCCAAATGAGCCGCGGGTCAAAGCGCAGGGTCGCCAGCATGGTCAGCACTACCACACCGCCGAAGGCTACGGCCCCCGGTCCGACGTTGATTGTTGCTAGCGCGTCTATCTGAACAAGGGCGGAGAGGATTGTCACGACATAAATATCCAGCATTGACCAGCGGCCTATCACCTCGAGAGCGCGATAAAGGCGAGTGCGTGCTTGCCGGTACTGCGTCCAGCGCAGTCGTGCCGCGAGCAACAGCCCGGCCAGCATCAGCAGCTTGAACAGTGGAACGGCGATGCTCGCCACGAACACCAGAAGTGCCAGCGGCCAGGAGCCCGATTCCCACAGGAAAGCCACACCGCTCAGGATGGTATCGCGTTGCGAGCCGAACATTGAGCCTGTTTCCATGATGGGTAGCAGGTTGGCCGGAATGAACAGTATGGCCGCGGCAAGCAGCAGCGCCGCACTCGCCGCAAGACCGCCTGGTTCGCGCGTATGCAGTGGCGTTGCGCATCGTGCGCAGGTGGGTTGTTGTGCGTGAACGGGCGTAGGGCCGAGCAGCCCGCAAACATGGCAGGAAGCCAAACCGGCCGCTGCGGCTGAAGATGCCAGGTGTGACCTTGCGGCCGTCGGTAATGACTGTCTGCGCACCGGCAGCGCGGCCCAGAGGTTGCGTATGCTCAGCGTGTAGGAGAGCGCTGCGAGCAACACCATCAGCGCGGCATAGGCCCACAATGCGATGCCGGCGGTCAGTTCGGCGACATGGCCGAGTTTGACTATGGACACCAGCACCCCGAGCATGAACACCTCAATCATGCTCCAGGGCCGCGCCTGCAATAGCAGACGCAGTACTGCAGGCAGGTGGCGCAGTGCGCTAAGCGGGGAGCCAAGCCTCAGGTAAAGGAGCAACGCGCCCCAGAACAGCACCTCGATCGCGGGGAGGATCACCGTTGTTATGCAAACCAGGATGGACACGAGCATCATGTCCTGCTGCCACAACAGGTGCACCGCGCCGAGCAGCGTGCTGTCGTTCCGATGCCCCTGTGCGTCGATGGTTGCGATTGGAAAGGCGTTCGCAATGATGAGCACGATACCGGCCGCAAGTGCAAGGGCCAGAGTGTGGTTGAGGCTGGCGTGGTTGACGCGATAAATGCGTGCGCCGCAGCGCGGGCAGCAGACGGCATCGGCCCCGGCCGGGGGGGCGGGGGTACTCGCCGGATCGTAATGGGGTAGCGGGTCACGCAGCAACAGGTCGCATTCGTGACAGGCGATAAGGCGGCCGGCGTGGTCATGCATGGCGCGTGCCGGCCGGCGGGTACCCTGTGGCCCTTTGGTCGTAATCGGAGCGGAGCACGGATCGGTGCATTATCGGTCGGTGTCGTTCGACACCGCAAGGCCGGGAATGCGTGTGCGCTCGAGCAACTTGCTTACGAACCCGTTGGCACGCACATCGGCGATAAAACGGTTGAGGCCAGCCATTTTTTGTCCTCGCCCTTGCTGGTCACCACGAACTGCGCGACCATCAGGAAATTGTCGGGCAGCGGGCGCAACTTGCCGCCCGGGGCGTCGGCGGTGGTCTTGGCATCGTGGAGGTTGGCGCCGTATGCGTCGACCTGCGCGGGCTTTTTTTGCAGTACCAGCGTGCGCGCATGCCCGATGTTTGCGCTGAACATGATTTGTTGCGTCTGCCCGAGCGTCTCCGCGACCGTGGGTCCGGATTGCTGCAACATGGTGGTTTCCCTTTGGCTTGTCGTTTTTTTTCGCACGGTGAGAGACGCGGGATGTTTCGCTGTCGTGGTGGCCCTTCGTATTCCGATTATAGGTGCATGAGTGCGTGCGCGCCTTTGATCGGTGCGGCCGCTATACTGCTTCCATGCTGATTCGCGCAAAAAACGCTGCACTCGGGGGCGGCCTCGGCCGGTGGCTGCGCCATGGCTGAACTGCCGGAGGGGACGCGCGGGCGGGCCCCCGCTTTGAAGACAGGCTTGTCCCCGGCGCATCGTGGCGCCCTGTTTCTCGCGGTGACGGTGTGCGGCTGGGGACTTACCTGGCCGGTCAACAAAGTCATCATGGAGAGCATGTCGCCGTACTGGATGTCGGCATTTCGCGCCGCCATCGCCACCACGATGCTGCTCGCCGTCGCGCTGCCGCGCGGCAGGATGGTCGTGCCCACGCTCCAGGATATACCTGTGGTGTTGAGCATCACGCTGCTGCACATGGTGGGTTTTGCCGTGCTGGCCTCGGTGGGCCTGCAACTCGTGCCGGTCGGTCGTTCGGTCGTACTCGCCTACACGACGCCGCTTTGGGTGCTGCCGGGCGCGGCACTGTTCCTCGGAGAACGACTGACCCCGCGCCGTGTGCTGGGTGTGGTGCTGGGGATGCTTGGGCTGGCTTTCTTGTTCAATCCCTTCGCGTTCGATTGGAGTGACCGCGATGCGTTGCTGGGGCACGGGGCGTTGCTGCTTGCGGCGCTGCTATGGGCGGCGAGCATCCTGCATAACCGCGGGCACAAGTGGCGCGCCACGCCCTTCGAACTGGCACCGTGGGAAATGATGCTGGCTACGCTGCTCCTGCTGGTCATCGCGCTGATATCCGATTCCTGGCACGCTATTGCGTGGGATACAAAACTGGTGCTGCTGTTGATAGTCTCGAGCACGGTCGGATCCGCCCTCCCGTTTTGGACCATCGCCATGGCCGGTCGCAACCTGCCTGCGCTTAGTGTGTCGATGGGTTTGCTGGTTTCCCCGGTGATCGGCATTCTCGCCGCAATCATCGGGTTAGGCGAAGCACCGGAACCGGCGGTGATGGTGGCCTTGCTGCTGGTGATTGGCGGAGTGGTGCTGGGGACAATGGGGCGGGGAGATAAAAGTGCCTAACAGTGCCCGAGCCTTGGATCAATGTCTACAGCCGGCGCGTCTCATGCCGGGACTGCATGCCTGTTATTTTGGCTTCTTCTTGTTCGCCGTACGCAAGGCAGCGGCAATCGCCTCGAGCAACTCTTCGCTAGAAACCGGTTTGGTGAGGTAAGCCACCGCACCGAGTTGCATGCCGGTTACGTAGCTCTCATCGTCCTTGCGGCCGGTCAGCAGGATCACGGGAACATCCCTGGTGGATTCGTCACGCTGCAAGACTTCTAGTAATTCGAAGCCACCCATATAGGGCAGCGAGATATCCGACAGGATCAGGTCCGGGACGTTGTCGATGATGGCGCGAATGCCCTCGGTCGCATCGGCCGCAGCGCGCACTTCGTAACCCGCTGCACGCAGGTGCATGCGCAGCGTGTCGCGCAGCGAGTTGTCGTCTTCGAGAATTACAATGGATGACATCGGCTTAGCTTACCACCCCGATATTCCACGGCACAAACTCGTGGTCACCGAGGCCCAGTTCCTCACTTTTTGATTTTTTGCCTGAGGCGATTTCGAGCATGTGCTCGAAAATCACCTGGCCCATCGAGGCGACGGTGGCTTCACCGTCGAGAATGCTGCCGCAGTTGATGTCCATGTCTTCGGTCAGGCGCTTGTACATGGGGGTGTTGGTGGCGAGTTTGATGGAGGGCACCGGTTTTGCGCCGAACATCGAGCCCCGGCCCGTGGTGAACAGGATCATGTTGGCACCGCCGGCAATCTGTCCGGTGGCAGAGCAGGGGTCGAAGCCGGGCGTGTCCATGAAGACGAGGCCTTTTTGCGTCACCGGCTCGGCGTACTTGTAGACCTCCATCAGCGGCCCGGTGCCGCCTTTCATCGATGAGCCGAGCGATTTTTCAAAAATGTTGGCAAGGCCGCCCATTTGGTTGCCGGGGCTGACATTGCCGTTTATTTGCACGTCACGGCCCGGCGAGTAGTCGTCCTTCCACCAGCGGATGATCTTGATGAGTTTTTCGCCGACCGCGCGGCTTTGTGCGCGTCGGGTGAGGGTGTGTTCGACGCCATAGATTTCAGGGGTTTCCGAGAGCACCGCGGTGCCGCCATGGCGGACCAGGATATCCATGGCTGCACCCAGCGCCGGGTTTGCGGTCAGTGAAGAAAAGCCGTCGGAGCCGCCGCACTGCAGGCCTGCGATGAGGTGGCTTGCCGGCACGCGTGTGCGGGTAACCTTGTTGGCCTCGGGCAGCATGGCTTTCACCGCTGCGATGCCCGCCTCGATGGTTTTGCGCGTACCGCCGGTTTCTTGCATGACAAAGGTCTGCAGGCGCGAGCTGACACCGAGGCTTTGCTCTTTCATCAGGCCGGAAATCTGGTTGCGTTCACAGCCCAGGCCGATGATGAGGGCGCCGGCGAGGTTGGCGTGTTGTGCAAAGCCCGCGGTGGTTCGGCGCAGCAAGTCCATCGGCTCGCCGGTCATCTCCATGCCGCAGCCCAGACCATGCGAGAAGGCGACGACACCGTCAACGTTGGGATAGTCGGAGAGGCGTTCTTCCGTGAAGTACTCGGCAATCTTGTGCACCACCGTTGCCGAGCAGTTCACCGTAGAAAGCAATCCGATGTAGTTGCGCGTCGCCACCTGGCCGTTGGCGCGAACGATGCCCATGAAGCTGGCGCGCTCGGATTCGGGCAGCAGTTCCACGGCCTTGTAGTCCTGCGCATAGGCGTAATCGCGGTCGGTTTCGCGGAACTCCATGTTGTGCGAGTGCACGTAGCTGCCGGCCTCGATGTCCGTGGATGCAAAGCCGATGGTGACGTTGTATTTGAGTATCGCTTCGCCCTTGATGATTTTGCGCGAGGCAATCTTGTGCCCGGCGGTGACCTGGGCGCGCGTCTTGATGCCCTCTTGCGGCAAAGCGACGCCTATGCCCACGTCGGCGCGGGCGATGACGACATTATCGTTGGCGTGCAGCCGGATGCTGGGGCCGGCGGAGTGGGTGTTGTGAATTTCGATGACGGTGCTCATGGGTGTTTTCGGCTGCGTCCGGCTGCAATGGTCAAGCCGAGATTTTAAACCGTCCCCGCTGCGTTGTATCAACAATGCACACCGGCTGGAAAGCCGCGCCAGGCAAGGCTTTGCAGCAGGTGTGCGAATTAAACTTCGAAGTGCAACATCCGGGCATTAGAGGAAGGTGAGATGCCCCGGGGTGTACCTTTCTGTTTGCGAAGACGGATAGGAGCATCCCATGCGCTACAAGCATCTC
>CAITSH010000102.1 GCA_903895005.1 uncultured Pseudomonadota bacterium
CTTTATCCGAACGTCGATTTTTATTCGGGTATCGTGCAACGCGCCCTGGGCATCCCGGTGTCGATGTTCACCTGCATCTTCTCACTGGCTCGTACGGTTGGCTGGATTGCGCAGTGGAACGAAATGATCGCCGACCCCGAGCAGAAAATCGGGCGTCCGCGCCAGCTATTTATCGGCTCGCCGCGGCGTGACGTGGTGCCGATGGAAAAACGCTGAACCTGGGCATCGGTAAAACGATGCGCAGGGGTGTTTTTCTCCCCCTGATCCGCGCCTACGGCTCTTTTATATTTGCCCATACTTGCCCACTCGGAGTGAGGTGATCCCATGATGAAGCAGCAGATGTCCAATTCCCATTTGTTCGGTGGAAACGCGCCGTTCGTCGAGGCCTTGTACGAGAGCTACCTCGAGAATCCCGCCTCGGTCCCCGAGAATTGGCGTGAATATTTCGACCAGATGCAGAACCTGCCGGGAGCCGAACTAAAGGACGTTGCTCACGCACCCGTAGTCGAGTCTTTCGTGCAACGCGCCAAACTCGGGCAACTGGGGAGCCGCGCCCTGCCGGGCAGCACAGGAGCTTCGGAGCGCCTGCAGGTTGCGGCGCTGCTGTTGGTGACTTCCTACCGCATTTCCGGGTCGCGCTGGGCGACGCTGGATCCGCTCAAGCGCGTCACGCGCCCCGCGGTACCCGAACTCGAACCTGCTTACTACGACCTCGCCGAATCCGACCTCGATACCATGGTCAGTTCGGGTTCGTTCGTCGGCCCCGACCGCATCACCCTGCGTGACCTGGTACAGGCCTTGCGCGACACCTATTGCCGCAACATCGGCTTCGAGTACATGTTTGTCAGTGATCGGGCCCAGCGTCTTTGGATTCAGGAGCGAATCGAGCCCAATCGCGCGGTGCCCAAGTTCACGCCGGAATACCAGCGCCGCATCATGCAAAAACTGACTGAGGCCGAGACGCTGGAGAAATACCTTCACACCCGGTATGTCGGCCAAAAGCGTTTTTCACTCGAGGGCGGGGAAAGCCTCATTCCCGCAGTGGACGAGCTCATCCAGCGCGCCGGCGGCAATGGTGTGCAGGAAATCGTCATCGGCATGGCCCACCGCGGCCGTCTCAACGTGCTGGTGAACGTGCTGGGCAAGATGCCGAGCGATCTTTTCTCCGAGTTCGAGGGCAAGCACCACAGCGATTTCTCATCGACCGGCGACGTCAAATACCACAACGGTTTTTCCTCGGACATTTCAACGCCCGGCGGCCCGGTGCATATCAGCGCGGCGTTCAATCCGTCCCACCTTGAGATCGTCAATCCCGTGGTCGAGGGGTCGGTGCGTGCACGACAGCGCCGTCGCGGCGATACCAAGGGTGACCAGGTCCTGCCCATCCTGATTCACGGTGATGCTGCTTTCGCCGGTCAGGGTGTGGTGATGGAAACGCTCAATCTGGCCAATACGCGCGGATACGGCACGGGTGGCACCGTGCATATTGTGGTCAACAACCAGATCGGCTTTACGACATCCGATCCGCGCGACGCGCGTTCAACCACCTATTGCACCGACGTTGCCAAGATGGTCGAGGCGCCGATATTCCACGTCAACGGCGACGATCCCGAGGCGGTCCAGTTCGTCACCCAGCTCGCCCTCGACTATCGCACGCAGTTCAAGAAGGACGTCGTCATCGACATGGTGTGCTTCCGCAAGCTCGGCCACAACGAGCAGGACGAGCCTTTCGTGACGCAGCCGCTGATGTACAAGAAAATTTCGCAGCATCCGGGCACGCGCAAGCTGTACGCCGACCGGCTGATTGCGCAGGGCGTTCTCAAGTCCGAAGAGCCGGACGCCATGATCAAGAAGTTCCGCGACGACCTGGATGCCGGGCGTCACACGTCCAACCCGGTGCTGTCCAACTTCAAGAGCAAGTTCGCCATCGACTGGTCGCCGTTTCTTGGCGCCAAATGGACTGATGCGGCCGACACGCATGTTCCGATGACCGAATTGCAGCGTCTTGCTCAAAAGCTGACCACGGTGCCCGAGGGTTTCAAGATGCACCCCACCGTGGAACGGCTCATCGCGGCACGGCGTCAGATGGGCGAGGGCAAGTTGTCTGTGGATTGGGGCATGGCCGAAACGCTGTCCTATGCCTCACTCGTCGCCAACGGCTACAGCGTGCGTCTCTCAGGCCAGGATTGCGGTCGCGGCACCTTTGCGCACCGCCACTCGGTACTGCATGACCAGGACCGCGAGCGCTGGGACTCCGGCACCTACGTTCCCCTGTCCAATATTTCCAAAGACCAGGGTGATTTCGTCGTCATTGACTCGGTTCTTTCCGAAGAAGCGGTACTTGGTTTTGAGTACGGCTACGCTAGCGCCGAGCCCAACGACCTTGTCATCTGGGAGGCGCAATTCGGTGATTTCGCCAATGGCGCCCAGGTCGTGATCGACCAGTTCATTTCCTCCGGTGAGGCGAAGTGGGGCCGTGTCTGCGGCCTGGTGATGCTTCTTCCGCACGGTTACGAAGGCCAGGGGCCGGAACACTCATCGGCGCGCGTCGAGCGTTACCTGCAGCTGTGCGCAGAGCACAACATGCAGGTTTGCATGCCTTCCAATGCGGCACAGATTTTCCACCTGCTGCGCAGGCAGATGCTGCGTCCTTTCCGCAAGCCGCTCATTATTTTCACGCCCAAGTCGCTGCTGCGCAAGAAGGAAGCGACCTCGCCGCTGAAGGATCTCGCCAAGGGCGGTTTCCATACGGTGCTGCCGGAAGTCGATGCGATCGAGGCCAAGGACGTCACGCGCATCATCGCCTGCTCCGGCAAGGTCTATTACGACGTGTTGTCGGCGCGCCGCGAGCGCCGTCATGACAACGTGGCGATCATCCGTGTCGAGCAGCTCTATCCCTTTCCGCACAAGCAGTTTGCGGCGGAGATGAAACGCTATCCCAACGCCAACGAAGTGGTGTGGTGTCAGGAAGAGCCGCAGAACCAGGGCGCGTGGTACCAGATCAGGCACTACCTCCAGGAGAATATGCGCGAAGAGCAGAAGTTGTTCTACGCCGGCCGTCCTTCTTCGGCGGCGCCTGCGGGTGGTTACCTCGCCAAGCACAACGAGCGGCAAAAGGCGTTGGTCGATCAGGCATTCGGCAAGTATAAATAGGCCGAAAGGTGGACGCCTCCGGTCGGGGGGGCTTTCATCCGTCCTGATGTAACCGGCACGACGGCGGTTCATCGCGGCGTAATGCAACAGTGTGATTTTTCATTGCGGCGGTTTGAGTGCGGTTTTGATTGTTTACAAATAGAAGCCCGGCGCGTTACGCGCTTGCTTTTTCTGAACCTGGCGAGGGGTTACCCCGGATCAGGGAAAAACGAAACGGGAGATAAAAATGCTGGTCGAAGTCAAAGTTCCACAATTGTCGGAGTCGGTCGCCGAGGCGACGTTGCTCACCTGGCACAAGAAAGAGGGTCAGGCCGTCGCGCGCGATGAAAACCTGATCGATATTGAGACCGACAAGGTCGTGCTCGAACTGCCATCCCCGGTGGATGGCGTGCTGACCAAGATCGTCAAGGCTGACGGCAGCTTGGTCGTTTCCGGTGAAATCATCGCCACCATAGACACTGAGGCGAAAGCCAGCGCCGCCGCCCCCGCCCCCGCTGCTGCGGCCAAACCTGCCGCCGCCCCCGCTCCTGCC
>CAITSH010000103.1 GCA_903895005.1 uncultured Pseudomonadota bacterium
GGGAAGTGCTCGTTCCCGGCGTCCCAACTAGCCCGACTCAACTCGTCCAGCGCGGGCATCGCAAGATGTATGGGATTGCGTGCCAAGTGGGGGTAGGCTATGTGCCCCTGCACACCCTTTACGTGCAGAGTCCCGGACAAGGATCCGCGCCGCCCGTTCTTGATGGTGTCGCCAAACCGGTTTACGCAGGTTGGTTCGCCAACGATGGCATAGTCGATTGCCTCATTTCTGTCCGACAAGGCCTCCACCACGCGCACCGTTCCATCGACGGCGTCGCCTTCCTCGTCGGAGGTGAGCAGAATTGCGATCGATCCCGCGTGGTTTGGATTGGTCTTCACGAATTGCATTGCCGCAACCGTAAACGCCGCAACGGAGGTTTTCATGTCCGCCGCTCCGCGGCCATAAAGGCGTCCATCGCGTTCTTCCGGTGTGAACGGGTCGTTAAGCCATTGCGTCAGCGGCCCCGGGGGAACGACATCCGTGTGTCCGGCAAAACACACTAGCGGACCAGCATTGCCGTGCCGGGCCCACAAGTTGAGAACCTTTCCGCGAGGCATGCGATCAATTTTGAATCCGGCGGTTTCTAGTCGCGCACCTAGAAACTCCTGGCAGCCACCGTCTTCGGGGGTCACCGAACGCCTGGAAATCAATTCACGTGCAAGTTTAAGTGTTTCGGTCATGTTTCGTGGCGGCAGGTTATCGTCCGGAAAGCCTTGCCAGGCGGGCGTTTCCAGACGGTGATAGATCGCGGGAGAGGGCCATTGCGTGGTCGTGACATTGCTTCAGCGACTTGAAAGCCGCTGAAATAGTGCTTCGTCATAACCAACATGCACTATGTCGCCACTGACAATCACGGGGCGCTTGATGAGCGCAGGATGACTGACCATGAGGTCGCGTGCGGCCTCTGGAGAGCTCACGCCCTGTTTCAGGTCCTCTGGAAGACCCCGCCACGTCGTTCCGGAACGATTCACAAGGTCCTTCCAGTCAAGACCATTCATCCACGCGCTCAAATCGGATTCGTTGAGTCCGTCCTTGCGATAGTCATGGAACCGCACTGGAACGCCCTGCATTTCAAACCAGGCGAGGGTGCGTTTGATTTTGTCGCAGTTTCGTATGCCGTAGATCGTGATCAATCATGCCGCCTTTTCGCTGTCGCCGGTGTCAAGCTTGAAGTCGCTGAAAGAGGTGCTCACGCCGGGCTGGGTCTGAGCCAGTTTATCGGTGGTCGCTGCGGTGCTGTCCTTGTCTTTTCCCGCGGCCAGGCTGGCGCCTGCTTCGGTGTTGTTTATAAGCCAGAGGAGGTTGGTAGCCGAATCGGCGTTGGCCAGTGCCTCTTCCTGGCTGATGACCCCGTCTCGCAGCAGGTTGAAGAGGGCCTGTTCGAAGGTCTGAGATCCCGGAGACATGCTTTTCTCCATCGCGTCCTTGATTTCGTTGATTTCGCCCTTGTCGATCAGTTCGGCCAGGTGGCGACTGTTTAGCATGACCTCGACCGCGGCGGCGCGACCACCCTTTACGGTCTTGATCAAGCGCTGCGAAATGACCGCTTTCAGCGTCGCCGCGAGGTCCTGCAGCAGGGCCGGACGGTTTTCCAGCGGGTAGAAGCTGATGATCCGGTTCATGGAGTGGTAGGCGTTGTTTGCATGCAAGGTCGCGAGCGCAAGGTGCCCGGACTGCGCATAGGCAATTGCAGCAGCCATGGTTTCCTTGTCACGAATTTCGCCGATCAGGATGCAATCCGGAGCCTGCCGCAACGCGTTTTTAAGCGCGATCTTGAAATCGAGTGTGTCGGTACCGACTTCGCGCTGGTTAACGATGGATTTTTTGTTCTGGAAGATGAATTCCACCGGATCTTCCAGCGTAAGAATATGTCCGGGCTTTTGCTCATTGCGATAATCGAGCATCGCGGAAAGCGAGGTCGACTTGCCTGATCCGGTTGCGCCGACCATGAGGATCAGGCCGCGCTTCTCCATGATCACTTCCTTCAGCACCGAAGGAAGTCCAAGCGTGTCAAAAGAGGGAATTGAACCGGGGATATACCTCACCACGACGGCAGGCGTACCTTTTTGGCGGAAGGCGCTGATACGAAAATTGCCGACGCCCTCGATTGCAAAAGCGGTGTTCAGCTCAAGTGTTTCCTCGTATTCCTTTATTTGCTTCTCGTTCAGTACTTCGTAAAGCAATTCCTTTATGGTCTTGGCGTCCATCACCTGCTGGTTGACCGGGATTGCCGTGCCGTTGATCTTGATGTTTATCGGCGAACTGACCGACATGAAGATATCCGACGCTTTTTTGTCGGCCATCAGCTGGAATAGCCGTTTCATCATCGACATGCTGCCCTCTCCCGGTCAAAACCTTAATCGAATGTTGTGTGGACTCCCTCTCAGGCGGAATCCCGATATCCTGTTACTCAATCACCACGCAGGAGTTCATTGATCCCGGTCTTGGCACGCGTTTTCGCATCGACCTGCTTTACGATGACCGCACAGTACAGGCTGTATTTGCCGTCGGCGGATGGCAGATTGCCGGCGACAACCACAGAGCCGGCCGGGACGCGACCGTAACTGACTTCGCCGGTGGCGCGATTGTAGATTTTAGTACTCTGTCCGAGGTAAACGCCCATGCCCAGAACGGCGTTTTCCTCGACGATGACACCCTCGACGACTTCCGAGCGTGCGCCGATAAAACAATTGTCTTCAATAATGGTCGGGTTCGCCTGAAGCGGTTCCAGCACGCCGCCTATGCCGACGCCCCCCGAAAGATGGACTCCCTTACCGATCTGGGCGCAAGAGCCAACCGTCGCCCACGTGTCGACCATCGTGCCTTCATCGACATAAGCACCAATATTCACGTAGGAGGGCATCAGAACCGCATTTTTTGCGATAAACGCGCCACGCCGGGCAACGGCCGGAGGCACCACGCGAAAACCGGCTGCGGCGAAGTCCGCTTTTGACCATTCTGCAAATTTGGAGGGAACCTTGTCCCAAAAACGAAGGTCTCCGCCACCCATTTCGCTGTTGTCCTCAAGGCGGAAGGAC
>CAITSH010000104.1 GCA_903895005.1 uncultured Pseudomonadota bacterium
GGTCTGCCTGAGAGTTTTTTCTACAGCCAATCGAGTGCGCTTATTGACCATGGTCTGGGTTTCGTCGATCAGTTTGAGAATCTCAGCCTTGGCCGCGAGATAGGCTTCATCGGTGAGCACATAGAGCGCTTGGAGCGAGCTTTCCTTGGCGCCTCCGCTGCGTTCGACCTCCTCCATGGCGGCGCGTTCGATCCGCATCATGTCGCGTGTCCGGTTAGAAGCGAGTTCCAGTTTAGCCGATTCTTCAGGACTGAATCCAAGCTGCTTTGTCATCTCAATGAGGGGCCTATGCGTTTTTAAATCGTCCTTCAGCGTGTTCACGAAGGGAGCCCAATGCCAATAGAACTCCTCATTGTCAAAGTTCTGGGGGGCGGTGATTCCATCCCTGATATCCAAAATATTGCGGTATTTTTCCTTGAATCGTGAATCGCCCGTGGCGGCGTAAGCTATGGCTGCGCGCGAGAGGTCTTCGGAGGTCTGTCGAACCTCTTCAATGAAAAGCATGGAAGCAAATCGCTGCTCATAGATCAGCCTTTTGTTGAACCATGTAAATATATAAAAAATAAAGCCTAATGAAATAACTGCAAACGAAATAGCAGCTACGCCAGCGAGGCAGAATGCTATTTTGGGTTTTTTCATAGAAAGGCGCAACGGTGCAAAGGAATTTATCCCAGTAGGATGGGTTCTGAATCCGGGGTGTTTGCCTCATACCTCACCACGCTGGGTGTTGCTATGTAGGTGATCGCTCTATGCACAAACATCTCATGCGTCCAAACTCTCGGCGGCTTGGGAAAATCGTTTTTCAGATTTTTGTGCTGTTGCTTTTTTGTGGTGTGGGTAACGCCCTTGCGCTTAGCGAAAGTGCCGAGGAGTTGTTTGACCGAGGTCAGAAGTCGGAAGCTCGGTTGGATTTATTTGGAGCGCAGGCAGATTTTCGCAAGGCGATCGAGATCGATCCCACGGTTGTCGGGTTACTCGAGCACACGGCTTGGTTTCTTTATCTGAATGGGTTTCACAATCAGGAATGCCTCCGGGTTTTGGAAGCATGTCTTCCCAAGGCTTCAAACCCCGACGCCGTTCGAACGGCCATCTCACAACTCCGTGAAGAGATGGGCTTGGAGCAGAGTCACTCAAGGCCTCCGACTCCCCGTCCTGCACAGCCCGCGGCAAATCCGACGGCGCGCCTCCAATATGCGAGGGAAATTTTCTGGTCAGGTGCTCCGAAGGAAGCTTCTGCGTTGCTCGGGGAACTCATTCGTGAAAACCCGAATGAAGCGGCCCTGCGTTGGGAATTGGCGCGCGTGCTGATCGGGATGAACGACTACGCGGCAGCTGGTCGAGAACTGCGAATCGCACGGCAACTGCAACCGAGCGAGCCGGAAATCGCCTTGGAGCAATCCAAAGCGGAAGCCTTGCGTGGAGGCCGCACGGCCGCCCTGCGTGCGCTCCAGGGCATTTCATTTCCCGACCCAGCGCCTCTCCACCTTGCTCGCGCACGGGCTTACCACTATGCCGGAGAATTTTTATCGGCCTCTGCCGAATATCGCCAAGTGCTCGCCGAGCGTCCGTTTGATGAAATCGCAGCACATGGCTTGGCCGAAAC
>CAITSH010000105.1 GCA_903895005.1 uncultured Pseudomonadota bacterium
CACACCCGGGGACGTTGTTCTCGCGGCACGCAAGAAGGCGTTGCCAACCTGAGTGACCGACGTGCGTGAGGGGCCGCCCGGTTAGTCAGGCCCGCGACCGCGGCTTGCGTTTTTCCGGCTTGTCGATCTTGCAAAGATAGGAGAGCACCATTTCGGGTACGTGCTCCAACCGGCGCTTCATGCGCGCGGGGCTTGTCAGGTCCACGTCAAGCACGGTCGAGAGTGTGTAGCGGTTGGACACAAAGTAAGAGGCCAACCCGGAAATCGATATGTACAGGTCCACCCAGTCGGCGTCCTTGCGAAACACGCCCTGCTGCTGGCCTTCGCGCACCAGGCGTTTGAGCGTGCCGATAAGCGGATTGAACATTTCCGCGATGACCCGCGACTTGCGTATGTGCCGTGCCTTGTGCAGGTTCTCGGTCGACAACAGGCTGATGAATTCCGGTTCCTCGGCAAAGTGCCTCACCATGTGCAGCACCAGTGTGTGCATGTCGCCGCGCGGGTCCCGTCCTGTCAGGGTGACCTCGTTCTGGCGCGTCCGCATCGAGGCATAGGCGCGCTCCATGACTTCGATGAACAAGGCCTCCTTGCCCTCAAAGTAATGGTAGAGCAGGTTCTTGCTCATGCGACAGCGCTTGACGATGGCCTCTATGCGCGCGCCGTCATAGCCGCGCGCAGCGAACTCCTCCGAGGCGATGGTGAGTATGCGCTCGCGCGTGCGTCGCGCGTCGCGAACCCGTGGGGCGGCCGGGGCGGTGGAGTTCATCGCGACGTTACCGGTGTTCCCTGACAGGGGCTGGGCTGGCGTTATTCGATCGCGTCGAGAATGCCGCCAAGCATGTCGATGATGGTGCCGATCTGTTCACGCTCGACGATCAGCGGCGGCGATAGTGCGATGATGTCCCCTGTAACCCGGATCAGCAGGCCGGCCTCAAAGGCACGCACCAGCGCATCGTAGGCGCGGGCGCCGGGCTTGCCCGGGCGCGACTCCAGTTCGATTGCGCCGATCAGTCCGCTGTTGCGGATGTCGATCACATGCTTGCGCGAACGCAGCGAGTGCACCGCGTCTTCCCAGAACTTTTCCAGCCCGGCGCTGCGTTCGAACAGCTTTTCGCTTTCGTAGATGTCGAGAGTGGCAAGGGCTGCGGCGCAGGCCACCGGGTGCCCCGAGTAGGTATAGCCGTGGAACAACTCGATCATGTTCGCCGCACCCTGTACGATGGCATCGTGAACGAACGAGCGCGCGGCCACCGCCCCCATCGGAATGGTGCCGTTGGTCAGCCCCTTGGCCGTGGTCACCATGTCGGGAATCACCCCGAAGTAGTCGGCCGCCAGCGGCGTGCCCAGGCGCCCGAAGCCGGTGATGACTTCGTCGAATATGAGCAGGATGCCGTGCTTTTCAGTGATGGCGCGCAGCTTCTCCAGGTAGCCCTTTGGCGGCACCAGTACGCCCGTGGAGCAGGCAATGGGCTCGACGATCACGGCCGCAATGGTCGACGCATCGTGCAAAGCGACGATGCGCTCGAGCCATTCGGCGAGTTCGGCGCCGTGCTCGGGAATGCCGCGGGTGAAGGCATTGCGTGCCGGGTCGTGCGTGTGCGGCAGGTGGTCTGTGCCGGGCAGTCCGGGACCGAAGGCTTTGCGGTTTCCGACGATGCCGCCGACCGAGATGCCGCCGAACCCGACGCCGTGGTAGCCGCGTTCGCGCCCGATCAGGCGGATACGCTGGCCCTCACCGCGGGCCCGATGGTAGGCGAGCGCCATTTTGAGCGCAGTGTCGACGGACTCTGATCCGGAATTGGTGAAGAAAATGTGGTTGAGGTCGCCGGGGAACATCTGCGCAAGGCGGTGTGCGAGCTCGAAAGGCAGGGGATGACCCATCTGGAAGGTCGGCGCGAAATCCAGTTCGCGCGCCTGTCGCGCCACGGCGTCTGCGATCTGCGGGCGGCAATGCCCGGCGTTGACGCACCACAGTCCCGACGTTGCATCGAGGATTTTCCGGCCTTCCGGGGTGAAGTAATGCATGCCCTCGGCGCGCGCGAGCATTCTCGGGCTGGCCTTGAACTGGCGGTTTGCCGTGAACGGCATCCAGAATGCGCCCATGTCGGGCTGGGGAGGGGGATTCATGACAGCGCTCATGGCGACCTCGGTTTGTGTTGACGCGTCCGCAAAGGGTGCAACACGCAGACTTGGTATAGCTGTTGCACGCCGACAATTTTGCCGATATTGTACCGCTTGGTTAGTTGTCCCGGCGAGCCAGTATCGATATCCGCCTTAGCGGTGTCAAGGTCGGGACAGCGCGTTCCCGCGCGTACTCAAGCTGACGGCGGGGCGCGATGCCACAGGATCCGCAGCTTTTCTCGTAAGCAATTTCGGAGGCATTATGGACTCGAGTCGTTCGCATTCGTTTTGGCAGGTCAAACGCCGGCTCTTTGCGGTGCTCGCCGCGTTTACTGCCTTTGCGGCCTGCGGCGCTGCACAGGCCCAGGAAAAAATCTCCATCATGGTGGACTGGTCGCCCCACGGCGCTCATGCCGGCCTGCACCTTGCCGTGCAAAAGGGTTGGTTCAAGGAGGCCGGCCTGAACGTCGAGGTGCTCGACGGCAAGGGCTCGGGGGCGACGATACAGCAGGTCGCCGCAGGGAAAATTGACGTCGGTTTCGCGCAACTTGGCGCCATGGCGCCAGCGGTGTCCAACGGACTCCCCGTGACATCGATCATGGGTTTTGTGCGTGCCGGCGACAACGGACTGATCGTTCCCCTTGCCGGTAATTACAAAACGCTTAAAGATCTCGTCGGTAAGAAAATCGTCGTTCCCAATGGCTCGGCGACCGCCCCCTTCCTGGACGCCTTCTTCAAGGCCAGCGGCGTTGCGCGCAGCGACATCCAGGTGGTCAACGTCGACAGCCAGGCCATGGTGGCGGTATACGGCTCGGGGCAAGCGGAGGGTGCACTGTCCACTGTTGCGTTCTTTGCGCCCATCGTCTCGGAGACACGGCCCTCTGGCGGGATCCTGTTTGCCGACGTTGGACTTCGTATCCCAGGCTACGGCCTGATCGTGCAAAAAGAGGCGGTTGATAAGCGCGCCGATTTGCTCGGCAAGATCGTCGCCGTTAACAAGCGCGCCTGGGAATACATTTTTACCGGCAAGGAAGATGAAGCCATTGACGCCATGCTCGCTCAGCGCGCCGGCCTGCGTCTGGACCGCAAGGTAATGATGGGCCAGTTGAAGATGTACATGCCGCTCTTCGCCACCCCCGCAACCAAGGGCCGTCCCCTTGGCTGGCAGGCGGAATCCGACTGGCAGGATGCGCTCAAGTCCATGGAGCAGGTCAGCATGATCAAGCCGGGCTGGAAGTCGTCGGACTTTTACACCAACAAATTCATCCCGCAATGAGTTCAACCGCCACGCCGGGGGCGATCAGCGCCTCCCACGCGGCGGCCAGTGTCGACATCCGCGGCGTGGGCAAGACCTACCGTTCGCGCCGTGGTGATGTGGCAGCCCTTTCAGGCATTGATCTTCACATCCGTGCGGGTGAATTCGTAAGCGTGCTCGGACCCAGCGGTTGCGGCAAGAGCACCCTGCTGCGTTGTCTCGCCGGGCTCGACCGTGCCACCTCCGGTGAAATCGCGATTGACGGGCG
This sequence comes from uncultured Pseudomonadota bacterium, assembly GCA_903895005.1. Next base: position 3,645 of record CAITSH010000105.1, read on the forward strand.
CCCCCAGGACGGCCCGCCCGACGGACTTGGCGTCGTCTTCCAGCGGGATGTGTTGCTCGATTGGCGCACGGTTCTCGCCAACGTGCTGCTGCCCATCGAGGTGCGGCGCCTCAACCCGGCCGATTGGGAGCAAAAAGCGCGCGACCTGCTCGCCCTGCTTGGTCTCACCGGATTCGAGGACAGGCACCCGTGGGAGTTGTCCGGGGGCATGCGCCAGCGCGTGTCGATTTGCCGTGCGCTGCTGATGAACCCTAGCCTGTTGCTCATGGACGAGCCCTTCGGTGCGCTCGACGCGATGACGCGCGATGAACTCAATCTTGAGTTGCAGCGGATCTGGATTGGGGATGCCAAAACGGTTTTTTTTGTAACCCATTCCATTCCCGAGGCCGTGTTTCTCGGCGACCGCGTGGTGGTCATGTCGCCCTCACCCGGCAGGATCGTCGAAATTGTCGACGTCAATCTTCCCCGGCCGCGTGACCTTGATATCCGCGAGACGCCGGAGTTCGGGGTACTGGTCCGCCACATTCGCGGCCTCTTTCTTTCCATGGGCGTGATGAAAGCGGCCAGGCATGGGCGCGGTGCTGAAGAGGCGGGGGCTTGAATGAATAACCGCGCGGTTTCCGTTACTGTCGTCATCCTCGCGTTTTTTGCCGGCTGGGAATTGCTCGTCCGGGCGTTGGGCCTGCCACTGCACCTCCTGCCGCCACCCTCGGCGGTGATGCTGGAGATTGCGACCGAACCCAAGTGGTATGCGATGCATACCTTGTACACGCTCTACACCACCCTGCTCGGTTTCGGGCTTGCCATGATATTGGGCGTGGTGGCCGCGATAGGCATTGTGTACTCGCGCTGGCTCGAAAACACCCTGTACACCCTGCTCGTTTCACTCAATAGCATTCCCAAGATTGCGCTTGCGCCGTTGTTTATCATCTGGCTTGGCACCGGCATGCTGTCCAAGGTGGCGGTGTCGTTTCTGATTGCGCTTTTTTCGGTGGTCATTGATTCGGTGCTGGGCCTGCGATCGGCCGACCCGGACGCGCTTGACCTGATCAAGACGATGCGCGGATCACGCCTGCAGGCGTTGTGGAAAATCCGTTTTCCGGGAGCGCTGCCACACATGTTTTCCGGGATGAAGGTGGCGATCTCGCTTGCGCTGGTCGGCGCGATTGCGGGCGAGTTTGTCGCCTCGCAGGAGGGCCTCGGCTACGTCATCATCACGGCGCAAAGCATGTTCCAGACCGTGCGCGTGTTCGCCTCCATTGTGTTGCTGGGCGTCGCGGGCACCATTCTATTTTTTCTGGTCGACGTTGCGGAGCGACTGGTCTGCCCCTGGCATGTGTCGCATCGTGTTGAAGAAGCCAAGGCATTGGCGGGACGTAGCTGAGCGTGCGCCGAACGACGCCTAATCATGGAGACGCAAAATGAGTAACACCGAAAAAGAACCGATCTGGATGCAGTACATGACGGCGCGAGATAAGGCGGTGCTCGACGCTTCCGGATATGGCGCGCGCATGGGCTTTGGCCAGCGACCGGCACTGATGATCGTCGACGTCAGCTATAATTTTGTCGGCGAGGAACCGGCGCCCCTCCTTGAGTCGATCAAGCGCTGGCGCAATTCCTGCGGTGAGGAAGGCTGGGCCGCCATCAAGGTCATCAAGCGTCTGCTCGATGCGAGCCACGCGCGCGGGCTCCCGGTGTTTTACTCCACCAACACCCGTCGGCCCGATGGGTTTGACGCGGGAAGCTGGCGCTGGAAAAACTCGCGGGAACTTGAAAACACCGAGGCGGAGATTGGCGGCAACGAAATCGTCGCCGATATCGCACCCTCGCCGCAGGACGTCGTGCTCCTCAAGACCAAGCCCAGCGCGTTCTACGGGACCCCGTTCAATTCTTTTCTGGTTGATCTCAAGGTTGATTCGTTGATTGTTGTCGGGGTCTCCACCAGCGGCTGCGTACGCGCCACGGTCATCGATGCCTTTTCCAACAACTACCGCGTCGCTGTGGTTGCCGAGGGGTGCTTTGACCGCGTCGAAGTGTCGCATGCGATCAACCTTTGCGACATGCACGCGAAGTACGCCGATGTGGTCGGAATTGAAGAAGCGCTTGCCTTCATCGAGTCCCTGCCGAAGGGGCTGTTTGAGCTGCCGCGGGGGCTTGCCACCCCCAAGCTTTTCGCCGGTTGAGCGTCCGATAGTGGCTGCCGTCCGGCTCTCCGCGGCGTTCTGGCGCTACGACAGGACGCAGGCGCTGCTCGATGGAAGGGTGTGCCCGGACGGGTTCAATCTCGATTGCACGGTACTGCGTCCCGAAGAGGCCTTTGCGCTGGCGTCTGGCGCCGCGCCCTTTGACATTACGGAAGTCTCACTCAGCAACACGCTGACGAGCGTCTCGCAAGGGCCGTATCCCTACTGGTTGATCCCTGTTTTCCCGTCGCGCTCGTTCAGGCATGGCGCCCTCTTCGTGCGTACGGATCGGGGCATAAACAGTCCGGCTGACCTGGCTGGCAAGCGCGTGGGGCTGCAGGAATACGACATGACGGCCGCGGTGGTCCTGCGCGGTGTGCTGCGCGACGCTTATGGCCTGGACACCTATTCCATCCGCTGGTGTGTGGGTGAAAGCGAACGTACCAAACCGCTGGCCTTTCCGATATCGCAACAGCCGGCACGACTGGACATGGAGATTCTCTCGCCGGACCGAAGCCTGGAGCAGCGCATGCTCGCCGGCGAACTGGACGCGATCATGTCTTTGCGTGAACCGGCCGCCATCCGTGCGGGTGACCCGCGCGTGCGACGCATGTTCGCGCAACCGGAGCAGGCGGAGCGCGAGTGGTTCGAGCGGACACGGCTGTTCCCGATCATGCACGCAATTGGCGTGAAGAAAGCCCTGGTAGAGGAGAATCCCGCACTGCCCCTGGCGCTCTACCAGTCCTTTTGCCGGGCGAAGGACCTCGCGCTGGCTGAGTTGGAGGTGATCCAGGCACCCAAGATTACCTTGCCATGGATCAATGCCGAATTCAGGCGCACGCGCGAGTTGATGGGCGATGATTTCTGGCCTTACGGCCTCGCTGCAAACCGCCATGTGCTCGATACCCAGATGCGATGGTCGCGCGAGGATGGCCTGCAGGAACGGGCGGTTGCGATCGAGGAACTCTTCGCGCCGGGAATGGCGGCGACCTGAACCGTGTTGCGGGACGCTATGCGGAGACGTCCGGATCCAGTTGTTTGCAAATCCACACGATCTGGTCCTTGAGCAGCAGCTTGCGCCGCTTCATGCGGCGCAGCGCCAGTTGGTCATGCACCGGGTCGGCCGCGATGCGATGAATGGCATCGTCGAGGTCACGGTGCTCGACCGTGAGCTCGTGTAGACGCACCTTGAACTGCATGCGCAACGATTCGTCTATGACCTCGCCCATGGCGCTATTTTATGCCCGCTTCAAGGACGTTTGTGTGACCATGCAAACAGCGCAATCCCCGCCGCAATCATGGGTAAGGAGAGCCACTGGCCCATCGAAAAGCCCAGCGCCAGCAGGCCCAGGAAGTCGTCCGGTTCGCGAAAAAATTCGGCAAGAAAGCGAAATGCGCCATAGCCGGCCAGAAACAGTCCGGATATCGCGCCAGTCGGACGTGGTTTTGCCGAATACAGCCACAGCAACAGGAAGAGCAGCAGCCCTTCCATTGCAAACTGGTATAGCTGGGACGGGTGTCGCGGCAGCGGTCCGCCGCTTGCGAAAACCATGCCCCAGGGCAGGTCAGCGCCCTGTCCGACCACGCGTCCCCATAACTCGCCGTTGATGAAATTGCCCAAGCGGCCGGAAGCCAGTCCCAGCGGCACCAGCGGTGCGATGAAGTCGGTCACCTTGAGCCAGGCGAGCGAGTGTTTTCGCGCCACCAGCGCCATGGCCACCAGCACGCCCAGAAAGCCGCCGTGAAAGGCCATGCCGCCCTGCCACACCATGGCGATTTCAAGGGGGTGCGAGAGGTAATAGCCGGGTTTGTAAAAGAGCACGTAGCCGAGCCGGCCACCGAGGATCACGCCAAGCACGCCGTAAAAGAGCAGATCGTCGATGAGGGCCGCATCAATGCCGCGCCAGGCATCACGCCGCGCGCGCATACGCCCCAGGAAAAAGAACGCACCGAACCCGATCAGGTACATCAAGCCGTACCAGCGGATCGCAAGCGGTCCGATCTGCAGTGCGATCGGATCGATTTGGGGGTGGATCAGCATGGGATACGAACCGCGGGTGTCGATCGAAGATTACTTTTACGGTGGGGCATCGGCTTTCCTTTGCCGGCTTGGCGTCCGGATCAGCGTAGTTTGAAGCGGTTGCGGGCGAGGGCGATGAAGGCGTCAGCGGCCGGCGCTTCGCCGTCGCGGCGCCAGGCGAGGCCGACTTCCACCGCCGGACTTTTTTCCGTTAGCGGCTTATATACCACGCCGGTGCGTCTGAGGTGCTGCAAGGAGGCCGGCACCAGCGCGACACCCATGCCCGCGGCGACCAGGCTGACAATGGTCTGCATCTGTATGGCCTCCTGTTCGATGCGTGGCGAAAACCCGGCGCCACGGCAAAAACCGAGAATCAGGTCGTAGAGGCCCGGGCCGACCTTGCGCGGAAACAGGATGAAGGGTTCTTTAGCCAGTGATTTCAGGCTGACGGTTTTGAGTCTGGACTTCGCCGCTGCGCCGTGCACCGGCAGCGCGGCGACCAGGTGGTCGCGAAACACCGGCGCATACGCGATCGCCGGGTCGTCCACCGGCGGTAGCACCAGCCCGACGTCGATGTCGCCCTGGCGCAGCGCCGCGAGCTGGATGTCGGTGGTGGCTTCCTGCAACGCGAGCTTCACGCCGGGGTGACGGCGATGGAATTCGGGCAGTAACTCCGGCAACACGTTATAGGCCGCTACGCTGATGAAACCCAGGGTCAGCGCACCCGACTCGCCGCGCGCCGTGCGTTGCACGCCCTCGCGCAACTGACCGGCATGGCGCAGCAGGCGTTGCGCCTCGGGCAGCAACGCGGCACCGGCGGCGGTCAGGGCGACGCGGCGCTTGGTGCGCGTAAACAAGGCGGCGCCCATTTCCGACTCAAGCGCGGCGATTGAACGCGACAACGGTGGCTGTGACACGGACAGCTGCTCGGCTGCGCGGCCAAAATGCAGCGTTTCAGCAACGGCGACGAAATGGCGCAGGCGGCGCAGGTCAAGCATGTCGAATTATCAATACCTAAAACGTATTAATCGATACTGATTATTGTATTGGATAAGGTCAGTGCGGGGGGGTAAAGTCGCCCTTGCCCATGTCCAAGCCTGCATTTCACAATCTCGCCGCTTACGGTGCCCTGCTCCTTACCTGCGCACTGTGGGGCAGCAACGGTGCCGTGGCACGACCGCTCTCGGATGCCATCGCGCCGTTCACCCTGAGTGTCCTGCGCTGGGTCGTTGTGCTGGTTTTGCTCGCCCCCGTGGTGTGGCCCGAGCGTGCGGCCATGGCGAAGGTGCTGCGAACCGACCTGCGCCTGATCATGGCGTTTGGGCTGCTTGGCGGGGCGATGCAAAGCGGCCTCATCTATGCCGGCCTTGCCGGAAGCACCGCCATCCACCTTGGCCTGCTCAATTCGGCCGTACCCGTCCTGATCGTCCTGATCACCTGGATCTGGCATGCGCGCCGGCCGCGCGCACTCGAGAGCGTCGGCCTTGTCGTGTCGTTTTCCGGCGTCATGCTGATCCTGGCGCACGGCGACCTTGCGACACTGCTGCACCTGGATTTTGGCGCGGGCGATTTGCTGATGCTCGCCGCGATGGTGAACTGGGCTTTTCACACCATCAACCTCAAGGATCGACCCCGGTCGCTTTCGTTGTTCGCCTTTCTTTTCCTGCTGGCGCTGGTGGGAGCTTTCCTGACGCTGCCACTGGTGGCGATTGAGTGGGTGATGCACGGCGCGCCGCACTTTGGAAAGCGCGAAACCTTGAGTGTCCTTTACATCGGCGCCTTGCCAACGCTTATCGCAATGCTGTTGTTCAGCTTCGGCGTGCAGCGGGTCGGTGCGGTGCGCGCCGGGATTTTTGCCCACTTCATGCCGGTGTTTGCGACGCTATTTGCAGTGCTGATGCTCGGAGAGGTGTTTCATCTGTACCACGCCGTGGGCTTTGTGCTGGTGGCCGGCGGCGCCATTGTGAGTTGTTTAAGGCCGGACGCGGTGGTAACGTCACCGCCTCCTGCACGTTGACGCTTTTACATCGCAGGATTTATTCAAGGAGCAGTGCCATGGCAGACCAGAAGAATTGGAGAAGCAAACTGATCACCGAGGGCGTTGCGCGCTCACCCAACCGCGCCATGCTGCGCGCCGTGGGATTTGGAGACAAGGATTTTGACAAGCCGATCGTAGGCGTCGCCAACGGTCACTCCAACATGAACCCCTGCAACGCCGGCATCCAACCGCTGGTCGACCGCGCCATGGCGGCCCTGCGCGCCGAGGGCGCCATGCCGCAGGTGTTTGGCACCCCGACCATCACCGACGGCATCGGCATGGGTACCGAGGCGATGAAGTATTCGCTGGTGTCGCGTGAAGTCATCGCCGATGCGATTGAGACCTCCGTCAACGGCCAGGCCATGGACGGGGTGCTCGTCTGCGGCGGTTGCGACAAGAACATGCCCGCCGGCATGATGGCCATGGCGCGCATGAACGTACCGTCTATTTACGTCTACGCCGGCAGCATCAAGCCGGGCAAGTGGAAGGGCGTGGACCTGACCATCGTGTCCGCCTTCGAGGCGGTCGGAGCATTCGCCGCCGGCAAGATGAAAGAGGCCGACTTCATCGGTATCGAGAAAAACGCCTGCCCCTCGGTCGGCGCCTGCGGCGGCATGTACACCGCCAATACGATGAGCTCGTCCTTCGAGGCGCTGGGCATGAGCCTGCTTGGCTCTTCGCAAATGGCCTCGCCCGATGCCGAAAAGGCCGACTCGGCCGCCGCATCGGCCAAGGTGCTGGTCAATGCCATCAAGAAAAACATCCGCCCGCGCGACATCATTACCAGGAAATCGCTGGAGAACACCGTGGCGCTGATCATGGCCACCGGCGGCTCCACCAATGCCGTGCTGCACTACCTCGCCATTGCCTCGGCGGCCGGCGTGAAATGGACCATCGATGATTTCGAGCGCGTGCGCCGCAAGGTGCCGGTGCTGTGCAACCTCAAGCCCTCGGGTCAATATGTGGCGGTGGACTTCCACCGTGCCGGCGGCGTGCCGCAGGTACTCAAGATGTTGCTCGTCAACGGCCTCTTGCACGGCGACTGCCTGACCATCACCGGCCGCACCATGGCCGAGGAACTGAAAAACATCCCGGCCCAGCCGCGCAAGGACCAGGATGTCATCCGCCCGTTCAACAAGCCGCTGTACAAGCAAGGCCACCTCGCGATTCTCAAGGGCAACCTGTCGCCCGAAGGCTGCGTGGCCAAGATCACCGGCCTGAAAAACCCCTCCATCACCGGACCGGCGCGTGTGTTCGACTCCGAACCGGCGGCAATGAAGGCGATCATGGCCAAGAAAATCAAGGCTGGCGACGTTGTCGTGATCCGTTACGAAGGCCCCAAGGGTGGCCCAGGCATGCAGGAAATGCTGGCCCCTACGTCTGCACTGATCGGCCAGGGGCTTGGTGAGTCGGTGGGCCTGCTGACCGACGGACGTTTTTCCGGCGGTACGTGGGGCATGGTCGTCGGCCACGTTTCGCCCGAGGCCTATCTTGGAGGAACCATCGCCCTGGTGAAGGAAGGCGATTCCATTACCATCGACGCACACAAGCTGCTGATACAACTCAACGTGCAGGCCAAGGAAATCGCCGCGCGGCGCAAGAAGTGGAAACAACCCAAGCCGCGTTACACCCGTGGCTTGCTGGCCAAGTACTTCAAACTGGTTTCGACTGCCAGCATCGGCGCGATCACAGACGGCGAGGACAAATAAGCGCCATGCCCCAAAGCAAACAGACTGCAAAAGCCCAAAGCGCGGTGGCGGTAAAAGCCAAAAAGACCATCGCGATCAAACCGAGTTTTGACTGCGGCAAATGCCCCGGCTTTTGCTGCAATTACGAACTTATCCCCGTCAAAAAACGCGATGTCGCGCGCCTTGCCAGGCATTTTGACGTTTCAGTCGAAACAGCGGAGAAGCGCTTCACTAAGGTCATCGATGGCGAGCTTGGAATGCGCCATCGCAAGGACCACATCTATAACTCGACCTGCATGATGTTCGACCAGGAAAAGCGCTGCTGCACCATTTACGAGGCGCGGCCCCAGGTTTGCCGTGAGTACCCGGACGGGCGCACCTGCGGTTATTACAATTTCCTGAAGTTCGAGCGCGCCATCCAGGGTGATCCGGAATTCATTCCGGACGCCTAGTACGCGGCGGGTGAACCGCGCCTTCGCCAAAAGACACACTACGCGACGCAGTACGAATACGCACGTCGTACGCAAATGAGGAGATCCAGTCATGGCCATCAACCGCATCAATCACTACTCGATCCGCACCACGGACCTCAAGGCTTCTGAGGTGTTTTACACCGAGGTCATGGGTTTTACCGTTGGCCCGCGCCCGCCTTTTGATTTTCCCGGCCTGTGGCTTTACAACGGCGACCACGCCAACTACGACAACGCCGTGGTGCATATCATCGGCATAGACCGCGACAATCCCGAGGGCCTCAAGGCCTACCTTGGCGATCGCAGCCTTGACAGCCTCAAGGGCACGGGCACCGTCGATCACATCGCCTTCGCCGCCACCGGCCTGCAAAAAATGCTCGCTCATCTGAAGACGAATAATGTGCCGCATCGCGAGCGCACCGTGCCCAGCATGGGACTTCACCAGGTGTTCCTCGATGACCCGAGCGAGGTGGTGATCGAGCTCAACTATCCCGCGGCGGAGCCGGCCTGAGCGCTCGTTCACGGCCATGACCGCGCAGGTGCCTGAGCGCGTTCGCCGGCGCGCCGCCGTGATCGGCGGTTCCCTGGGTGGTTTGTTTGCCGCCAACCTGCTGCATCGCGCCGGCTGGGACGTGCACGTGTTCGAGCGTTCTGCCGAAGAACTCGATGGTCGCGGTGCCGGCATCGTCACCCACCCGCCGCTGCTCGTCGCGATGGCGCGCGCCGGCGTCCCGACGGGTGAAGTGGTCGGTGTTTCGGTTCCGGGGCGTGTGACCCTGGCAAAAAGCGGCGCTGTCGCAGATGCGCTTGACCTGCCGCAACTGCTCACCTCATGGAGCCGGTTGCATGCCTTGCTCAAGGCGGCGTTTCCGGCGGAGCGCTATCACCTGGCCAAAGCCCTGACCCGTGTCGAGGAGCGCACGGGTGGTGTGGCCGCATTTTTTGACGATGGCACCGAAACAAGTGCCGATCTGCTGATCGCCGCCGATGGCATTCGCTCGGCGGTGCGCGCGCAATTTCTGCCCGATGTGAAACCGCAGTACGCCGGATATGTCGCGTGGCGCGGGCTCGTCGCCGAGCGCGCGCTGTCGCAAGGCATGCGTGACAGCCTGTTTGAACGATTCGGGTTTTGCCTCCCAGCGGGCGAGCAGATGCTGGGTTATCCGGTCGCCGGTCCTGACAATGAAGTTGCCCGCGGCCAACGCAGCTACAACTTTGTCTGGTACCGCCCCGCCGACGAACGCACCGACCTGCCGGCGCTGCTTACCGATGCCAGCGGCCGTGTGCATGACATGTCGATTCCGCCGCAACTGTTGCGTGCGGAACTGGTGGCCGCCATGCGAGCGGAGGCCGAGGCCAAGCTTGCCCCGCAGTTTGCCGAGCTGGTGCGCAAAACTGCGCAACCGATATTGCAGCCGATTTTCGATCTCGAGTCGCCGCGCCTGGTGTTCGGTCGTGTGGCCGTGCTGGGTGATGCGGCGTTTGTCGCACGGCCGCACTGCGGCATGGGCGTGACCAAGGCGGCCGATGACGCCGTAGTGCTGGTTGATGCGCTGGGGGCGCACGCCAGGCTGGACGATGCCCTCGCTGAATACGAACAAAAGCGCCTGCGCTTCGGCCGTGAAGTGGTGGAGCACGCGCGCAATCTCGGTGCTTACATGCAGGCCCAGGTAAAAAGCCCCGCAGAACAGGCCATGGCGGAACGCTATCGCACGACCGAGGCGGTCATGGCCGAAACCGCGGTGACGCGCAGCTTCGGCGAATGATCAAAAGTGTGAGGGTGGCCGCCGCCGCTTTAGCGGGCTCCCAAACCGGCACCGATTCGTGTTGAACCGGCCTGGGACTTAGCCCGCGCCGTTGGCGTTCACGTAAAGCGCGTACAGCGACGTCGTCGCCGTGATGAACAGGCGGTTGCGCTTCAAGCCGCCAAAGCACAGGTTGGACACGTGTTCCGGTATGGCGATTTTCCCCAGCCGCGTCCCATCCGGGGCAAATACCTGCACGCCGTCGCCGGAACTGCACCACACATTGCCCTGTGTATCGCAGCGAAAGCCGTCTGGAAATCCCGGGCTGATCTCGGTAAACACGCGCCCTTTGGCAAGGCGCTTTCCCTCAATCACATCAAAAGCGCGGATGTGGTGATGGCCCTGCGGATCGTGGGTCACGCTGCTGTCGGCGATGTACAGGGTTTTCTCGTCCGGCGAGAAGGCCAGGCCGTTGGGTCGCACAAAGTCTTCCACCACCGCGTTGAGGGAGCCATCGGCCGGGTCGAAGCGATAGACGTTGCAGGCGCCGATTTCGCTTTCGGCGCGCTCGCCCTCGTAATCGGAAATGATGCCGTAGGCCGGATCGGTGAACCAGATCGTGCCGTCCGATTTCACCACCACGTCATTGGGTGAGTTGAGCCGCTTGCCCTGGTAGCGGTCGACCAGCACGCTGACGCGGCCGTCGGCTTCGGTGCGGCTGACACAGCGGCGCCCGTGCTCGCAGGTAATGAGCCGGCCCTGGCGATCGCGGGTATTGCCGTTGCTGTAGCTGATGGGCGTGCGCAACTCGCGCGCCCCGAGTCCTTCGACCCATTGCAGCATGCGGTCGTTGGGAATGTCCGAAAAGAGCAGCGTGCGGCTGTCGCCAAACCACACCGGGCCCTCGGTCCAGCGACCGCCGGTCCAGAGTGTTTCAAGCGCAGCGGGCGGGATAATGAGGCCGTTAAAGCGCGGGTCGAAAGCCTGGAATTCCATGCGTGCGTTCCTGCCGCTCAGAGCAGCAACCCGCCCTGCGGCTGCAGGCCGAGGGCGCTCTGGCCGTAGGCCGCCGCATGGACATCCCAGGTGAGGGCGATGTGCGAGGAGGCGGCGTGGATGTCGCGAAACTGGCGTTGCAGCGGCAGGTGCAACGACAGCCCCCCGGCGCCGGCCGCAGGCATCAGCGCGTCAATGGCGCGCACCGACAGTTGCGTGGCAAACGCAACGTTGCGCTTCCAGCGCAGCTTGGTTTCCATGCCCGGGAACTGGCCGCGCTCGACGCTCGCCTCCAGTTCCTGCCAGTCACCGCGCAGCACGGTTTCGGCGAATTCGACGCAGGCCGCCGCTTCGGCGATGCGGGCCTGAACAGAGGTGAGTTCGGCCACACGCACGCCGGTGTAGGTGCCGGCGCGCTGGCGCATGCCCTTGGTGAATTGCTCCACCGCCGCCTTGGCGGTGCCCAGGGGCACGATCGAAAGCACGTACGCAAACGCGGCGAACACCGGCGTCTGGAACAGTCGGTTCTTGTAGACCTTCGCGCCAGGCACATTCTGTCCGGCGGCAAATATCTCGGCCGACATGCTGCGATGCGCCGGCACGAAGGCGTCCTTGATTTCAACGTCATGGCTGCCGGTTCCGGTCAGGCCGAAGGCCTGCCAGTTATCGAGGCTCTTGAAGTCGGCCTGAGGCACCAGGAAAAAACGCCGCTCCGGCGCCCCGCCGGTTTGCTCGGCCATGCCACCTACGAGTATCCAGCTCGATGCATCGATGCCGCTGCCAAACGGCCAGCGTCCGATCAGCCGGAAGCCGCCCTCGACCGGCGTCGCCTTGCCGCAGGGAAAGGCAAGTCCTGTGGCGGCGAGCGCATCGGGGTCCTCGCCCCACAGGTCTTGCTGCGCCTGCAATTCGAACTGCCCGACGTTCCACGAATGCGAGGCAAGGTTGGAATAGATCCACGCTGTCGAGGCGCAGCCCTTGCACAACGTGAGCACCACATCCATCAGCGTGGTGAGTCCGAGCTCGGAACCGCC
>CAITSH010000106.1 GCA_903895005.1 uncultured Pseudomonadota bacterium
CCCCCACTGCCCGAATTGCTGGCCGCCAGGATGGCGGAGCGCGCCGCTGACGGGCGGAATCTCGCGGTTTTGCTGATTGAGTGCGGCGTGATCGGTCGCATCGACGCGGTCTGGGGTTATGAGGTCGGCGATGCCGTGCGCAACCGGGTGATCTCGATGATGCGCGCAGACGTGTTGCGCCCGGGCGATTTTGCCGGCGAAATCGGTCGCGACGACCTTGCCTGCGTGCTATCGACCATCGAAGGTCCGGCCGTGGCGCTGCTTGCCGCGGAGAAGGCGCTGCGCGTGCTCAATGCGCCGTTCTGGATCGGCGATGACGAGATTTTCGCCAGCCCTTCGATCGGCATCGCGCTTTACCCCGCGCACGGCGAGGCGGCGGGGGCGCTGCTGCAAAAGGCCAAGAGTGCCGCGGTGCTCGCGCGCGATCTCACCGGTCACATCGCCGATTCCTCGGACGCGGTGGAGAATCCCGCCGCATCGGCCCTGTTGTTCGAGAACCGCCTGCGCACGGCGGTCGGCGAGGACGCGCTCGAGCTGGTGTTCCAGCCGCAATATGATTTGCGCCTCGGCCAGGTAATGGGAGCCGAGGGATTGTTGCGCTGGCGCGATCCGGCGCTGGGCATGATCGACTCGGTGTGTGCCTTTGCCGCCGCGGAGGCGGCCGGCTTGGTCACCGACCTGGTCTCGTCGGTGCTCAACCGCGCGCTTCGAAACATTTCGGAATTTCGTTACAGCGCGGGACTTGACCTTCGAGTCGGCATCAAGCTTCCGGCGCGTGCGCTATTGCATCCGGAACTGCCCGACGTTGTACAGCGCGCATTGGGTACCTGGAGCCTGCGTCCGGGGCGTCTGATCCTTGAGATCGGTGAGACCACCGTGCTCGGTGCCGAGGCGGTGGCCAGGGATACGCTCCTCAGGCTCAAGGAGGTCGGACTCAAGCTTGCGATAGACGATCCGGACCTGGTCTTGTCCTCGCTGCCGTGGCTCGCGGCGATGCCTTTCCAGGAAATCCGGATGGACGTTTCACCGAGGGCTGATCTGGCGGATCCGGCCAAGACCGACCGCATATTGCAGTCGATGATCGAACTCGCACACCACCTCAAGCTAGATGTGCTGGCGGTGGGTGTCGCCGACGATACCGCGGCCGCTCGCCTCACCGAAATCGGTTGCGACTTCATGCAGGCCGATTACAGGGGGCAGGCGCTCGACCCCAAGGGTTTTGTCGAGCGTTTCGGGTTCAGCGACGACTGACCCGCGGCAGCTGCCGCAGGATGGCCGGGTCGCCCAGTGCGGGCTAGTGGTGGCCGACCGACCAGACCCCGTCCCAGCTGTTCTCCGGGGGGGCCTTGATGTAACTCTGGCAGCGTTCAAGAAACAGTTGCGACGGCGTGTCCGACGGGTTTGCGCGTGAAGCAGTCTGAAAGCATGCTGCGGCGCGCGCCCAGTCGCGTTGCCGGTACAGGCGCAGTCCCTCGGCGTAGGCCTGCAGCACCTCGTCTCGGTTTAAAAAGCTGCCTTCGGTGTGGTGGTTCAGCGCCTCGAAAACGGCGAGCGGCTTGGTTAATCCGCGCACCCTAATCAGGTCTATCTCGCGCAACATTACCGGGCGGCGCAGCTTGGCGGCGGTGAACTGGCATAGCAGCACGCTGGTGCCATAGTACTTGTTGGCCGATTCAAGGCGCTCGGCCAGGTTCACGCGGTCTCCTATGACGGTGTATTCAAGCCGCTTGGGCGAGCCGATATTGCCCACGACGACGTGCCCGGTGCTCACGCCCACGCCGATGCTGATGGCTTCGCGACCGCTCTTGGTACGTCGTTCATTCAGGGCGCGCAGGCCTATCATCATGCGGTTGCCGACCTCGACGGCATCGTCGGCGTCTGTTTCGCCGGTCATCACCGAGCCGAAAACAGCCATGATCATGTCGCCGATATATTTGTCCAGGATGCCGTTGTGGGCGAACACGATATCGACCATGTCGGTGAAATATTCGTTGAGCATCACGATGGTTTCGCGCGCACCCAGTGTCTCGGATATCGAGGTGAAGCCGCGGATGTCCGAGAACAGCACGCTCACCTCGCGCCCGACGCCAGCCAGCGTGGCATCACCGCTTTCGAGCAATTGGTCGACGACGGCCTTACTCATATAGCGGGACATGGTGTTTCGCAGGCGCTTTTCGCGGCTGATGTCCTCGATCACGAGCATGTAGCCGATGGGGTTGTCCTGCGTCGTGACCAGGGGAACGGCGGTGAGGTTCACCGACACCGCCTCGTTGCTTTCCAACAGCAGGTCGGTGTCGACGGTGATGTCGGTTTTTCCGGTCGAGCGGACCTTGTCCAGGCTGTCGAGGATCCAGGCGTTGCGCGAGCCCAGTATCTCCTGCGGTGTTTTTCCCTCGACCTGCGGGGCATTCGCGCGCAGGATGCGCAGGGCGGCCTGGTTGACCTTGGTCACGGTGAAATTGGCGTCCATCGTTACAACGCCGTTGCTCATGCTGCGAAGGATGCCCTCGTTGTAGTTGTGGGCGGTTTTCACCTGCTCGAACAACTGTGCGTTCTCGATCGAGATAGCCGCCTGGGCGCACAGGGCGACGAGGCGTTTTTCGTCGTCGCGGCCGAAGGAACCCGCGCGTTTGTTCAGTATCTGCATAACGCCCACGCTGTTGCCGTGCTGCGTGGCGATCGGCATGCACAGCATGTTGCGCGTCTTGAATCCGGTTTGCCGGTCGACTTCCGGATTGAAACGCGCATCGGCATAGGCGTCCGGAATATTGACCGGCGCGCCCGCCGTAAAGCATTCGCCGGCGATCCCCGCATTGCTGGGAAAACGAATTTCCCCGGTCGAAGCGCCCCCCGCTACACGGGAATAGAGCTCGCGGCCCGCAGGATCGTACAGGAACAGCGAGCCGCGCTCGGCATCGAGCAGTTGTGTCGCCGCATCCATGATTTTTTGCAGCAGCGGCTGCAGTACGATTTCAGACGCTATCGAACTGACCACTTCGAGAAGCAGTGCCTCTTCGCGTTGCGCGCGATCGACTTTCTCAAATATCCTCGCGTTTTCGAGCGCTGAGGCGGCCTGGTTGGACAATGCTTCCAGCAACTGCAGGTCGCCGGTGTCAAACGTGCCAACGCGCTTGTTGAGAACCTGGGTGATGCCGATGACTTCCTGCTTGCGGTTCCTGATCGGGACGCACAGCAGGTTGCGCGTGCGGTAACCGGTGTGCTGGTCCATTTCGCGGTTGAACAGGGGTTCGGCGTAGGCATCGGCAATGATCCTGCCGTGACCGTTCGCGAATACCGCGCCGGCGACACCGACGGTGGCGGGGAAACGTACCTCGCCCATGACGCTGCCCTGCATTACGCGCGAGAACAATTCGCCGCTCTCCGGGTCGTGCAGGAACAGCGAACTGCGGTCGGCGCCCAGCGCTTCTGTCACCACCTCCATGAGGCGCGGGAACAATACGTCGAGCGACAGCGTGTCCGAAATGCGATTGGCGATATCGACGAACTGCGCCTGGCGGTGAGCGGCCTGGGCGAGGCGCAGGATGATGTCCGTTTTTTCCGCGTCGGACAGGACTTGCAGCAACCGCTCAACTTCGGCGCTGGGCGTGTGCGGGTCTAGGATCCGGCGGACGGTCTCTGGAGGGGTATGCGGGCTCACTACAAAGATAACTCTGTGGACAAGCCATATTCTACTCCGGGGACCCCGGGGGAGTGACGCCCGGACCAGGCGCACCGCCACGGGGGTAAAAGCCCGTCTTTTCGGGGTATGGCGAGTCTCCGGCCCTGCGAGCGTCGGTTGACCCGGAATGGGGCATCCGTATGTCACAGCCGGATGGGAAACCCGGGTGAGGCATCCGTGCCTCAGGACGGTGACTGGGGTAAAATCCACCCCATTCTGTGCCGGCCGCCGGATAGACGGTGATTTCCCCGGGCCAGGTTTTAAGCTAGCCACTTTTCAGCCAGTACCCTTCAGGAGTATTTCATGCAATCTCGCCGACAGTTCATGTTCAAGCTCGTACCCGCCATCGCCATCGGCGGCCTGGTCGCACGCGAAGCCTTCGCGCAGGCCAAAGTCGCAGAATCCGACCCGCAAGCCGCCGGTCTTGGCTACAAGGAAGACGCCACCAAGGTCGACAAGGCCAAGTTCTCCAAGTACGCCGCAGGCCAGAATTGCTTTGGTTGCGCGCTGTATCAGGGTAAGGCTACCGATGCCTTCGCCAACTGCGCCATTTTCCCGGGCAAGCAGGTTGCCGGTAAAGGCTGGTGCAACGCCTACGCCAAGAAGGCGTAAGCAGGCGTTCAACGGCCGCGTTCGGCCGTTGCACGGTTTAAAAGGGCGCAGCAATGCGCCCTTTTTGTTTAATTTGATTGACCGGGCCAAGCTGAGGCGGGCTGTGCGCCCCGTTCCCACCCCAGGGGGCGGCTTTTATAATCTTGTATTCATTTCAGGTGCCGTCCGTAAATGACCGCCGTGAGTCATCCCGTCGAGCTTGTTCCGCCCGATATCACGCCCTACCGCAAGGGTAACACCGGCGTTGATTACGTCACCACGTTTGACAGCGGAAAGCCGGGGCCGCACGTGATGGTGTGCGCCCTGACCCATGGCAACGAGTTGTGCGGCGCCATTGCCCTGGATTTTCTTTTCCGGATCGGCGTGCGCCCGCTGCACGGAAAGCTGACGCTGGCCTTCAACAACGTTGCGGCCTACGCGCGGTTTGACCCCGCGCATCCGGGGGCGTCCCGTCTGGTGGATGAGGACTTTAACCGCGTCTGGGACCCCGCGGTGCTGGACGGGGCGCGCGACAGCGTCGAACTGCGCCGTGCGCGCGTATTGAGGCCTTTGGTGGCCGGCGTCGACTACCTGTTCGACATCCACTCAATGCAGAACAAGACGCCGCCGCTGATGCTTTGCGGCATGACGCAAAAAGCCCGCGTTCTGGCCCGGGCGCTAGGCTCACCCGCGTGGCTGGTGTGCGATGCGGGGCATGCGGCGGGGATGCGCATGCGCGACCACGGGGCTTTTTCTGATGAGGCGAATGCGAAGAACGCCCTGCTGATCGAATGCGGCCAGCACTGGGAGTCGGCCAGCGCGCGCGTGGCGGTCGACACCACCCTGCGATTCTTGCTGCATTTTGGCGTGATCACGCCTGCTTTCGCGTCCCCCCACCTCGATCCCGGCGCGACTGCGCAGGCGCAGACGGTGGTGGAGGTTACCGAGGCGGTGACGATCAGGACCGATTCGTTCAGCTTTGTCCAGCCCTGGGTTGGCATGGAGATCCTGCCCGGTGCCGGCACCCTGATCGGTCACGATGGTGACGCCGAGGTGCGCACGCCCTACGACAATTGCGTGCTGATCATGCCGTCGCTCCGCCATCGCAAGGGCCAGACGGCGGTGCGTCTGGGGAGGATAGTCAATTGAGCGGCGAAGTATGATGCCTGGAAACGCCCGTCTGGTGCGGCTTTGCGGGCGATGACGCGTCCCGGAAACGACCCTGCAGGCGTCAGCCGGCAGGCCCGGTACCACCGCTCCGAGGCCGAGCTCGAGGCGCGCCGCGCGGCGCTGCCACGCCCGACATTCCCGCCTGATCTTCCGGTCAGCGGCCGACGCGAGGATATCGCCAAGGCCATCAGCGAACACCAGGTGGTCATCGTTTGTGGCGAAACCGGGTCAGGCAAGACTACGCAACTGCCAAAAATTTGCCTTGAGCTGGGGCGCGGCGTGGCCGGGCTGATAGGCCACACGCAGCCGCGGCGCATCGCCGCGCGCGCCACGGCCGCGCGCATCGCCGAAGAGTTGAAGACCGAGCTTGGCGGCGCCGTCGGCTACAAGATTCGCTTCAACGACCGCATCGGCCCGCAAAGCTACATCAAGCTGATGACCGACGGCATCCTGCTCGCGGAAACGCAGGGCGACCCGACGCTTTCGCAGTACGACACGCTGATCATCGACGAGGCGCACGAACGCAGCCTCAATATTGATTTCCTGCTCGGCTACCTCAAGCAATTGCTGCCGCGCCGGCCCGACCTCAAGCTCATCATCACTTCGGCGACGATCGATGCCGAACGCTTTGCCAATCACTTCGTCGCCGATGGCAAACCGGCTCCGGTGATCGAGGTGTCGGGGCGCCTGTATCCGGTGGAGGTGCGTTACCGGGACCCGCAGCCGGATGAGTCCGGCGAGATCGACATTGAAGCGGCCATCGTCGATGCGGTGGACGAACTTGCGCGTATCGGCCAGGGCGACGTGTTGGTGTTCCTGCCCGGTGAGCGCGAAATCCGCGAGGCGGCCGAGGCGCTGCGCAAGCACCATCCCCCACATACCGAGGTCTTGCCGCTGTACTCGCGCCTGACCGCAGCAGAGCAGGACCGCGTGTTCCGGTCGCACATCGGCCGGCGCATCGTGCTCGCCACCAACGTCGCCGAGACGTCGCTGACGGTGCCCGGCATCCGCTATGTCGTTGATGTCGGGCAGGCACGGGTCAAGCGCTACAGTTATCGCAGCAAGGTCGAACAATTGCAGGTCGAAAAGGTGTCGCAGGCGGCGGCGCGCCAGCGCGCCGGCCGTTGTGGCCGTGTCGCCAGCGGCGTTTGCATTCGCCTTTACGAGGAGGCCGATCACAACGCGCGTCCGGCCTACACCGACCCGGAAATCCTGCGCTCGTCCCTTGCGGCGGTGATCTTGCGCATGAAGTCGCTGCACCTGGGCGAGGTCGAGGATTTCCCCTTCATTGAACCGCCGCTGCCGCGGGCCATTGCTGACGGCTATGCGCTGCTCAACGAACTGGGCGCGGTGGATGATGACAACAATCTCACCGCCATTGGCCGGCAACTGGCGAAGTTGCCGCTCGATCCGCGCATCGGACGCATGATTCTTGCGGCACGCAACGAAAACGCGCTTGCCGAGGTGCTGGTCATCGCCTCGGCGCTCTCGGTTCAGGATCCGCGCGACCGGCCGCACGACCGGGCCCAGGCGGCCGATGCCGCGCACCAGAAATTCAATGACGAAAAATCCGATGTCCTTGCCTATGTGAAGCTGTGGGCGTTTTATGAACAGGCGCAGGCACACAATTCGCATCGCAAGCTGGCACGCCTGTGCCATGACAATTTCCTGTCC
>CAITSH010000107.1 GCA_903895005.1 uncultured Pseudomonadota bacterium
AGTGCGACACGCTATTCCCTATGACGACCAGACCGGGGTCGACCGGTGCGGCTGGGGGACCAGCCATATGTAAAGAAGAGAGGAGAGAGGGGGAAAGAATGGGGAAGCGGCGGCCGCGTTCGCGCCCCCAATGGGAGAAGAAGAAGAAAAAGACAGTTGAACAAAGAATGCTGGAAAAAAAAGGCCCCCAGCCCAGCCCCAGCCGGCCCTGGCAGAGAGTGGCGCTCGGGCGCGGCTGAGGCGCTGCGGCTACACACTTCCCCTCACGGAACTGCGGCGTTTTTCCAGCCCCAGCCACTGGCGCCAGCCTGGTTCTTGTTGCTGACAAAGCTGAGCATCTGTTCGAGGACGGGGGTGATGCCAGAGGGGCCGCCCTGCGCTTGGTAAAAGGTTTCGACGGCGGGGCTTAGCTGGAGACCGAGCGCTTTGGCGGTGCAAATCTCGGCGACGCACTCGTTGGGGTGCGTGCCCGCGTACTGCGAGACGCCCTTTATGCATAGAGCAACATCTTGCTGTGTCCACGTCGGCGCGAAATTGGCTGAGTAAGAAAGTGGGCTCGCCACCTGCTGCATGAGGTGGCACACCTCATGCATGACCTTGGCGTCAACCGCGATAGGGTTAAGGTTGGGGCGCGCCTCATTTTTGCTCGCGACGGGCGCGTAGTCGTAGACGGCGTCGCCAACGATGCGTGCCGCACCTTGGGCGGTGGCTCCGCCGCGAGCCGCCAACGCCTGTCCTTGCACTGCCGCATTCTCGCTCAGCATGTTGCCCGCGAGGAAGATGCCGCCGCGAGTGAGCGCGGCGCGCATCGTTGTGATGTCTCCGGGCGTCGCATCGGCCCCGGCGCCCGCCGGCAGGGGGACGTTTTTGTTCCCAAACGACACAAAGGAAATGGAGTTAAACTGAAATGGACGTCCGTCGTGATACGTGCTCGGCAGCACATTAACAACGGTGGTTGGCAGCGCCCACGCGCCCGCTGACGCGGCTTGGGCGATGGCCGCGATCTTAAACGCGACGCGCGTCGACATGACGCGCGGGTCCGCTTCTGTGACGCCGCACCAGAGGCGGATCGTCACCTTGCCCGCCACGAGCGCCTCGAGTGCAGCTGTTACGCCAGTGAGCCCTGACAGCGTCAGCGGCAGGTCCACCGGCGCAGTCGCAGCGCAAGGCGCCCACACCGATCCAGAAACACCCGGCGCTGACGTCCGGAGATTCGCGTCGATCTTATCGATGCTTGAAGCCCCGATCGCCCTTGCATTCTGTACCGCGCCGCCAAGAGCCATAAAGCCAAAGCCCTGCGTCGCGTAGTTTTCGTATGCCTTGCGCAGCGCGGTCGCGCTCCACAGCGAGAGCGAGCCATCGCTGGAAGAAAGTGAAGAAGCGCCGACATCCGCTGAGCGCGCGAGCACGTGCTGCTCGCGACCCACGCGGGCAGAGGCGGCAGCGAGCAGCAGTATCGGTATGACGGCGCGCATCTTTGCGCGCGAGAAGAGTGAAACGGGGTTTCATTCGTTTTTGAAAGAAAGAAAAAAAC
>CAITSH010000108.1 GCA_903895005.1 uncultured Pseudomonadota bacterium
ACTCGCCCTGCTGGGCGTAAGCGCGCCTGAGAAAATGTGACCACCGATGAGTAAAGACTTCAAACCACGCCACGCTGCAAAAAAATCTTCGGGCGGAAGCACGCTCCTTGGCGTGTTCATCGGGATCATCCTGGGCCTGGGCCTCGCAGCCGGGATTGCGGTGTATATCAACAAGACTCCCATCCCGTTTCTCGACAAAGTAAAGCCTGCGGATAAGGCGGCGTCCCCCAAGGCGGCAGCCGCTGCACCGAACCTTGCCGACACCCTCAAGACGGCACCCGACAAGGCGGGTGGTGACAAGCCGCGCTTTGATTTCTACAAAATCCTGCCAGGCCAGGAGGAGCCGGTTTCCGAACAACAGATTAAACAGGCCGCGAAAGACGCCGCAAAAGCCGCAGCCGACGGGAAAGACCTGAAAGACTTCTACCTGTTGCAGGCAGGGGCATTCCAAAATCCGGCAGATGCAGACAACCTCAAGGCGAAACTGGCATTGCTGGGGCTCGAGGCGGGCGTGGAACCGACGAATCTGGCCGAAAAAGGCATGTGGTACCGGGTACGAATCGGTCCCTATACCAAGATTGACGACCTTAATCGCACGAGATCCACGTTGGCACAGAACGGAATTGAGGCGACACTGGTCAAAGTGAAAGATCCGGTCGCAAAAAACTAGGCGGATTACCTTCCAACTCGGAGACGTTCATGTTCAAAGCACTCATCGCCGGACTGTTTGCACTTATCACCCTGATCCCGCTCGGCGCCTCCGCGCAGGGGCCTCAGCCCGGCATTGACTATGCCGAACTCAAGCAGCCACAACCGGTTGATTCGGGCAACAAAATCGAGGTACTGGAATTCTTCTGGTACAACTGCCCGCATTGCTACGCCCTGGAGCCGACGCTGGAACCGTGGCTGAAAAAGCTACCCAAAGATGCCCAGTTCAGGCGTGTTCCGGCAATATTCAACGACCAATGGGCGCTCGCCGGGCGAGCATATTACGCACTTGAAGCGACCGGCGATATCGAGCGCGTGCATCGCGCGCTGTTTGATGCCATTCACAAAGACGGCCTGAAAATCACCGACGAAAAGGCCGTGGCCGAATGGTTGGGCAAAAAAGGCGGTGACCCGGCCAAATTCAGTGCGGCATACCGTTCGTTTGCCGTCGAAAGCAAGCTCAAGCGGGCACTGCAACTGACCCAGGCCTACCAGCTCGACGGCGTGCCCACCCTCGCCGTCCAGGGCAAATATATCGTCAGCGCCGGAAAACACGGCAGCGCGGGTGCGATGCTGACCACCACTGAATTCCTGATCACCAAAGCCCTAGGTGAAGCGGCCAAGTCACCAGCAAAAAAGTAAGCCCGATCTGCGTAACTAACCCGCGGCACCCCACCGGTTAGTTACGCGATCCAAGCGGTTCCAGCGTCAGCCCGGCAGCCCGCCACGCCTCAATGCCGCCGCGATACCAGTACACCTGTGCATAGCCCAGGGCGCTGGTGCGAAGCGCAGCGTTGTACGAAAGCCAGCACTGGACACTGGCGCAGAAAAACACGATAGGCTGGTCCTTGTTACCCCGGGTAATCTGCGCCAGCGCATCGCTCATCGCGGCTTGCACCGGGTCAAAAAAATTGCTGCCTCTTCCTGCACCGCTAATCCACAGCGCGCCCGGAAGGGAAGCGTGCCCCTGCGCGGCCAGAACATCGATCAACAGCGGTTTCTGCGCAGACGCGAGCATCGTCTGCAGCGCCTGCGTCCCGATTACAGCCGCCCCCGGAATTTCACGCGGCGTCGGGGCTGTGTACGGCGGACGCTTCAATGCACTCTGCGCGGGAACCCCCCAATCGCGATCCTCTTCCGCATAGCCCTGTCCCCAGCCCTGTACCGGCGTAACAACGCAAAGAAACAAAAGACCGGCAAAGGCAAGGTACATAAGGTTCTTATCCACCAGCACAGCCTACTTCCTGGCCGACGCTTTGGCAATTTGCCGCATAAAGCCGTATCATTTGGTGCTATCACCGGAGACTGCCATGTGCGTTCCCCCCTCGCTCTCCCGATTCCTGTTTCTCCTTCTGCTATGCGCTTGCTCGGGACTCGCCTCCGCGCAAATCCAAGCCAATCGCGAATACACCCGCTTGGAGCAGGCGTCGCCGCCATCGACGCCCGGGAAAATCGAGGTCATCGAGTTTTTCTACTACGGCTGCCCCATTTGTTACGAACTTGAACCGGGCCTGTCGCGCTGGCAATCAATCGCCCCGGAATACGTAAAACTGACGCGGGTACCGGCTTTGTCTTCGGAAAACTGGGAGGCGTTCGCGAAGCTGTTTTACGCCCTCGAAGCGACGGGCGACCTGGGTCGCCTGCATTTCCCGATTTACGACAACTTCCACTTTGACGGCATCAAGCTCAACGACGAAAAGGTGATGCTCGAATGGGTGACACGCAACAGGGTAGATACGCAAAAATTCACCGAGGCTTACGGCTCGGAAGCCACAAAGGCAAAAGTTGAGGCAGCACGTAAACTCATGCACGACTTCAACATCCGCGGTGTTCCAACGCTGATTGTCGACGGCAAGTTCGTCACTTCAGCCAGGCTCGTCGGCAGCACGAAGCAAATTCCGACTATCCTCAACCAGCTTGTCGAAATCGCCCGCAAGGAGCGGGGCAACTGAGCGATTCGCCCAGGGTCGTCATCACCGGCGCCTCCAGCGGCCTCGGTGCCGCCCTCGCCGCCCATTACGCCCGCTCGGGCGCCCGCGTCGGCGCCATTGCCAGACGCGCAGACCTTCTCGACAAACTGGCATCCCGATATCCCGGAAACATTGCAGTCTGGGCGGCAGACGTAACGGATAGCGGTGCGATGGGGCAAGTTGCCGCGTCGTTCATCAAGCAATTCGGACCACCCGACATCGTCATCGCCAATGCCGGCATCTCGGTGGGAACGTCAAGCGACTGCGCCGATGACCTCGCGGCGTTTCGCCGCGTGATGGATGTCAATGTCTTTGGCATGGCGGCCACCTTCCAGCCGTTCCTCGAAGCAATGCGCGCGCGGGGCAGCGGCAGCCTCGTCGGGATCGCCAGCGTTGCCGGCTTTCGCGGCCTGCCAGGTGCCGCAGCCTACAGCGCATCAAAATCCGCGGCCATCACCTATCTGGAAAGCCTGCGCACCGAACTGCGCGGTTCCGGCATCACCGTAACGACCATCTGCCCGGGCTACGTGCGAACGCCCATGACCGACGTCAACCCCTACCCCATGCCGTTTATCATTTCAGCAGAAGATGCGGCGCATCGATTCGCCAGGGTGATTGCAGCAAAACAACGCCGCGTGACCATCCCGTGGCAGATGGGCGTGACAGGATGTGTGCTGCGCCTGTTACCCGGATGGTTGTTTGAACGCATGTTTGCCCACGCGCCGCGCAAGCCACGCCAGCTGCCGCTTTAAATTTCCCCGAAACACAAACGCCGGGCGAGATTGACCCAACCCTAGACCCTAGGCTCCTCGCCTAGCGCGCCGTCAGGACGGAGCGTCGTCCAGCCGCTTCGACACATAACTGCCTGGCGCATCTTCAATGACCTTGAGTTCACCGGCGCCGGGCTTGCGCGCGGGTACGGTTTGCGCTGATTCAGCCTCAGCCCAGCCTTGCCAGTCGGTCC
>CAITSH010000109.1 GCA_903895005.1 uncultured Pseudomonadota bacterium
AAGGTGCTGACCCTCGCCTGGATGAACCGCGAAGCTCTGGCTCAGACCGCGGCCACTGCGCAGGCGGTGTACTGGTCGCGTTCACGCAAAAAACTCTGGCATAAGGGCGAGGAGTCGGGCCACGTGCAAAAGGTGCTCGAAATACGCCTCGACTGCGACGAAGATGTCGTGCTGCTCAGGGTCGAACAGGTCGGCGGCATCGCCTGCCACACCGGCCGCCATAACTGCTTTTTCCAGAAGCTCGACAACGGCCAGTGGGTGCTCACCGATCCGGTCCTCAAGGACCCGAAGGAGATTTATGGGAAATGAACAGCATCTGGCTGAAATCCTTTCGCGCCTTTCCGAGGTCATGGAAAGCCGCAAGGGCGGTGACCCTGATGGTTCCTATGTATCGCGCCTGTTCGCCAAGGGCGAGGATGCCATCCTGAAAAAAATCGGCGAAGAAGCCACCGAGACCGTCATGGCGGCCAAGGATGGTGACCGCCTGCGCATCGTCGGCGAAACCGCCGACCTGTGGTTCCACTGCATCGTCATGCTTGCCCATTACGGGCTCAAACCCTCCGACGTACTGATGGAATTGCGCCGCCGCGAAGGTATTTCGGGCATAGACGAAAAGGCCGCGCGCAAGGACAGCGCCCGCAATGAATCGGAGAAAGACTGATGCCAAGCGATCCGAACTGTGTCTTTTGCAAGATCGTCCGTGGTGAGATTCCATCGCGCAAGGTCTACGAGGACGATGAGGTGCTGGCGTTCCATGACCTGCACCCAGCGGCCCCGGTGCACTTCCTGATTATTCCTAAGATGCATGTCGCGAGCCTCTACGAGGCCCACGCCGACCACTGCAACGCCATGGGGAAAATGCTAACCGTGGCCGGGCGCCTCGCGCGCGAACAGGGTGCCGAGGATGGATTTCGCACCATCATCAACACCGGGCGCGTAGGGCAGCAGGAGGTGTATCATGTGCATATGCATGTCATCGGCGGACCGGAACCATTGGGGCCGATGCTGGTCAGAAACTAAAGCGGACAAGGGCAACGCCCCTTTTTCGAAATTGAATAAAACGTAACGGAGGCAATAATGGGCTCTTTCAGCATATGGCACTGGCTGATCGTCCTGGTCATCGTAATGCTGGTGTTTGGCACCAAGAAACTGCGCAACATGGGTTCGGACCTCGGTGGCGCCGTCAAGGGTTTCAAGGACGGGATGAAAGAATCCGCCGCCGACAAACCCGCAGATGCGCAGGTGACCGGTCGTACGATTGACGTGGAAGTGCAGAATAAGACCGAGAGCAAGGTCTGAATCTGCGGCTGATCGCCGTTCAGTCCAGTTCCACCCAGACCGCGCGCTCATGCGCGGTTTGTTTTTTTAGACCCCGCAACCCCGTTTCCCTGAACCCATCCAGCCATGTTTGATGTCGGATTTTCCGAGCTAGTCGTCATCGGTGTCGTCGCGCTGATCGTAATCGGGCCCGAGCGCCTGCCCAAGGTCGCCCGCACGGTCGGCCTGCTGGTGGGGCGCCTGCAGCGCTATGTCAACGATGTAAAGGCCGACATCAACCGCGAAATGGAGCTCGACGAGCTGCGCAAGATCCAAACGCAGTTCCAGGACGCGGCTAAGGAAGTCGAAAGTTCGATTGCGACCCAAGTGAGTGCCGCCGAGCAGGAGCTCAACCAGGGCGTCGTCGCACCGGTGTCCGATGCCATCGCCGATGCGAGCGGCGGCGCCAGCAATACCATCGGCAACCCGACCGGGACCAACGAAAGCCTCGATGCCGCCATCAAGGCCGCGGCAGACGGCATTCCCTCGATGCAGACGGCGGCAGCCGACATTCCGGTTCCCTCGGCCGAGCCTTTCGACAGTGTCTTCACCCAGCCCGCATCGACCGATGCCGCGCCCGTTCATTCGTCCACCGCGGCGTCGGCCGCGGGTGACATGGCGGCAACGGTTCCCGCTCCTGCAGCGGCGCCGGGAAAAACAGGAACGGCATGAGCGTCCAGGACACCTTCATCTCCCACCTGATCGAGCTGCGCGACCGCCTGCTGCGCGCGCTGCTCGCCGTGGCGGCGGTTTTCGTGCTGCTGTTTTTCTGGCCCGGTTCCTCGGCCATTTACGACGTGCTGGCACTGCCGCTGATGCAGGCCCTGCCAGAGGGTACCAAGATGATCGCCACCGGCGTGATTACGCCCTTTCTCATTCCGGTCAAGGTCACCATGATGGTCGCCTTCATGGTCGCGCTGCCCTACGTGCTTTTCCAGGCCTGGGCTTTCATCGCGCCCGGCCTCTACCAGCACGAAAAGCGCTTCGCACTGCCGGTCATTGTCGCCAGCACAGCGCTGTTCCTTACCGGCGTGGCGTTTTGCTACTTTTTTGTTTTTGGCAAGATTTTTGCATTCATCAACGAATTTGCGCCAAAGAGCATCACCCCCGCGCCTGACATCGAGCAATACCTCAACTTTGTCATCACCATGTTCGTCGCCTTCGGTGTGACCTTCGAAATACCCATCGTCGTGGTGGTGCTCGTGCGCATGGGACTGGTGAACATCAAGCAGCTCAACGAAGCGCGGCCCTATGTGATCGTCGGTTCCTTCGTTGTGTCGGCGGTGGTGACCCCGCCCGACGTGCTGTCGCAACTGCTGCTCGCCATTCCGATGTGCCTGCTCTATGAGGCTGGGATCATCCTCGGGCGCTTTGTCGGCAAGCGGCCCGCCACCGATCCGGATGCGCCGGCCGCCGATGCCGGAAGTTCCGGTGATGCCGCAGTCACCGATGCCACGGCACCGGCGGAGCAGGGCAAGTAGTTCAGCGGGCCAGGAAATAAAAAAGGGGCGTGAGCCCCTTTTTTATTTCACTGCGTGCACCTGATGCACACGCAGCCTTGCGACGTTTTAGCGACGCTTGGATTGGGGCGGGCTTGGTCGCTTGCCCACCTCGATCTGGAGGTCCATGTCCTTGGTGTCGCGGCGGATCTGTATTTTCGCCGGCTTGCCCGGGACCAGCGCCGCCACCAGCGTCAGCATGCTTTGCGGGTCGGTGACCGGCTTGCCCTCCACCGCCAGCAACACGTCGCCCGGCCGCACGCCGCCCTTGTCGGCCGGCCCGCCGCGCACCACGCCCGCGATCAGCGCACCCGAGGTTGCCTTGAGCTTGAATGACTCGGCCAGCTCGGGTGTGATCTCCTGCGCCTCAACGCCGATCCAGCCGCGCGTCACGCTGCCTGTTTCGATGATGCTTTCCATCACCTGGCGCGCGCTCGAGGCGGGGATTGCAAAGCCGATGCCCATGGAGCCGCCCGACTGCGAGTAGATCGCCGTGTTGATGCCCACCAGGTTGCCGCTGGAGTCAATCAGCGCGCCGCCGGAATTACCCGGGTTGATTGCCGCATCGGTCTGGATGAAATTTTCGAAGGTGTTGATGCCAAGGTGGCTGCGACCGACCGCCGAGACGATGCCCATCGTCACCGTTTGCCCGACGCCGAAAGGGTTCCCGATGGCCAGCACGACATCGCCCGCGCGCAGGCTGCCGTCGTTGCCAAAGGTGATCGCCGGCAGCGATTCGGTTTCCACCTGCAACACTGCAATGTCGGTGTCTGGGTCGCTGCCCACCACGCGCGCCTTGAATTTCTTGCCGTCCGCGGTCGCCACCTCGATCTCGTCGGCGGCCTCAATCACGTGGTGGTTGGTGAGGATATAGCCCTTGTTGCTGACGATCACCCCGGACCCGAGGCCGGTCGAGCGCTGTTCGCGTTCGGGCTGGTCGCCGAAAAACTGCCGGAACAGGGGGTCGTTGGCAAACGGGTTGCGCGGTGTCTTCACCGCCTTGGAGGTAAAGATGTTCACCACCGCGGGCACGGCCTTTCGCACCGCCTCGCTGTATGAACCGACGCGGGCCGGAACCGCCTGTGAACCGGATGCCGCCGGGCCCGCCTCCTTGAGCCCGATGACCTGGGCGCCGCCGGGGCTGGACTGCCGTCCCAGCCACTCCGGGCGCAGGGTGGCCACCACAAACAGCACGGCGAGACTGATGGTGGCGGCCTGACTGAAAATGAGCCAAAGCTTGCGCACGACGGTTGTGACTCCCTTAGATGTGGCGTTCCGGTTTGGCGTTCCGCGTTGCGTTGTTGTTGTGCCGATGCCCCCGGTCGCCCGAAGTACAATGATGCGGATCTGTAGTGACGCTGAAATGCCTGACGCCGAACGGAAAAACATGACTATGCAACGCGACGAACTCGCCCGCTATCTCGACCAATTACTCGAGGTTTCGCGTTTCCACGATTATTGCCCAAACGGCCTGCAGGTGGAAGGGCGCGGCGAGGTGGCGCGGATTATCACCGGTGTCACCGCGAGCCATGCCATGATCGAAGAGGCGGTCGCCGCGGGCGCCGACGCGCTTCTGGTGCACCACGGCTACTTCTGGAAAGGCGAGGACGGGCGCATCACCGGCACGCGCCGCCGGCGCATCGGCTTGTTGCTGCAACATGACATCAGCCTGTTCGCCTATCACCTGCCGCTCGATGCGCACCCCGAGCATGGCAACAACACGCAGCTTGGCGCCTTGCTCGGCTTTACCGAAGAGGGTCGCTCGGGCGACCAGAACATCGTCGTCAACGGCCGCCTGCCCGATGTGCAGCCGCTGTCGGCGCTCGCCGCGCATATCGAGGCGCGACTCGGGCGCGCGCCCACCGTCATCGGCGACCCGTCGCAACGCATCGCCCGCGTTGCCTGGTGCACCGGCGGCGCGCAAGGCTATTTTGAGGATGCAATCCCCCTCGGAATCGACGCCTTCATCACCGGCGAGATCTCCGAACCCCAGGTCCACCTCGCGCGTGAGTCGGGCGTCGCCTATATTGCCGCCGGACACCACGCCACTGAGCGCTTCGGCGTGCAGGCCCTGGGCGCCCACCTCGCCGCGCGTTTTGGCATCGAGCACCGGTTTATCGATATCCCCAATCCGGTCTGACCCGCCTGTCCGGCACGCGCTGCCTGCCACCCCTCCCAGAACCTGGGAATTGAACCTATTTCTCCCTGATTTTCAGTGGCTTAGCGTCTAGAATTTGGAGAAAACTGGGTCCTTCCGCTATAATGCCGTCCTTCCCCGAATTCTTCTCACTGGAGCTTTTCCCGTCATGAGCAATCCTCCGGCAATGAACCCCGGTCGGCGCAGGCTGATCGTCATGACTGCGGCGGCAGGCGGTGCCTGCGGCGTTGCAGCGGCGCTGCCCTTCGCGGCCACCATGATGCCCTCCGAGCGTGCCAAGGCCCTCGGTGCCCCGGTCGAGGCCGATATCAGCACCCTCGCCCCGGGCGACATGCAGGTCGTCGAGTGGCGCGGCAAGCCGGTCTGGATCATCCGCCGCACCAAGGAAATGCTCGAGTCCATCAAGAAGGACAACGGTTTTGTCGCCGATCCGCAGTCGGACGTGCCGCAACAACCCGAGTACGCCAAGAACGAATTCCGCTCCATCAAGGATGAATATGCCGTGCTGGTGGGCGTATGCACCCACCTCGGTTGCTCGCCGCAGCTCAAGTCCGAGGAAACCAAGGCCGAAATGGGCGCCGACTGGAACGGCGGCTTTTACTGCCCCTGCCACGGCTCCAAGTTCGACTTCGCCGGCCGCGTCTACAAGGGCGTACCCGCCCCGATCAACCTTGAAGTCCCCAAATACGCCTTCCTGTCCGACACCCGGATCGTGATCGGCGAAGACAAGAAGGGGGCCTGAGCCATGGCAGCCACTGAAAAGAAACCGGTCGTCGTCACCGACCTGGGCGCTCTCAACAAGCCCGCCTCCGACCTGCTGACCTGGGTCGACAAGCGCTTCCCGTTGATGGAAAACTGGAACACGCACCTCGCCCAGTACTACGCGCCGAAAAACTTCAACTTCTGGAACTACTTCGGCGGGTTCGCGCTGCTCGTGCTGGTGATTCAGATCACCACCGGCATCTTCCTCACCATGAACTACAAGCCCGACGCGGCGCAGGCCTTCGCATCGGTCGAGTACATCATGCGCGAAGTCTCGTGGGGCTGGTTGGTGCGTTACATGCACTCCACCGGCGCCTCGGCCTTCTTCGTCGTCGTCTACCTGCACATGTTCCGCGCGCTGCTCTACGGTTCGTACCAGAAACCGCGCGAACTGCTGTGGATCTTCGGTATGCTGATCTACCTCGTGCTGATGGGCGAGGCGTTCTTTGGCTACCTGCTGCCCTGGGGCCAGATGTCCTTCTGGGGCGCGCAGGTGATCGTCAACCTCTTCGGTGCGGTGCCCTTCATCGGCCCGGACCTGTCGCTGTGGATTCGCGGTGACTACGTCATCTCCGATGCCACGCTCAACCGCTTCTTCGCCTTCCATGTCATCGCGCTGCCGCTGGTGCTGCTCGGGCTTGTTGCCGCCCACCTCATCGCGCTGCACGAAGTGGGTTCCAACAACCCGGACGGCATCGAGATCAAGGAAAAGACCGACGCCAACGGCATCCCCCTCGACGGCATCCCATTCCACCCGTACTACACGGTGAAAGACAGCTTCGGCGCAGTGTTCTTCCTGATCATCTTCTCGCTGATCCTGTTCTTCGCGCCGGAAATGGGCGGTTACTTCCTGGAGGCCAACAACTTCGTTCCGGCCGACCCGCTGAAGACGCCGTTGCATATCGCGCCGGTCTGGTACTTCACGCCCTACTACTCGATCCTGCGCGCGGTGCCGCCGCTGTTTAACTCGCAGTTCCCCGGCGTTATCGCGATGGGCGCTGCTACGATGATCTTCTTTGCCATTCCGTGGCTCGATCGCAGCCCGGTGAAGTCGATCCGCTACAAGGGCCCGCTGTGCAAGACGGCCCTCGCGCTGTTTGTCGTTGTGTTCCTGATCCTGGGTTACCTCGGCACCGAAGCGACCAACGTTTGGGGCCAGGCCGGCGCCTGGCTGGGCGGCGTGGAGCGCGCGACACTGGTGGCGCGCATTTGTACGGTCATCTACTTCGCGTTTTTCCTGCTGATGCCGTGGTACACCAAGATCGATTCTGTGAAGCCGGTGCCGGAAAGGGTGACGGGGTAATGAACATGAAAAAATTCCTGATAGTTCTCGCCCTGGTTGGCGCCTCCGCATCCGCAGGCGCCAACGAAACGGTCAGGCTCGATCGTGCGCCGATCGACGTGGCCGACCTCGTGAGCCTGCAAAGCGGCGCACGCACTTTCGTAAACAGCTGCCTTAACTGCCACTCTGCCTCGCTCATGCGCTACAACCGCCTGCGCGACCTCGGTCTCACCGAAGCGCAGATCAAGGACAACCTGCTGTTCACCGCGGAAAAGGTCGGCGAGAATATGAACATCGCGATGCCCAAGGGCGATGCAAAGGAATGGTTCGGGGCCGCACCGCCCGACCTGTCGGTGATCGCACGCGCCCGCGGCGCCGACTGGATTTACTCCTACCTGCGGGGTTTTTACCGTGACGACAGCCGCCCCACGGGTTGGAACAACACGGTGTTCCCCAACGTCGGCATGCCGCACGTGCTGTGGACGCTGCAGGGTCAGCGCAGTTACAGCGAAGAAGTCGTCAAAACCGCCAGCGGCGAGCCGATCAAGGATGCCCACGGCAACCAGCTGAAAAAAGCCAGGTTCGAAACCCTCGTGCCCGGTTCGCAGTCGGCAGTCGAATACGACCGTACCGTGCGCGACCTCACCGCGTTTCTCGTGTGGATGGGCGAGCCCGGCCAGCTGCAGCGCAAGCAGGTCGGCTTCATCGTCCTGATGGTGCTGGGCGTCATGCTGGTGCTCACCTGGCTGCTCAAGCGTGAGTTCTGGAAGGACGTGCACTAAGAATCAAAGCGGGTGCCCGGCTTTCCTTTGTAACGGGGGGGCGGTACTCGAAAGCGCTGCAGAACTCTGAATGCGGCGGGCCTGGCCCGCCGTCTTCGTCTTTACTCCCCGGGTCGTGCATCACCGGGTTTTATCAGTCCTGTCGTATCCGTCTCATAGGTTAGAACATCATGATGAATCTTTACTCCGGAACCACCTGCCCGTTCTCGCAACGCTGCCGCATCGTGCTCTATGAAAAGGGCATGGACTTCCAGATCATCGACGTCGACATGTTCAACAAGCCCGAAGACATCGCGGTGATGAATCCTTACAACCGCCTGCCGGTGCTGGTCGAGCGCGACCTCATCCTCTATGAGTCGAACATCATCAACGAGTACATCGACGAGCGCTTCCCGCACCCGCAACTGATGCCCGCCGACCCGGTCATGCGCGCCCGCGCCCGCCTGTTCCTGTTCAACTTCGAGGTCGAGCTCTTCTCTCAGATCGAAGCCCTCGAAAAAGGCAACCAGAAGCAACAGGACAAGGCCCGCGCCCACGTCACCGACCGCCTGACCGAGCTCGCGCCCGTGTTCACCAAGCAAAAGCACATGCTGGGCGATGATTTTTCCATGCTCGATGTGGCCATTTCGCCGTTGCTGTGGCGTCTTGACTACTACGGCATTTCGCTTGGTAAGCAGGCCGCGCCACTGATGAAATACGCGGAGCGCCTGTTCTCGCGCCCGGCGTTTATCGAGGCGCTCACGCCGTCCGAAAAAGTGATGCGCAAGTAACGGGCTGCCGGAAGCAGGCATCCTTCAAGGCCGCATTCCCGCACGATCGTCTGCCATGTCCGAAACCGCCATCCCCTCCACCAAGCCCTTCCTTGTTCGCGCCATCTACGAATGGTGCATGGACAGCGGTTTTACGCCGTATATCTCGGTGGTGGTGGACGCCAACACGCGTGTCCCGATGGAGTACGTGCGCAACGGCGAGATTGTCCTCAACATCGGGCCGCTCGCAGCCAACAAGCTGCAACTGGGTAACGAGTTCGTCGAGCTGCAGGCGCGCTTTGGCGGCATTGCGCGCGAAATCTCGGTGCCCATTTCCGCCGTCTCGGCGGTATACGCCCGCGAAAACGGCCGCGGCATGTCATTCGACACCGACCAGCGCCAGTCCACGGCGTTTGAACCCGAGGGCTTGCAGGCTTCATCCCAAGCCTCAGAGTCGGAGTCTTCCGAGCCGGCGCCCCCACCTGACGCACCCGACACCCCGCCGGCCCGGCCCACGGGCAAGCCCACGCTGCGGCGCATCAAATAGCGCGGCTGCACCGGCCCTGCCACGGTCCGGACCTCAAAAACCATTTTCACCCCCGGGCGGAAGTTAAGCGCCCGCATAATTAAGCGTCCTGACGTACCGTCCAGGGGCTTGATATCACATACCCTTTCCATGTTCCCCGCGCCGGCGTAGTATGACGCGCACACGCCCCACGCCGGCTTCCACCGGTGTCAAACGACGACAGCGACAGGCTTCACCAGA
>CAITSH010000110.1 GCA_903895005.1 uncultured Pseudomonadota bacterium
AGAATACCGGCCTGTCACGCCGGGGGTCGCGGGTTCGAGTCCCGTCCACTCCGCCAAAACGCAACGGCCCGATTCGTCGGGCCGTTTTCGTTTCTACCTTGAAAATCGCTTGGAATACCCTCTGATACCTGCAGACGGTGGCGCGGGCGTAAATTGCTAAAAACGGGTGTTTCGTGGTTAAATTCGCCTAGCAAAGGCCGTATTTCCCGTGACATTTCTGCGGGCAAGCCGAGCGGCTTCTTTAGGCAATTTTCTAACTCATCAAGGCGTTGCACCGGACGGCTGAATTGGCCGCGGCAACGTCGCCGAGGCGAACGGTGGTTCGCCTTTGTTTTTTTAATTTCACCCTAGCTGGCATTCCGAGGTCTCATGTTCGATTTTGTACACAACCACAAGCTTTTGCTGCAGATTATTCTCGGTCTGATCATGCTGCCCTTTGCATTTTTCGGGCTGGAGTCCTACCAGAGGGTGTTCAATTCAAATGCCGAGGTGGCCGACGTCGCCGGCACCAAGATCACAGACCAGGAATTTGCCAACGCCTTGCGTAACCAGCAGGAGCGCCTTGGCAAAGCATTGCGCGGAATTGATCCAACCTTGCTGGATACGCCTGAGATGCGCGGAGAATTACTCGACGGGCTGATTACCCAGCGCCTGTTGACGGTGTACGGGCTTAAAAACAACTTGATGGCGGGTGATGAGCAACTGCGCCAATTGATCGCGGCTGAACCCGCCTTCCAGGACAACGGAAAATTTTCCCAGTCGACGTATTCAACGATGTTGCGCGCTCAGAATCTTACGGAGCAGTCTTTTGAGGCCAACCTTCGTCACGACATCGCCATGCAACAACTGCTCGCAGGCGTCGCGGAGTCCGGCTTCGTGCCCGTCACGGTTGCACGCCAGCTTGCGCTGACGCGCGGTGAGCAGCGCGAAGTGTCCGAGGCGATTATCACGCCCGAGCAGTTTTCCGCACAGGTAAAGCTCACGCCTGAAGCCATCCAGGCGTTTTACGATTCGAACAAGATGCGCTTCCAGACACCGGACATGGTTCGGGCTGAATACGTCACGTTGTCAGCCGATGGACTGGCGTCCCAGGAACCGGTCGCCGCTGCTGAGATAAGGAAATGGTACGACGACAACATGGGCGTAAAGTTCGCCGAGCGCTCGGTTGCGAAGAAGAAGGCGGAAGAGGCGCTGGCGGAGGCGCAAAAAAATCCGGGCGCGTTTGCGGATATCGCAAAGAAATATTCGCAGGACCCGGGATCCAAGGACAAGGGAGGCGATTTGGGCTTCTTTGGTCGCGGCATGATGGTGAAGCCTTTTGAGGCCGCCGCGTGGAAGTTGCAGCCCGGACAGCTGTCCGGGCTGGTTGAGTCGGATTTTGGCTTTCATATCATCAAGCTCACAGCGGTCAAGGGCGATGAGCGCCAGGCCAGTCATATCCTGATCCCGGCCCCGCAGGTGAAGGACTTTGATGCCGCGAAGGCGGACATCGAACGTGACCTGAAAAAGCAGCGCGCCGGCAAGAAATACGCCGAGTCTGCCGAAGTGTTCAGCAATACGGCGTACGAACAGGCTGACAGCCTTCAGCCGCTGAGTGACAAGTTCAAGCTGCCCGTGCAGAAAAGTGATTGGATAAGCCGCCAGGGTGCTGTCGGCGCTGCGCCGCAATCGCCTTTGGCGAATCCAAAATTGCTTTCCGCCCTTTTCGGCGAGGACGTCCTGAAAAACAAGCGCAACACCGAGGCGGTCGAGGTTGCCTCGGGCGTGCTGGCGGTGGCACGCGTCCTGGAGCACAAGCCGGCGGTCATCCGTCCCCTCGAAGAGGTCCGTGCGGACGTGGTTAAGATCCTGACGCGCCAGGAGGCGCTGGCGATGGCTCAGAAAGCGGGGGCCGAGAAATTGGCGGTCCTGACCAAGGGCGAGGCGTCTGACGTCACCTGGGGGGCGCCCAAGCTCATAAGCCGCGACGCGCCGCTTGGTTTCAAACCCGACGCACTGGCATCGGTGTTTCGCACCAGTTCGGCAAAGTTACCTGCCTATTCCGGACTGGTTCAAAACGAATCGGGCTACGTTTTGTACCGTGTTTCCAAAGTGGTACGTCCCGAAAAGATCGAGACGGAAAAGGAAAAGAGCGTGCGGCAGCAATTGACGCGCGTGGTTGCCGCGCAGGAGTACCAGGCGTTCGTCGGCGGACTTCGCGACAACGCCAAAGTCCAGATCAACAAGGCCGCGCTGGAGAAAAAGCAGACGCAGTAACGGCGGCGGGAGAGCTTCGCCTCACCGTTCAGCCGAGGCAGTGAGGCCTGGGCGGACCCGCGAATGGGCCGTCCAAGCTAGGTCATGGGTTACTCGGCTGCGGAGCCCTGGCCGATTCCGCCGACCACGGTATTAAATCCCGAGTCAACGTAGGTGATTTCGCCGGTGATCCCGTTCGCGAGATCAGAGAGCATGAATGCGGTGACGTTGCCGACATCGTCGATGGTTACGTTGCGGCGCATCGGCGCATTTTCCTCTACAAACTTCAGTATTTTGCCGAACCCGGAGATGCCCGCCGCCGCCAGCGTCTTTATGGGGCCGGCAGATATTCCGTTTACGCGTATTCCGGCTGGGCCCACACTGCTCGCCAGATACCGCACTGCCGCCTCAAGGCTGGCCTTGGCCAAACCCATCGTGTTGTAATTGGGAACGACACGGTCGGCTCCCAGGTAGGTGAGTGTCACCATACAGCCGTTCCTGCCGCGCATCAGGGGCAGCGCGCCTTTGGCCAGTGCCGCAAAACTGTAGCTTGAAACGTCATGCGCCACGCGGAAGGCTTCGCGCGACACCCCTTCAAGGAAATCCCCGGCGATCGCCTCACGCGGGGCGAATGCGATTGCATGCACAAGCCCGTCAAGGCCGTCCCATTCTTTTCCAAGGGCCGAGAAGAGGGCGATGATTTCCTCGTCATTTGCGACGTCGCAGGCAAACGTGAGCTCACTGCCCAGTTCTTTCGCCATTTCGGCAACGCGGTCCTTGAAGCGTTCATTCTGGTAGGTGAAGGCGAGGATCGCTCCCTCACGCTGGCACGCCTTGGCGATGCCCCACGAAATCGAACGGTTGGACAGGAGCCCGGTGATCAGTATGCGTTTGCCGGCGAGAAAGCCCATGGAGTTTGGTTCCTTCAGTACGTGCTTGGAGACTGCGCGATTATAGCCCAGCACCCGCCCGCACTTTGTCCGCCGCGACGGCAAAATCCGCTACACTTTGGGCATGCGGGCCGCGATTTTTTTCTCCCTTTTTTCAGTGCTTTTGCTGTGCGGATGCAGCGACGCCTGGAACGATCCCTATCCGTCCGGTGAACGCGGCCGCAACATTCTCTACAGCTCGTTTGCCGAGCGTCCGAAGCATCTTGATCCGGCCCAGTCCTATACGTCTGACGAATGGGAC
>CAITSH010000111.1 GCA_903895005.1 uncultured Pseudomonadota bacterium
CCGCGCTCGCGCAGTGGCGGCACGTGCACACGGATCATGCGCAGGCGGTAGTACAGGTCGGCGCGAAAACGCCCTTCGCGCACCATGATCTCGAGGTCGCAGCTGGTGGCGGCCAGGAACCGCGTGTCGATGCTGCGATCGTGCACGGCGCCGATACGGCGCACGCGGCGCTCTTCGAGCACCTTGAGCAGCTTGGCCTGGGAGGCGAGGTCGAGGTCGCCGATTTCATCGAGAAACAGCGTGCCGCCTGCGGCCGATTCGATCAGGCCGGGCTTGGCCTCCTTGGCGTCGGTAAAGGCGCCGCGCTCATGGCCGAACAGCTCGGCTTCGAGCAGCGCCGCCGGTATGCCGGCGCAATTGATTTCAATGAAGGGCCCGGTCTTGCGCCGGCCCTCGAAGTGCAGCGCGCGCGCCACCAGCCCCTTGCCGGTGCCGGTCTCGCCGGTGATCAGCACCACCGGCGAATCGGCGCCGCTCAGCCGCATGTCGGCATCGATGACTTTTCCGATCAGCGTCTTGAGCCTGCGCATGGGCGCCGACTCGCCCACCAGCCGCACAAGGCCCGCGTTGGGCGCGTCGGCCGGCAGGCGGATGCCGGGTGTGAAGACCCCACCCATGGCGCGCACCCGCTGCAACACGGGGGTATCGCAATACGATGGCGCCACGTCCGGTGCCGACGCTGAAACCAGTGCCGGCACCGGCGCCAACACCGGCACCGGCTGCACGCGCCCGGACAGCCGGTCGATGAGCGGCAGCATGCCGGCGAGTGCGATGGGTTTGATCAGGTAGTCGGCGACACCGCCCTTGAGCGCGGTGATGGCGGTATCCTCGCTGCCGTTGCCGGTCATGACCACCACCTTGGCGCCGGTGTCGCGCGCGACGATGCCCGCCAGCACCTCCAGCCCGTTCATGCCGGGCAGGTTGTAGTCGAGCAAGACCACGCCGGGATTGATGCGATCGAATAATTCCAGGCCGGCCTCGCCGCTGCGCGCCTCGAACACCTCATAGCCCTGGCGGGTAAGAAAGCTGTTGATGTTCTTGGCCAGGACGGGCTCGTCCTCGATGAGCAGCACCGACAGCGGGCGGGGCGCTGCGTCGCGCACGGCCAGGACGCAAGGGGGCAATGGCGTTTCGGACACGTTTTGGTGTTCCATGAAAAATGCTCCTGACTAAAAATGCGAAAAAAAGCTTCGTGGCGGCTGGCATCGCAGCATTCACGCGCTTATCACATCCTTGTCACATGCAACGATCGCACCAGTTGCAAGTCAGCACGGCCTTTATTTGCAAGACATTGCTTTTAATGACATTTAACTTTTAGTGCGACGCGACGCGACCAAGCGGTTGCGCAAAAATCGGGTCATATCACCCAATTGGGTGGGGCATCGGGGTGGGGAAGCGGCCGGCGCGCGGCACCTTCCCGCCCGGCCACGGATCAGATCGAGATCGCGAATTTCTTCGCGCGGTCACGCAGGGTGTCGCGCGAAATGCCCAGCATGCGCGCCGCCTTGCTGACGTTGGCGCCCGATTCTTGCAAGGCGGTGACCAGCATGTCGCGCTCCACCTGGCGCAGGTTCAGCGATTCGCCGCGCTCGAAAATATGACTGACCGAGGCGCTTTCCCCCTTGCCGACGATACGGATGCCCAGATCGGCGACACCGATGCTCTCGCCGCCGGCAAGCACCACCGCCTGCTCGATGGTGTTCTTGAGTTCGCGCACATTGCCCTCCCAGGTGTGGCGGTTGAGGGCGGCCATGGCGTCGCTGCTCAGGCGCAGGCCGGGTTTACCGTAGCGCCCGCCGTAAATGCCAAGGAAATGCTCGGCCAGCCGCACCACATCAACACCGCGCTCGCGCAGTGGCGGCACGTGCACACGGATCATGCGCAGGCGGTAGTACAGGTCGGCCCGAAAACGCCCTTCGCGCACCATGGCTTCGAGGTCGCAGCTGGTGGCGGCCAGGAACCGCGTGTCGATGCTGCGATCCTGCAGGGCGCCGATACGGCGCACGCGGCGCTCTTCGAGCACCTTGAGCAGCTTGGCCTGGGAGGCGAGGTCGAGGTCGCCGATTTCATCGAGAAACAGCGTGCCGCCTGCGGCCGATTCGATCAGCCCGGGCTTGGCCTCCTTGGCGTCGGTAAAGGCGCCGCGCTCATGGCCGAACAGCTCGGCTTCGAGCATCGTCGCCGGTATGCCGGCGCAATTGATTTCAATGAAGGGCCCGGTCTTGCGCCGGCCCTCGAAGTGCAGCGCGCGCGCCACCAGCTCCTTGCCGGTGCCGGTCTCGCCGGTGATCAGCACCACCGGCGAATCGGCGCCGCTCAGCTGCAGGTCGGCATCAATGACTTTTCCGATCAGCGCCTTGAGCGAAAACATCGGCGCCGATTCACCCACCAGCGCGGCGAGGCCGTTCTCGCGCGACGCAGACCTGGACGGCGCGACCGGGGTGGCGCCGGTTGCCGGCCTTGCCGCGACGGCCGGCGTTGCCACGCTTGCGAGCGCGGCGGCGGCGTGCAGCGGCTCGGCCACCAGCTTGCCCTGCCAGGAGGTCGTCTGCGCTTCCAGCGGGTCGCCTTTACGCCGGCGCTCCAGCGTGTCCATGATGCAGGCGTGACGCACCGCGCGCATGCCCTCGGGCAGGTCCTCGCTGCGCCGGCGCTGCAGCGCGCTGTCGATCACCAGCCGCAGCGCGGCCAGCTCCATCGGTTTTTTCAGGTAATCGGCGGCGCCGCCCTTGAGCGCATTGACCGCAGTCTGTTCGCTGCCGCTGCCGGTGAGCATGATGACGCGGGTGCGCGGGGCTTTGGCCATGATGCGACTGAGCACCTCGAGGCCGTCGATGCCGGGCAGGCCGTAGTCGAGCAGCACCACCTGCGGCTTGAACTGGTCGAGCATTTCCAGGCCGGCTTCGCCGCTTGATGCCATCTCGACGGCGAGGCCCTCACGCTCAAGAAAAAAGCAGATGTTTTTCGCCAGCGTGGGTTCATCTTCGATCAAAAGGACGGTCGGTATCATGATTGGGTTCCCGATACGGTAAGTGGAAGGGTAATGGTGACGGTGGTGCCGCGGCCGGGCGTGCTGCGCACACTGATGCCGCCGCCCATTCTTTCGAGGGTGCGGCCCACCAGCGGCAGGCCGATGCCCAGGCCGTGTGTTTTGGTGCTGCGGGGTGCGATAAAGGCGCGTTTGAGCTGCGCGGCCGGGATGCCGACACCGGTGTCGGCGACGCTGATCTCGATTTGCCCGGCGCCCGCTTGCGCGCGGCTGCTGATGCCGATGACCCCGCCCATTGGCATGGCGTCCGCGGCATTGGCGACCAGTGTGCGGATGATCTGCTCGAGCATCAGCGCGTCAACGAGCACCTGCGGCACCGCCGGATC
This sequence comes from uncultured Pseudomonadota bacterium, assembly GCA_903895005.1. The sequence continues at coordinate 3,376 of CAITSH010000111.1, forward strand.
GAGGTGCAGGCTGACGGTGACGCCGCGCCGGGCGAACTCTTCTTCCATGCGGCCGATAAAACCGCGCAACAACGCATTGGTGTCGATACGACCGGGGACACGGGTGCCGGCATGGGCGTAATTGAGCAGGCTGCGTATCCACAATTCGAGGCGGTCAACCTCGGCCATGATGTCGCGTCCGAATTCACTGTAGGTGCCGTGGCTGTCGGTGGCCATCAGTTCGGCCGATGAGCGGATGGCGGCGAGCGGGTTGCGGATGTTGTGCGCCACCGCCGCGGCGATCTCGCCGACCGCGGCAAAGCCCTCGTTGCTGGCGATGCGCGTCTGCTGCTGGCGGATGACTTGCTGCCCGCGGCGCACCACCCAGAACAGCACGCCGTACATCAGGATGCCCCCGCAAAGCGCGCACAGCCAGATCAGTTGCAAGCCGCTGCGGATGGCGCTGAACAGCGCGTCGGGCGACTTGTAGAGCTCGACCGAACCGATGACTTTTGCATGGGCGCCGTCCCAGACCGGAATGTAATATTCGACGAACTGCTTTTCGGGAACGGCGGCAAAGACATGCTCGGGTTTGATGTATTGGCGCGACTCGAGGATGTCGGCCTCGACGACGAGCTCCCCGGCGAGTGATTTATCCAGCTCGGGGTTGCTGGCGAAGGTGTGGTAGATCGCCGAAGGGGTGCTCGACCAGAGCACGGCGCCGGTGGCGTCATAGACCTGCGCGCGCAGCACATCGGGCATGGTGGTGAGGCGGGAAAAATAATTCTCCGTCTCCATCACCCTCTTGGTACGTTCGCCGTGGTTGAGAAAATATTCATCGGCATTGCGCTGCAGGCGCGACGCCAGCACAAACTGCATCGTCACCTCGGCATCGCGTTGCAGCATGGCCTTGGTGAGGAAGCGCGACAGCACCACCGAGGAGCCCAGGCTGATCAGGGCGATGACCAGCAGGCTGAGCACGGCAAAGCGGCGCGTCAGGTTGAACGCGGCGACGGGCGGCGGCGGCCGTATCTCGCTTTCGCGCTGCACGGCAAGGCCGCTGCGCTCCGGCGCGGCGGCGGGCATTTGCGTGGTGCTTGATGCGCTCATGTGCTTGTTTTCCTGTTCAGTGCTCGGTGCTCGGTGCTTGGTGCTCGGTGCTTGGTACATTCATACCTTGCCGATGGATGACACCTTATCCAAGGGCGCAGTGATTTTCGTGCTGCTTAGCGTCTGGCTTTTGTAACGCTGTGTCAGCGCCGGCGGCGGGCCGGCATAGCGCCCTTCAAAAAGCCGAAGGCCCCGGGGCAGCGCGCTGGCTGCACCGGGGCCCTCGAGCCCTTTCAGTCCGGGGCGTTACGCCGCGAACCTCAACACATGATCAAATCAAAACCCCGGTCCGTTGGTGGCGAATGCCGTTGCGCTCCCGCCTTTGCTCGACTGCACCACCACCGAGGTCGGCTTGATTCGATCGGCAGCCAATTTGGTCACGGGCAACTGCCAGCAAGGGCTGGCCTGGCTGCACTGCACCGTGCCAATCACCACCGCAGCACCATTGGCTTCCTGCAGCAGGTTGATGGGCGCGGTAACGCGCGTCATTTGGGTTTGCGGCAGCACCGTATTGACACTGCTGAACGCCGTCACAAACAGGGTCGGTACCGGCGTTGCAGGGCTTGAGGTCTTGGCCACTACCATCAGCCCCCGGCGGCCACCCAACTGCGTCCATGTCACACCCTCGATGGTCACGGTATCGGCTGTCGCGACCGGCGTCACCACCGGCGGCGGGGGCGGTGTAATCACCGGCGTCACCACCGGCACCACCGGCGGATTGACCGGCGCCGGTGCGGCTGCCAGCAGTGCTGCCGGCATGCAGGCGCCGTTGCGCAACACCAGCGGTGCCACGCACACGGGCGCAGCCACTGTCGTCGTGCAACTGCCGGTGCTCGACGCGCAGAAGGTTTCAGCCGGTGTCACCGCCACCGCGAAGGTCGGCGGGTCAATCGGGGGCCAGGCCAATACGCTCGCATTGCCGTTGAAATCAACCGTGCCACCCACCGGCGTCACATAGGACAGGATACGGTTGCGCGCATCGCTCAGCGGCGCCGCGGTGAAACGCGGATCGTTGTAGACACCGGTCGGCAGATTGCGTGCCTGCAGGCGCGGATCGACACCTTCGAAGGGATAGGGATCGAGCGGCTGCGGTGTGGACTCGCAGATCCCGTCCTTGCAGCCACCGGGGCTGAGGCGACGGTCCAGCGTCCACGGCAGGCCGGTGAACTGGAAGGGCCAGGCCATCTTGGTCAGGTCGAACTCATTGAATTCGGGGAAACCGACACCGCCAAGATTGACGCCCAGCGGCACCAGATACTCACCGTTGGTGGCCGCTGCACCCTTGATATCCACCGTGGTCGGCTCGATGCCGGCGGCCAGCGCTGCCAGCCGGTGTCCGGTACGCGCAATGATTTCGCGCGGCATCGGGCTGACGATGGCCAGTTGCTCGGCGATAGAGCCCGCCTGTGTGCTCTGGTTGACCGGGCAGAATTGGGCGGGATTGCCAAAGCGCGGTTCGGCACGCAGGTTGCTGCAGGGGTTATCGGCGGGCTCGTTGGAGCCGGTGGCAAAGTCGACGTTGTAACGAATCTTCCAGATATGGCCGCCGACCCCGGGTACGAGGCCGTTGGCGCTGCAATCAGCAGCGCCGCTGATCAGGTCACAGGCGAGCACCGAAGCCCAGGGCTTCTCGACACGGCTGTTGGTCACCGGGTCATAGTGCAGGGTCCACAGCAGCACATCGGGGCGCAGCGTCGAAAAGCCGATCAGCAGCGTGCGGGCGCGCAGGTTCTCGTAGCCAGGTGCATCCTGCTCGACCTCATCGGGTGCGAGGTAATCGGGCTGGCTCAGCGCAGTCTTGGTCTCCAGCGCAATTTCCGTAACCGAACTGTGGAAGGACAGGAAGCGCACACCGTTGACGGTCTCGAAATTGCCTTCAAGCTTGATATCGTCGCCAACGAGGATCGGCGCCATGCGACGGGAGTCCGCGACCGGTGTATTGGGTGTCGTCGGACGATTGGTATGCGGACACAGCGGATCACCGTTGGCGTTGTTGCCCGCATTGGAGCGGGCCGTGCCGCCAGCCACCGCCGGAGAGGCATCCACGCCGGTGCCCTGCGCTGGCAGGCCGGCCCAGGTACGCGCCACCCGGCTGGGGAGGCACATCGGATAGCCGGTCACCGCGGTATTGGTGTAGTTGTCGGGGTCGTTGGTAAAGCGCGGGTCGGCGCTGCAATTGGGACTGCCGGTGGCACAGCCAAGGCCCTGCTGCACGGTGTGGCGCTGGGTCGGATCATTCATCCGCGCCATCATCCCGGTGCCCGGATCAACCGTGGGGGTTGCCGCGGCGGCCGGCGTGCCGTTGATGCGCATATAGCCGTCAACGTGGTTGATGTAGGTCACTGTGCCGGAGACAACCTCCTGCCCCTTGTCGATCAGCATGTCCCCGGCAATGATGTTGCCGCCGTTGGTGCGGTTGGCGGAAATGCTGGCGTAGGCGCCGGTGCCCGTGGTGTTGCAACGGTCGGTGCTGGTCAGCCCGGTCTCGCCCAGGGTCTTGCACGCCGCCTGCGCCTGGTCGAACAGCTGCCACAGGGTCAGCCGGTTGGCCGGCAGGTCGATCAGCAGGTTGCGCGGGATGGTCACGTACTGCCCGCTGATGACCATCGTACCGGCGGACCAGTAATCGCCCGGCGTGGTCAAGGTGATGCGCGAAATCTCGCCGCTGATTGTCACCGATGTCGCGGCCTGCGCCGTCATCGGCGCCAGGCTCAGGCCTGACGCGATCATCAGGCTGAGGGCTGCCGCAGTCTTGCGCACGATACGCGCGCACTGGATTGGTTTGGAAAACATGGGGTTTCCTTGCTCGAAATTGAAATTAAGGGAAGCGCTGCGTGAATGGTTCATGGCGCCCCCGATCAGAACGATTGATTGTTGGTGGCAGACTGCGTTGCGGTGCCGCCCTTGCTCGACTGCACCACCACCGAGCTTGGCTTCACGTCACGCGGCAGCCGGGTCAGCGGCAGTTGCCAGCAAGGATCGGTGGCCGAGCAATCCACGACACCGATATCGGTGGCGATCGGTGTCACCGAACGAGTCATTGCGGTCTGGGGCAACAGCACGTTGGCGCCGTCAAACGCGGTGACAAACAGATTGGGAACCGGTCCGGCGGGCTGCGAGGACTTGGCGATGACCCGCAGGCCACGCAGACCACCGATCGGCACCCACACCACACGGCTGATGGTCACGGTATCGATGGCCGGCGGCGTGACAGGCGGCGTGACAGGCGCAGTCACATCCGTGGTAAAGGTCGGCGGTGCCGGCGGCGCTTCGGCAGCGACCGTAATCCGCGTCTGCACGCAGGAACCGTTCTGCAGCACCAGCGGCGCAGCACACACGGGCGGCGACACGGCTTGCATGCAGCTGGTATTGCCCGTGGCAGCGCCCTTGTCGCAATACGCGATCTGCGGCGTAACGCGGATCGGCAGCGCAGCCGGATCAGCCGGTGGCCAGGCCAGCACGCTGGCATCGCCGTTGAAGTCATACACTGCCGGCTCGGCGGTGCCGATACGGGTCATATAGGACAGGATGCGGTTACGCACATCGCTCAGCGGCGCGGCGGTGAACTGCGGGTCGTTGTAGGTGCCGACCGGAATGTTCTCAGCCTGGGTCCGCGGGTCGAGGCCCTCGAACGGGTAGGGGTCCAGCGGCTGCGGTGTGCTTTCGCAAACGTCCTTGCAACCACCGGGGCTGAGGCGACGGTCGAGCGTCCAGGGCATGGAGGTGAAGATAAACGGCATCGCGGTCTTGGTCAGGTCGACTTCGACCATTTCGGGCATCCCGATGCCACCGAGGCCGCCCATGCCGAGAATTCCGTTGGCAATGGGGAACAGGTATTCGCCGTTGGTCGCCTTGTTGCCACGGATGTCCACGGTCACCGGCTCGTAGCCGGCGGCGCGCGCAGCCAGCAGATGGCCGGTACGCATGATGATTTCGCGCGGCAGCGGGCTCAGCACGCCGAAGATGTCATTGAGCGACACCGCACGTGCACTCTGGTTGTTCGGGCAAAAACCATTGCCCAGGCGCGTATCAGCGCGCAGGTGGATACAGGGGTTTTCGCGTTCGCGCGCGCCCTCGAGGAAGTCGAGGTTGTAGCGCAGCTTCCAGATGTTGTTGCCGACACCCGCAACCAGGCCATTATTCAGGCCGCAGTCATTCCCGGCGCGCGTCACCAGATCGCAGCCCTTGGTGGTGCCCAGCGGCTTTTCGTGAGGCAGGTTTTCAACCGGGTCATAGTGCACGGTCCAGAACAGCACGTCCGGCGGCAGCGTCGAATAGCCGATGAACAGCCCGCGGATACGCAGGTTGTTGTAGCCGGGCGCATCCAGCTCGACTTCATCCGGCGCCAGGTAATCGGGTTGGGTCAATGCGGGACTGGTGGCAATCGCCACCGAGGTGGTCGAGGTATGGAAGGACAGAAAGCGCACGCCGTTTACGACTTCATAGCTGCCCTCCAGGCTCATATGGTCACCGACCTGGATCGGCGCCATGCGCCGGGAGTCTGCGACCGGGGTATTGGGATTCGCCGGACGATTGGTCTGCGGACACAGCGGATCACCGTTGGCGTTGTTGCCCGCATTGGAGCGGGCCGTGCCGCCAGCCACCGCCGGAGAGGCATCCACGCCGGTGCCCTGCGCTGGCAGGCCGGCCCAGGTGCGTGCGACGCGGCTGGGGATGCACATCGGATAGCCGGTGACCGCAGCGTTGGTGTAGTTGTCGGCGTCGTTGCCGAAGCGCGCATCGGGGCTGCAGTTTTCGGATCCGGTTGCGCAGCCGAGGCCAGCCTGTATGGTGTGGCGCGAACTCGGATCGTTCATGCGCGCGAGCAGGCCGGTACCCGGGTCCACCGTCGGGGTCAGTGGATTGGCCGGCGTACCGTTGATGCGCAGATAACCGTCGTTATGGTTGATGTAGGTCACCACCCCGGAAAGACTCTCGCGACCCTTTTCCAGGAACAGGTCGCCGGCGATGACATTGCCGTTGCGGGTGCGGTTGGCGGCAACGAACGCAAAGCCGCCCTTGCCGCTGGTGTTACAGGTATCGGACTTGGCCAGGCCGGTTTGTCCCAGCGCCTTGCACGCCGCCGGCGCCTGGTCGACCAGCTGCCACAGCGTCAGCCGGTTTGCCGGCAGGTCTGCCAGCAGGTTGCGCGGGATGATGATCGACTGGTTGCCGACAACGATGGTGCCGCCCGACCAGTAATCACCGGGGGTGGTCAGCGACAGGTGCTGGATTTCACCGGAAATCGGTGCAGCGGTGGGCGCCGCCTGCAGCGTGCCCGCGCCAAGGCCGAGCACCGCGGCAAGCGCGCCCGCCGTGCATAACGCGCTGCGGGCCAGACTGAATGAAGCTTTAAACATTGACATTTCGGCTCCTTCCTGAAATTGAATTAATCGTAATAAATGAAATCAACGTCAGCATTTTCCATGGGCGCGGCGCGACTTATGTGGTCGTAGCGTCAGGCGTTGGTCACGCGGCGTGCGGCCGGTGTAACGGCGCGTAACCGCTTCGCGGACGCGTGCCGGCGTTTGTGCCGGCGTTTGTTATTGGCGCCGGCACCAGCGGTGGCCCGGGCTTTCAACGCGGGGGGGATGGGCTGCGGACAGGGCGCGATTCACCGTGCTCCATCCCCATGCCTGCGCTTCGCCCTGCTTGAATCAAATGACATTTCTGATAGGATTGAAATGTGACTGACGGGCATCGTCCACTGCCCGTCAGCCTGTCGCTAATCAGTCGCTAATCAGTCGCCAATCAGTCGCCAATCAGTCGCCAATCAGTCGCCAATGCGTTGCCAATGCGTTGCCAATCCGTTGCCAGTGCGTTACCAGTGGGTTACCAACCCGTCACAGCAATGCAGGCGGCCAAGTTTCTAGCGCCGGCTTGATGGCGCGGTTGAGAAGCTTGTAAAGGTTTTAAAGTTTGTACAAAGAGCGGCACCGGCTTGCCTGACACCAACCCGGTCTGACGCACCGCCCACCTCCATCACCGGCCCGCCACATGCCCTCTCGCATCCTTATCGTAGAAGACGACGCCGTGCTCGCCGACGGCATGAGCAGGGCGCTGCGCAACAGCGGTTATTCGGCGCACTGCCTGACCGATGGCGTGCATGCGTATGACACGCTGGAGGCCGAGCCCTACGACCTGGCGATCCTCGATCTGGGACTGCCGCGCCTGGACGGCCTTGAATTGCTGCGCCGCCTGCGCGCCCGTGACAACCACATCCCGGTGCTTATCGTCACCGCACGCGACGCCGTCTCCGAGCGCGTGAAGGGGCTCAAAGCCGGCGCGGACGATTACCTGGGCAAACCCTTCGACCTGGCCGAGTTTGAGGCGCGCGTGCATGCCCTGGTCAGGCGCAACAACCCGGAAACGAAGCCCAAGGCTTTGCAATTTGACAGCCTCGTGCTCGATCAGGCCGGCCGCACCGCCAAGCTCAACGGCCAGACCATCGTGCTCACCCCGCGCGAATACAGCATCCTGGAAGCGCTGATGGCGGACGAGGGCAAGGCGGTCAGCAGGGAGCACCTGGGCGAGCTTGTGGCGCTCGGCGAAGAAGACCTCACCAACAATCTGTTTCAGGTGAACATTTCGCGGCTGCGCAAAAAGCTTGAAGGCACCGGCGTGAGCATCCGCCAGATCCGCGGCTTTGGCTACATGCTCCAGACCAACCGCGCCGCGGCAGAACAGGGCTGAGCCGCGGCTATGGCAGACGCAAATAGGTCAGACGCAAACAGGTCAGACGCAAACATTGAGGGCGCGGCAGTGCGGCCCGCTGATGCCACGGAACCGCCGCCGGCGGAGCGCAGCGACTTTGCCGCGATCTATTACCTTCTTTTCGCCCTCAACCTGTTCGGCCTGCTCTTGATCGGGCGGGTGAACCAGCTGATGCAAGAGGGCTACCACGAACTGAGCGCAGCCAATGCCATCTGGAGCCAGACCAACCAGCGCACCGCGGCATTGACCAAGGCCGCGCGGGACACCAACGCGCCGGTGAACGATGTTTTCAACACCGTGCGGCCGGCCGTCGAGGAGGAAAGGCTGCGCGCCAGCCTCAGCGATTTGTTCGCGCTGGTCGAGCGTGAAAAAGCCATCCTCCGCGAGCTGCCTGTGGCCTCGCAACGCAACCGCCTGCTGGCCAATCTTGAACAAGGCGAGAAACCACTGCAGCGCATGTCCGAGGCCGCCAGGCAGGTTTTCGTGCAACTTAAAACCGGCGACAAACAGGGGGCCGACGCGAGCATGGCCCTCGCGGACCACAACTACAACGAATTCCTCGACGCGATGTCCCACCGGGACAGCATTATCGACACGCTGCAGTCGGACCTTTTTTTGCAGGGCGAGCAATACCGCAACGGGCTCAGCAACATGGTCGCCTTCGGCATCCTGATCGTCGGGCTGCTGGTGCTGGCTGTGCTGGTTTACGGCCTGAAACTCGCGCGCAGGACGCAGCACGCGACCGCGGCCGCGCGCCTGAGCGAGCAGGCGCTGAAACGCTCTGACGCAAACCTGCGCCAGCTCAATGACAACCTGGAGCACCTGCTCAGGTCGCAGAAGCGCTTCATCGCCGACGCGGCACACCAGCTGCGCACGCCCATCGCCGGCATCAACCTGCAGATCGAACACGCCATCAAAGCAGACAGCATGGCGGAGGTGCGCCCCGCCCTGGCGCAATTACAAACCGCCTCGCGGCGCGTGGTGCGTTTGTCCAGGCAGTTGCTGACCCTCGCCAGCAGCGCCCCCGATACCGGGGCCACGCCGCAGTTTGAGGACCTGGACCTTGGCGTGCTCGCGCGCGAGGTCGGCGCGCACTGGCTCGCGGGCGCCCACGAAAAGCACATCGACCTGGAGCTGGACGCCGGCGAGGAGGCCGTGCACATTCGCGGCAACGCCGTTCTGCTCAAGGAGCTGGTGTCGAACCTCATCGACAACGCCGTGCGTTACAGCCCGGAGTACGGCCGGGTCACGATTGTTGTGCGGGCGCTGCCCACGCCGCGATTGAGCGTCGAGGACAACGGCCCCGGCATCCCCTTTGGCGAGCGTGAAAACGTATTCGAGCGTTTTCACCGCGTCGCCGGCAGCCCCGGCGACGGCGCCGGGCTTGGCTTGGCGATCGTTCGCGATATCGCCCGGCTGCATCAGGCTGAGGTCAGCCTGCAAGACCGCGCCGACGGGCCGGGCTTATGCGTTCGCGTCGTCTTTCCAGGCGTGTAGACCGACTCAAAGACCTGAGCCACCCCACCCACCTCAGGCACATTAGGCACATCAGCCACCTCAGGCACATCAGCCACATCAGCCACACTGTCCCCGCAGCGGCGCAAACGCACAATCCGGAGCGAAGCGCAAAGCACAATACCGAAGGCCCCGGTGCAGCACGCTGGCTGCACCGGGGCCTCCGGCTCCCACCCTTGGCGCCGCGCCGTCCGGGACGTGCTCTACGGGACGTGCGGCAGGGATAAAAAATCAGAACGGGAAGGTCGTTGCGAGCGCCGTGGCCTTACCCAGCTTGCTCGACTGCACCACCACCGAGGTCGGTTTGACATCGGCCGGTGTGCGCCTCAAGGGCAGCTGCCAGCAAGGATCGGCGGTGGTGCAGGCGATGGCGCCGATGGCGGTGGTGACACGGGTCATCGCCGTCTGCGCAATCAGCGTAGTCGTACCGTTGAAGACCGTGACGAACAGGGACGGTATCGGGTTGGCCGGCTGCGAGCTCTTGGCCACCACCGTCAGGCCGCGGGCGCCACCTGCCGCTGCCCAGGTCACGCTGCGAATGGTCACGACATCGTTGGTCGGCGTCGGCGTGGGGGTGGGTGTCGGCGTAGGCGTAGGCGTCGGTGTCGGGGTCGGCGTGGGGGTCGGCGTGGGGGTCGGCGTAGGGGTCGGGGCGGGCGTCGGCGTGACGCTGCTCAGGCAGGTGCCGGTGATCGAGGCGCAGTAGGCCACGTCCGGTGTCGCAACGATGGCGAACCTTGCCGGGTCGACCGGCGGCCAGGCGAGGACGCTGGCGTTGCCGTTGAAATCGTAGCGTGCCGGCAGCGTGGTGCCGATGCGCGTGACGTACGACAGGATGCGGTCGCGCACACTGCCCAGCGGCGCGGCGGTGAAGGTCGGGTCGTTGTACGGCGGCAGGGGCAGCGTGGGTTCCAGCGTGCGCGGGTCGCCGCCTTCGAACGGATACGGATCGAGCGGCTGGGGCGTGCTCTCGCACACACTGCCTGCCTTGCAACCGTTGGGGCTGAGGCGGCGGTCCAGCGTCCAGGGCAGGCCGCTGAAGCTCACCGGCGTGCTGATGCGGCCGATGTCGATTTCGGCGAAGTTGACGATATCGACGCCACCGAGGTTGATGCCAAACGGGAACAGGTACTGCCCGTTGGTGGCGGCGTTGCCGAGAATATCCACGGTGACCGGCGTGATGCCGGCGGCGAGCGCGGCCAGCAGGTGGCCGGTGCGCGCCTGCACTTCACGCGGCATCGGGCTGAGGACGGCGAACTGCTCGGCGATGGAGCCGGCGTCGGTGCTCAGGTTGACCGGGCAGATGCCGGTGCCCATGCGCGGATCGGCGCGCAGCACCTGGCAGGGGTTGAGGTCTTTTTTCGCGCCCTTGAAGAAATCAACGTCATAGCGAAGACGGAAAATGTTGTTGGCCACACCAACACCGGCCAGACCGCCGCCCGAGCAGGTGAGCGCGCCGGCGACGGTGTCGCAGCCGCGGGTGGAGGCCCAGGGCTTCTCGACCTTGGAGCCGGTCAGCGGTTCGTAATGGATGGTGTGCATCAGGATGTCAGGCGGCAGAGTCGAGTAACCGATGACCAGGCTGCGCACGCGCTGGTTCTGGAATCCGGGCGCGTCAATGAACACCTCGTCGGGCTTGAGGTAGTCGGGCTGGCTCAGCTTGGTGCTTGTGCCAAGCGCGGCCAGCACCTTGGAGGTATGGAAGGACAGGAAGTAGGTGCCGTTGACGCGCTCGAAATTGCCCTCGAGGCTGACGCTGTCACCGAGCATGATGGGCGCGAAAAAACGCGAATCGTTGACGGCGACGCCGATCGGGTTGGCGCGGTCGGGACGGTTGCTGACCGGGCACAGGCGGTCGCCACTGCCGTCGGCGAGCGCGACCACGGTGCCGCCGGCAACCGCAGCCGAGAGCGTCGCGCCGCTGCCCTGCGCGGCAAGGCCGGCAAAAGTGCGCGCCACCGTGCTGGGGATGCACATCGGATAGCCGGTGCTGAAGGTGTTGGTGTAATTGTCGGCATCCAGCGCAAAGCGCGGGTCGGCGCTGCAATTGGCGCTGCCGGTGGCGCAACCCAGGCCGCTTTGCACGGTGTGGCGCGAGCTGGGGTCGTTCATGCGCGCCATCAGGCCGGTGCTCGGGTCGTTGAGGTTGCCGTCCAGGCGCAGGTAACCCTGGGTATGGTCGATGTAGGTGACGACGCCGGTGGACAGTTCGGCGCCTTTTTTGACCAGCATGTCACCGGCGATGATGTTGCCGCCGTTGGTGCGGTTGGCCGAAATGGCGGCAATGCCGCCCTGCCCCGAGGTGTTGCAGCTGTCGCCCTTGGCGAGGCCGCTCTGGCCGAGCGCCTTGCAGGCGGCGGGCGCCTGGTCGAACAACTGCCACAGCGTGAGGCGGTTGGCAGGCAGGTCGATGAGCAGGTTGCGCGGCAGCGTGATGGTCTTGCCGCCGACCACCATGGTGCCGGCGGACCAGTAGTCGCCCGCGGTGTTGAGGTTGAGCTGGAGTATTTCACCGGTGATGGGCGCGGTGACGGGGGCGGCGTGCAGCGTGCCCGAGCTCAATGCGGCGATGGCGGCGCATAGCGCGAGCGCAGCCCGGGCCGTGACAGTGCCAAGGTGCGGCGTGGAGGGGGATGGCGATGTCATTGAGCTATTTCCTTGCGGTTGGTGGTTGGCATGGGGTGGCATGGGTTAGTATGGGTTGGTATGGGTTTGAGGGCCGTGCAGGGTTTGAGGGCCGTGCAGGGTTTGCGGGCCATGCAGAATCTGGGGGACGTGGGGGAGGCACCGGCTGCGGGCCGGGGATTCGCGGCGTAAAGCGTCAGGGCTGCGCCTCGGTGCGGGTGACTTTCCATTCTTTGTTTTTCTCGGACATCGTAAAGCGGACGCGGTCGCCCTCGCGCAAGGCGTCGATATCCACACCCGCATCCAGCCGCGATGACACGACAAGGCCGCCGGCGCTTTTTTTCTGGTCAAGCTGCTGGATCACGACGCGTCGCGCCTCACGGTCGATCTTGCGGATTTCGCCGCGGTACGCATCCTCGGGCAGCCGCAGGAACAGGCCTGCCAGCGCCACGCCGGCGGCCAGCGCGAGTCCGATGAGCAGTTGCCCGACGCTGATTTTTCCGGATGTTTTCATGGTTGGCCGTCTTGCGTTCTGAACTTTGGGGAACAGGATGGGCAGGGCGAATATCACCGCGCGATAACCGGAGTCGTGTGCGCCATGACACGGCCGGCAGCGGGTTCGGCCACGACATCGCGAATGAACAACTGCCTGTCGGCAAAGTCCAGCTCAACGCGCATCGGCTTGCCGCGGCCGTGGCCGGCGGCATCGGCGACGATGATGCGCACACTGAGGCTCTGCGGATCCGGCTGGCTGGTCACGCTGACGCGCGCGCCTGCGGGCAGCCTTGAGGGCAGTTCGCGCTTCCAGGCCTGCTCGTCAACCGGCTGCCACAGCGCGTCATGCCAGGAGTAGTATTTGCGGACCGCACGAGCGTCGTTCCTGGGCTTGGCCGAAAGAATCAGCAGATTGTCATCACCGGAGCCGGTCACCAGCGGAATTTCGTATTGCGTGCCGGCGGGATCAATGCGCTGCAATACCGAATACGCCTCGCCGCGATAGGCGCGGTTGCCAAAAATGACCATCGCCTGCTTGTCGCAGGCCTTGGCGTTTTTGGCGCCGTCGATGAGGCAATAATGCGCGTAGTAAAAATCGAGCAGGCCGATGGTGGACACGAACCCGGCGCGTGTCAGGCGGCAGTCACTCCAGCGCTCACCCGCGCCAAAGCGGATCTGGCCCGACTGCACGCAGCGCTCCTGTATCGGCGCGAATTCGACCTTCTCGCCCTTGGGCTGCAGCAGCACCGGCGGCATGGGCGTCAGCGCAGACTCGGGCGCGGACGATTCGGCGCCGGCCGGGGAACCTGCGATTGACAAAACAGCGGCAAGCAGGCTGGCTGCAGCGCAATGAATCAGTGTGACGTTCATGGTGTGGCCCCTTTTCCTTGTGGTTCTTAAGAAGGATTCGGTACCGGATCGGTACAGGGGCGAGATTACAGAGCGGCGGCGCCCGCTTTGTCTGAGCGTGGTCACGCCTTGGTAACGCGGTTGTGCGGCGAGTGTGCGGCTTATGTAACCGAAGCGTGCGCAACCGCAGCGTATGCGACCACAGCGGGCGTGACCGCAGTGCATTGGACTGCGGTCTGTTTCACCGCGGTCTGTGTCACCGTGGTCTGCGTCACCGCCGTTGATGTCACCGCGCGCCGCGCGGTGTGGGGGCGGTGCCGGCGGGGCGGCGCCCCGGCACCTAGATGCGTCTTTATTTGGCGCCGGTCAGGTGCAGTAACAGGCCCAAGCCCGGTGAGGTGTGCGATACCAGCCGGGCGCCGGCGCCATCAGCGGCGTCCGGACCGGCCTCAACATCATCGACCAAACCGGCGGCGCCTGTTTCGGATGCGGTCCGGGCAATGCGCCAGCGCGCATCGCACAGCGCACGCAATTGCTGCCGCGTTACCTCGGTGTAGCCCATGTGCCAGTCTGCAAAGCTGCGCACCGCGACCGGTTCATCGAGCAGTTCGATGATCTGGCGGTGCAAGCGGCTGTTCTGGATGCGCGCCCATGTCGCCTCCAGACCGGCTTGCGGCCCCTCGATGTACTGCACGAAACTGCCATCACTGTAAATCAGCGCGCCGGAGACCCCGTCGGCGGCATTGCGCCCCCTTGACCTGGCCAGTATCGACTCCAGATCCGCCAGACTCATGGGCAGGGTCGCCGAACTGACGTAGGCGATGCAGCGCCCGTCGGGAAGCGCGTTGTCGATGTTCACGCCTCCCCGGCGGGACGCGCGTTGGACAGCCGCGCCGCCATCGCCCGGTAGAGCACCGCCGGGTCAACCGGCTTGGGCAGGTGCTCGCTCATGCCCGCCGCGAGGCATTGCAAGCGGTCTTCGGCAAAGGCGTTGGCCGTTGTCGCCAGGATCGGGATCGCAGCCCATCCGGGCAGCAGCCTGATCTGGCGCGTCGCCTCCATGCCGTCCATCAGGGGCATCTGCACATTCATCAGCACCAGGTCAAAGCGCTCCCGCGCGGCGCGCTCCAGCGCCTCGATGCCGTTCCCGGCGGTCACGATGGTCATGCCCAGGTTCGTCAGCAACTCGACCATCACCTCGCGATTGACCGGGTTGTCCTCGGCGATCAGCACCCTCGCCCCGGCGCACACCGCCTGCAGCGCCTTGCGTGCGCGTTGGGTCATCGCCGCGCTGCGCAGGCCAAAGCCCGCGTCCCGCTCGTCGTGCTCGCCGGGTATGACGATGAACGGCAGTTCGCCGCCCTCTGCCGCCACCGCACCCTCCAGCAATTTCAGCGTGTGATGCAGCGCCGCGGGCATGACCGGTTTGGCCAGCACCCCGGCGGCGCCCTCGTCGCGCGCCCTTTCCCGGAACTCCGGCTCGTCGTAGGCGCTGACCATCAGCACCAGCGGCCGCCGGCCAAGCGCC
>CAITSH010000112.1 GCA_903895005.1 uncultured Pseudomonadota bacterium
GCCGCGGCGCGCCCGGCCGTCGGTGTTATGCAGTGTGAATTTCATGGCCTGATTTGGGAGACGTTGTCGGTGGATGCGGCGCGATCGATCAGCATCGCATCACCATAAGAAAAAAAGCGGTAACGCTGTGCGATGGCGTGTGCGTAGGCGCGGCGCACCGGTTCGAGGCCGGCAAAGGCGCTGATCAGCATCAGCAGCGTGGAGCGCGGCAGGTGAAAGTTGGTGAGTAGCCGGTCGACGATGTTGAAACGATAGCCGGGTGTGATGAACAAATCGGTTTGCGCCCGTCCGACCTGAAGTTTCCCGGTTTTACCACCCGCCTCAAGCGCGCGCAGCGAAGTTGTGCCCACGGCCGTGACTTTTTTCCCCGCAGCCCGCGCGCGATCTATTGCCGCTGCGGTCGCTGCCGGAATCTCATAGTGTTCAGAGTGCATGTGGTGCCTGGACAAGTCGTTTTCGCGCACCGGTTGGAAGGTGCCCGCCCCGACATGAAGCGTCACCCAGGCGAGTTCGACGCCCATCGCGCGCAGGTGCGCGAGCATGGCGTCGTCAAAATGCAGGCCCGCCGTGGGCGCAGCGACGGCGCCCGGTTCGCGGGCGTAGACGGTTTGGTACCGCGATTCATCTTCCTGCCCGGGGACGTGGGTGATGTAGGGCGGCAGCGGCAGCCTGCCGCTGCGTTCAAGCACCGCATAGAGGTTTTCGCCGCCTTCAAAGCGCAGATGATAGAGCTCGCCCTCGCGCCCCAGGACCTCGGCGCGTGCGCCGCCGTCGAACACGAGCTTCATGCCGTTTCGCGGTGCGTGGCTGGCACGAATATGTGCCTGCGCTTCGTGTTCGCCAATAACGCGCTCGATGAGGAGTTCGATTTTCCCGCCCGATTCCTTTTGGCCGAAGAGCCGCGCCTTGATGACGCGGGTGTCGTTAAAGACCAGCAGGTCACCCGGGGTGAGCAACTGCGGCAGTTGGGCAAATGTGCGGTCGGTGAGAGAGCCGTCCGAAAGGCACAGCAAGCGGCTGCCGCCGCGTTCTTTCGCGGGGTGTTGCGCGATCAGTTCCGCTGGCAGATCGTAGGCAAAATCGTCTAATGTAAGGGGAGTGTGCGAAAGCATTGGGCGGCAAGTATAATGCGTCCTCGCTTTTCCTCGGCCGGGATGGTGGAACTGGTAGACGCGCCGGACTCAAAATCCGGTGCCAGAAATGGCGTGGGGGTTCAAGTCCCCCTCCCGGCACCAAGTAGAGCGCGCTCTTTCCCATTGCATAGCGCAATGCAATGCTTGGTCCTGGACGAGGCAATCTGAACCAGATCTGTCCGATCATCCCGCCGGTTTCAATCGAAAGAAACGGAGACTCACATGGAGTGGCTCGCTGACCCGCAGGCCTGGATTGCACTGGCCACCCTCACGCTGCTGGAAATCGTGCTTGGCGTGGATAACATCATTTTTATTTCCATCCTGGTCGGGCGTCTGCCCCCTGCGCAGCGCGATCGGGCGCGGCGCATCGGCCTCGCCCTCGCCATGGGGACGCGCATCGCCTTGCTGCTGTCGCTTGCCTGGATCATGACCCTGACCGCGCCGCTCTTCAGCGTGCTGGCGCAGGAAATCTCGGGGCGGGACCTCATACTCATTGGCGGCGGGCTGTTCCTGTTGTGGAAAAGTGTGCATGAAATTCACAACAGCCTGGAGGGCGAACAGGGTGACGCGGAGGGGGCCGGGCATGCCGGCGGCGCGACCGCAACCTTCGGCGGGGTGCTGGTTCAGATCGCGATCATCGACATCGTGTTCTCGCTTGATTCGGTCATCACCGCGGTGGGGATGGTGAGCCAGGTCGGGGTCATGATCGCCGCCATCATCATTGCCGTGGGGGTCATGATGTTCTCAGCCAGGTCCATCGGCGATTTTGTCGACCGTCATCCGACGATCAAGATTCTGGCGCTCTCCTTCCTGATACTCGTCGGTGTCGCCTTGATCGGCGAAGGCCTGGGCGTGCACCTGCCCAAGGGTTATATCTACTTCGCCATGGCGTTTTCGGTGGCGGTCGAGATGCTCAACATTCGCATGCGCGCCCGCCGCTCGGCGCCATTACAACTGCGAAAACAACTCGAAATGCCCGGCGACGATCCGTCTAAATAAGGCAGGTAGGCTGGAAACCCTCGCCTGGCGCGGGTTTCCAGCCTGTTATCCGTTTTTTCCCCTTATACTTGCCCCCTGACGGACGAACTAAACCGCGAAACGCGCCAAGGCATCCTCAGCTAATGCAAGGCCGTGTCCGGGTGTCCCGGGCAGGGAGAGCGTGCCCTTCTTGCTCAATTGCGGCCATCCGGTGAACAAGGGTTCGAGCATCGGGAATTCTTCCAGCCAGGTGAGGTTGGGTGCCGCCGCGGCAACATGAATGAACAGCCCGGGCAGGAAGTGCCCCGAGGCCTCCATGCCGAAGGCTTCAGCGATGCGCATCACACGCAGGCATTCGGTGAGTCCGCCCATCGCGGCCAGGTCGGGTTGCACCATGCCGAGCAGGCCTTCCTCGATATAAGGCAGTGCCTCGGCCATGCCTTGCAGGTGTTCTCCGGTTGCGATCAGGCGGGGGAAGGCCTTTGCGAGCGTGCGGTGCCCGGCGAGATCGTCCGCGGGCAGCGGTTCTTCGACCCAAAGTGCACCGCACGCCGCGGCGCAGGCGAGCAGGCGGCGCGCCGAGAGCGCAGTGCATTTTTCGTTGGCGTCGGTCATCAGCTCGATGTCATCGGGAAGGGCGTTGCGCACGGCTTCGAGGACGGCTGCGTCGGCGCGCGTGCCCGACACGCGTGGCTTGACGCCGCGGTAACCGAGCGCAACCTGGCGCACGGCCGACTCGGCGGCCTGCTGTGGTGATTGCTGCGTATTGAAGCCGCCGCTGGCGTAAAGCGGCACTTCGCGCGCCTGTACGCCGCCCGCTCCGCCCATGGCGACGCCCAGCGGCACGCCCAGGGTTTTCGCGTAGGCATCCCACAGCGCGACGTCGATGGATGCGAGTCCGACGAAGTTGGGGCCGCGGCGGGTGCGGTTGAACCCTGCGGCCAGTTGGCGCCAGGTCGCTTCAGGGTGGTTCAGCGTGGCACCCTGCAGTTGCGCGGCCATGGACTGCGCCGCGGCGAACGGGGCGGCGCTTGATCCGGCGACGATGTAACTGAAACCCAGGCCCACGGCACCGCCTTCAAGCTGCGCGTGCGTCACGATGACATCGACACTTGCGACGCCGGTGCCGCCGACGGGCCGGTCGAGTTTGAAGCGCAACAGCGAACACGTGACGTGATTGATTTTCATGGTCGGGTCGAAAGACGAAAAGGCAGGAGGCAGTGCGGCGCAGTTTAGCGCGAGTTCGCCGTCCTACCAAGGCCGACACGGTGCGTGCGGCCGTGGCCGGGTGGTAAGCTTGCCGCAACAAAAACCGGCACCCCGCTATTACGCAGTTGCATGTGCAGACATCCAACCGGTGCCTTACAAGGAGAACGTTTTGCCCGAACTGAAGCTTGCCGTCATCGATGTCAAACCCGGCGGCGCAATGGAAAGCCAGTCCGGCCTCGCCAACCTCCGACCGCGTATTTACGGCGCGTACATGGAGGCTGAGGGGCCCAAGCGTGTCGCCGCGATCGTGATGCACCCGACCAGCAATTTCATGGGCCATTACCTCATCGAGCCGCTGGCGGCGCGCGGCGTCACCTGCTTCGGCCTCAATTCGCGCTATCCCAACAACGACAGCCAGTTGCTCATGGAGCGGGTGATCCAGGACATGGGCGCCGGGGTGAAATTCCTGCGCGAGCGAGGCTACGAGAAGGTGTTGCTCATCGGCAATTCGGGCGGCGCATCGCTGTCCTCGTTCTACCAGGCGCAGGCTGAAAAAATGACGGTGACGCATTTCCCCGACGGCAAGCCGACGCATTTCTCGCCCTCCGATTTCCCGCCCGTGGACGGTATCGCGCTCTGCGGCGCGCACGAGGGACGCTCGCGCCTCTTCGTCAAATGGATTGACCCGTCTGTCACCAACGAGCACGATGCCTTCGCGGTGGACCCGGAACTGGACATCTACAATCCGAAAAACGGCCCGCCGTTCTCACCGGAATTCCTGCAGCGCCTGTACGCCGCGCAAACGGTGCGCCGCGACCGCATCGAAAACTGGGTGCTTGCGCGACTGAAGGCGCTCGAGGCGGACCCGCAAGGTCCGCAAGATCAGGCTTTTGTCATTTATCGTACGCACGCCGAGCCGCGCTGCCTTGACCTGTCGCTTGATGCCAACGACCGCATTCCCGGTTCGATCTGGGGAGATGCGCGCGCCATCAACTACGCCGCCAATGCCTTCGGCCGCTATACCAGCCTGCGCGCCTTTTTATCGCAGTGGTCCTCGCGCTCGCGCGCCGACGGGCCGGACAACCTGTCGCGCACCAGCGTGCCCGTGCTGCTCTTTACCTATACCGCCGACGCATCTACTTTCCCGAGCACGCGAGATTTGTGGATGACGGCGGCAAAGGGCAGGGTGCGTAATGTTGACATCAAGGGCGGCGACCATTACCTCACCGGACAGACAGAACTGGTGATGCAGGTGGCCGGCGAGCTGGCAGCATGGGCGAAAAAGCTCTGAGGTACGTGAAATGAAGATATGTATTGTCGGCGCGGGGGCGCGGGCTTTTACGATCGCGCCATCGCCAACGAGGACTGAACAATGAAGATATGTGTCGTTGGCGCTGGGGCGATAGGCTGCTGGTTCGGCGCCTGGATGGCGCGCGCGGGGCATGATGTATCACTGGTAGCGCGTGGAGCGCACCTCGCTGCGCTGCAGTCGGGCGGGCTGAAATTCGAAGACGGCGAGAAGCGTGAGACCTTTGCCGTTCGCGCATCGGCCGACCCGGAAGGACTTGGCCGCCATGATCTGGTGCTGATCGGACTCAAGGCGTACTCGATCGCCGGCATGTTGCCCCGCCTCGCGCCGCTCCTGGATGCCGGTACCGTGGTGATGCCTGCCATCAACGGCCTGCCCTGGTGGTATTTTTACAAGCAGGGCGGACGCTTTGACGCTTCGGGCATCGCCTGCCTCGATCGTGAGGGAACGATGTTTGCTGCGCTTGATCCGCGGCACTTGGTCGGATGCGTGGTGCATGGTTCGGCGGAAGTCGTCGCCCCGGGCGTTGTGCGTCATAACAGCGGCAACCGTTTCATTGTCGGCGAACCCGACGGGAGTGCATCCGCGCGCATCCTGGCCCTTGCGACTTCGATGCGCGAAGCCGGTTTTGACGCGCCGGTTACGCCGCGCATTCGCGAAGAAATCTGGACCAAGCTTGCGGGTAATCTTTCCTACAACCCGGTTGCGGCACTGACCCTGGCGCGCATGGATGAAATTAATGCCAACGAGGATTTGCTCGCGCTGATCCGGCCGATGATTGCCGAAACCATCGCGGTGGCCGCGGCGTACGGCGTGACCATTCCGGTGACGGTGGAAGAGCGCATTGGTATTGCGCGCAAAATCGGCCGCGCAAAAATTTCCATGCACCAGGACATCGAACGCGGCCGGCCGCTGGAGACCGACGGCATCATCGGCAGCGTGGTCGAACTGGCGCGCCGCGCCGGGGTGCCGACGCCGGTGACCGCCGCCGTGCTCGCCTTGGTGGAAGAGCGTGCACGTCACATCTGATTGTTTTCGCTTGAAATTTACGTTCATTGCGCAGGACTGGAGCAGTGGCGGAACATCGGTTAAAGTATTGCAGCGGCATGAACCGGTCCGACGGGGCCGGACCGCCAAGGTGCAGCAGGGAGGATGACAATGTTTGCGATTGTTTATAAGTCCGATGGGTTTCCGATTTCAGTGCAGGTTGCCGGCGTGACGCCCGATCCGGTTGTAACCTGGTCTGACGAAGGTTCTGCCAAGGGTTTTATCCAGTCCAAGGGTGGTGAGGCTGATTTCATCGCTGTCGCCGTCGACGATGCCAGCATGGACGCGATGGCCAAGGCGATAGGCTGTCCTGTCGAACAGTTGATGTTTGAGCCCTATCCGGCATGACCGGCATGATGCTTCGCGCATAGACAGATAAAAAAAGCAGCCCCGGGCTGCTTTTTTTATGCCGGGTAACGCCCTCCCGGCCCCGGGGTAGCGCGTCAGGTTTTCGCGATCACTTCCAGGTTGTCGATCAGGCGCGTCGTTCCGAGCCTTGCCGCGGCCACGATCACGAGATCCCGGTCGGTGTGCGAGGGTTCCTGCAGGTCGCGCTGCCTGCGCACCGAAACGTAGTCCGATTCCCAACCCGCGCCCGCCAGTTGCGCAATCGCCTGCTTTTCCATTGCCGCGTAATCGCGCCCGCCTGCGGCGATCTGCTCACCCAGGCCGGCCAGCGTGCGGTACAGCCGCGGGGCCTCGGCGCGCTGCGCTGCCGACAGGTAGCCGTTGCGCGACGACAGCGCAAGGCCGTCCTCGGCCCGCACCGTCGCGGCCGGCACGATGCGCACTGGCAGCGCGAGCTGGCGAACCATGTTTCGCACGATCATCAGTTGCTGGTAGTCCTTCATGCCGAATACCGCGACCTGGGGCTGCACGATGTTGAACAGCTTCAGGACAACGGTGGCGACGCCGCGAAAAAATCCCGGGCGCGAGGCACCCTCTAGCAGGTCGGCCAGATCCGGCGGGTCGACGCGGTAGGTTTGCGGCTCCGGATACAGTTCCTTTTCGTTCGGGGCAAACAGGATGTCGACGCCGGCGGCCTCAAGCTTGGCGCAGTCATCCGCGAAGGTGCGCGGATAGGTGTCGAAATCTTCGCCCGGCGCAAATTGCAGGCGGTTGACGAAAATGCTGGCGACCACGCAATCGCAATGCTCACTGGAACGCGCAAGGCGCATCAGCTCGATGTGGCCCTGGTGCAGGTTGCCCATGGTGGGAACGAACGCGGCGCGCCGCCCGGCAAGGCCCGCGCGCACCGCGGCGATGGTGTCGAGAACTTGCACCGGTTCCTAGAAGCTGTGCTCGGCGGTGGGAAAGCTGCGCGCCTTGACTTCGGCGACGTAGTTGCGCACGGCCTGCGCTATTGATGGCGCGCCCTGCATGAAGTTCTTCACAAAGCGCGCCTTCTTGCCCGGAAAGACCTCGAGCATGTCGTGCAGCACCAGCACCTGTCCGGAACAGTCCGGTCCGGCACCGATGCCTATGGTCGGAACGTGCGCCGCCGCGGTGATGGCCTTGGCGAGTTTGGCCGGGACGGCCTCGAGCAGCAGCATGCCGGCACCGGCCGCCTCGAGCGCCGCGGCCTCCGCCAGAATGCGTGTCTCTGCATCGGCGGTGCGGCCCTGCACGCGGTAGCCGCCAAGCTGGTTGACCGATTGCGGTTGCAGGCCGATGTGCGCCCACACCGGCACGCCGCGGCTGGTGAGAAAGTTCACCGTCTCGACCATCTCCATGCCGCCTTCGATCTTGACCATGTTTGCGCCGGCGGCCATGAGCTTTACGGCGCTCTCAAAGGCCTGCTGCGGCGAGACCTGGTAGCTGCCAAAGGGCAGGTCGGCGGCGATGAAGGCGCGCTTGGCGCCGCGTGCGACGCAGGCCGTGTGATAGGCCATCTGCTCCAGCGTCACCGGCAGTGTCGAGTCGTGTCCCTGCACCACCATGCCCAGCGAATCGCCGACAAGGATGCATTCAATGCACGCCTCGTCGAGCAGCGCGGCGAAGCTCGCGTCATAGCCCGTGAGGGTTGCGATGGGAGTGGCTTCATCGCGCAGTTTTTGCAGCGTCGCGAGCGTGATCCGGCTCATGGTCTAGCTCCCCAGGTTGAAGAATTCGCGCGGTCCGCGCATGGCACCGATGCGTTGCACCAGCAGGTCGAAGTCGGCGGCGTCATCGACAAAATTGAGCCGCTCGGAATTGACGATAAGCACCGGCGCACCGGAGTAATGGTAAAAAAACTTGCTGTAGCTCTCGGCCAGCAGCGCCAGGTATTCGGGCGTGATGGGCCGCTCGTACTCCGCCGAGCGGCGCTTTACGCGTTCTTGCAGCGTGTCCGGGTTGGCCTGCAGGTAAATCACCAGGTCAGGGTTTGGGGCCTGGGGCTTGAGCGTGTCGTAGATCTGCTGGTAGAGCACGAACTCGTCGTTGTTGAGCGTGAGCCGCGCGAACAGCGGGTCCTTGTCGAGAAGGAAGTCAGACACTGTGGATTTCTCGAACATGTCGAGCTGCTTCATGTCACGCAACTGGTTGA
>CAITSH010000113.1 GCA_903895005.1 uncultured Pseudomonadota bacterium
AGTGCTCGTGCCTGGAAGCTTTGATCTGGCCAAGTTCCACCGCGTGATTCAGGAAGCTTTCGGCTGGGAGGACTGCCACCTCCATTCCTTCCAAGTCCACGGCATCGAGTTCGGCCAGCCATTTCGCATAACGGCCGGGTGCCGACTCCGGCTTTCCCGCCGACATGCCGAAGCCTTCGAGATTGACCAGCGCGGCCACGCGCTCTGGGCGCGCGCCGGCATAAAGGCTTGCGACATTGCCACCCATGCTGTGACCGACCAGCCGCACCGGGGATTCCGCCTGGTAATGGCGCAGCAACTGATCCAGGTCGCCGAGGTAATCCGGGAACCAGTAGCTGTCGACGCCAGACCAACCGCTCAAGCCGTAGCCGCGCCAGTCCGGTGCGATGATCTGCCAGTGTCCGGCAAGCGCATCGACAAAAAACTGGAACGATGCCGAAGCGTCCATCCAACCGTGGAGGCAAAACATGCGAGGCGCACCGGGCTCGCCCCAGATGCGACAATGATATTGGATGCTGCGGATATTGAGGAATTCTGATCGTGGGGTTTTCATCGCAGGATTCTAACAAGGGTTTCATCCGCGCCTGCCCTGACGCCCCAATCTGTGTAATATCGCGGCTCGCTAGCGCGGCGACCATAGCCGCCGGCCCCTTGATCGGAGACCATCGCATGAATTCTCGCCGTATATTCGCCACTCGGTTCGCCGCCATCGCAGCGGGATTTGCCTCGCTTTTGGCCATGTCCACCCTGTTTTCTGCCGCCGTGCATGCGCAGTCCTATCCGACCAAGCCGATCCGGCTGGTCGTCCCGTTTGCGCCCGGTGGCACGACTGACATTGTCGCGCGCATCGTCGCCGACAAGATGAGCCGCGACCTTGGCCAGACTGTGCTGGTGGAAAACCGCTCAGGCGGCGGCGGCATGGTGGGCGCGGACCTCGTCGCCAAATCCGCGCCGGATGGCTACATCCTGGGCATCGCGACCGTATCGACCATGGCAACCATCCCGGCCACGACGGCGAAAATGCCCTACGACGTACTCAAGGATTTCACGCCCATCATCAGCTTGGTGAACGTACCCAACGTGATGACGGTGAACCCGACCAAGGTGCCGGTCAAGGACATGAAGGAGTTCATTGCGCTAGCGAAAAAAAATCCGGGCAAGTTCTCCTACGCATCGTCAGGCACAGGTGGTATCTCGCACCTGGACGGAGAACTGTTCAAGCTGCTTACCGGGACCTTCATGGTTCACATTCCCTATCGCGGCTCGGGCCCGGCCCTGAACGATACCGTCGCTGGGCAGGTCGATGCGCAAATGGACAATCTGCCCTCCTCGCTGCCGCATATTCAAGCCGGCAAACTGCGCGCACTCGCTGTGATGTCGGACAAGCGCGTTGATGCGCTGCCCAATGTGCCGACCTTCGCAGAAGTGGGCCTCAAGGCCGCGAACAATATGGCCTGGTACGGCATCGTGGCCCCGGCCGGACTGCCGCCCGCCATTGCGCAACGCCTGCACGATGCCGCGGTAAAAGCCCTCAACGATCCGGACAGCAAAAAGCGCTTCGCCGAGAACGGATCCACTGTCGACGGCGGTTCGGCGGCAGACTTTGAAAAGAAAATCCGCGCCGAGCTCGCGCTGCGCCGGGACATCGTGGTAAAGCAAAAAATCAAGCTCGAAGACTGAGCCATGCCCGCCTACTCGCTCGGTAAGCAACAGGTCCAATTTCTCGGCAAAGCACGCTTTGTCGCCCCCGATGCCACGCTGATAGGCGCGGTCACGCTGGGCGAGCACGCCAACGTCTGGTTCAAGGTGGTGATACGCGCCGACAACGAGCGCGTCGACATCGGCGAGGGTGTGAACGTCCAGGATGGCAGCGTGCTGCACGCCGACCCGGGATTCCCCCTGACGCTCGGCAAGGACGTCAGCGTCGGTCACATGGCACTGCTGCACGGCTGCACAGTCGGCGAAGGAACGCTGGTGGGCATGGGCAGCATCATCATGAACGGTGCGGTCATCGGCAAGCACTCCATCGTCGGCGCCGGCGCGCTGATTCCCGAGGGCAAGACTTTTCCCGAGGGCGTGCTGATCGTCGGATCACCGGGCAAGGTGATCCGACATCTCACGCCCGAAGAGATCGCCCACATCGGATCCATCGCGCCGCAGTATGTCGAGCGCGCGCAGCGTTACCAGCGCGAAATGCAGCCACAAGCCATTCCAGACTGATGGCAATACGCTGGAAAGCCCCTCCTGGCGCGGCTTTCCAGCCGATATGCGAATTAAACCTCGAAGTGCAACATCCGGGCATTAGAGGAAGGTGAGATGCCCCGGGGTGTACCTTTCTGTTTGCG
>CAITSH010000114.1 GCA_903895005.1 uncultured Pseudomonadota bacterium
GCCACCATGAACGACCTTGGCGTGCCCGCAAGCAAGACCGAGATCACGCAGATGCGCGAACTCGTGCATGAGGCGCTCCAGGCGGGCGCCATCGGCGTGTCGACCGGCTTGTTTTACGAGCCGGCGATCGCCGCCCCCACTGAAGAGGTCATCGAAACCTGCAGACCCCTGAAGGAATTTGACGGCCTGTATTGCACCCACATGCGCGATGAGGCGGATGGTGTGATGGACTCGCTGGAAGAAACCTTTCGCATCGGCCGCGAGGTCGGCGTGCCGGTGGTGATTTCGCACCACAAGGTGGTGGGGCAGGCCAACTACGGTCGTTCCGCCGAAACGCTCGCCTTCATCAAACAGAGCATGGCGAAGCAACCGGTGTGCCTCGATTGCTATCCCTACACCGCAGGCTCGACCATCCTGTCGGCCGATCGCGCGGCGAGTTCCACCCGCGTCATTGTCACCTGGTCCAAATCGCTGCCCGAATACGCCGGGCAGGACCTCGCCGACATCGCCAAAAAAATGGGCGTGTCGGACGAAGAGGCGGTGAAGCGGCTCAACCCGGCCGGCGCGATTTATTTTCGAATGGACGAGGCCGATGTGCAGCGCATCCTGCAATTTGAAGAAACCATGATCGGTTCGGACGGCCTGCCGCACGATGCGGCGCCGCATCCGCGCCTGTGGGGCAGCTTTCCGCGCGTGCTCGGCCACTACGGTCGCGGCCTCGGACTGTTCCCCCTTGAAAAAGCCGTGCACAAGATGACCGGCCTCACGGCGAAGAACTTCGGCCTGAAGGATCGCGGCGTGTTGAAGGTGGGCGCCTTCGCCGACCTCACCTTATTTGACGCCGACACCGTGGGCGCGGCGGCCACCTATGAGGCGCCGATCGCCAATTCGCACGGCA
This sequence comes from uncultured Pseudomonadota bacterium, assembly GCA_903895005.1. The sequence goes on from CAITSH010000114.1 coordinate 899, forward strand.
TCGATGCGGTCATCGTCAACGGCGCCATCGTATGGCGCGATGGCAAATCCACCGGTGCGCGGCCGGGGCGGGTGCTCACACACCGCTGAAGCCACTTGCGCACAGCGCAAGGCGTGATTGGCGCCTGGCCAATGGCCAGGCCGGGTTCAGCTCGGACGTGCCTGAACAAACGCCGGCCCTGTCCGGTCACAGCCGTTCCCAGCCTACCCCCGGCCCCCCGGCGCATCTCTTTCCTGGCAAGCCCGCACATCCGGGTGATGCGGCAACCGGAACCTTCCCCCTCGATTTGCCGATTCATTTCCTGATTATTTTTTGTAAGGCAATGAATTAAATCAATTTTACGTCTGCATTCTCGTGCAGCGGCGTGATCGGCCGGCTTGACGAAGGCTGTTGTAAAAATGCGACAAAATGAAAAAATATGAAAAAATATGAAAATTAGTGAAACATTATTAAACGTGATTTAGTATATTGCCGTGATCGCTGTTCCAGACAGTTGTCCAGGTAATCGTTGCTCAGGGGGCAAGGTGGTGCCTCAGATCCGGTCGGTTCACCAACGGCGGAGGCGGTTCCCCTAGCAGGCGTGTGTGTATGCGCGTGTATGCGCGCAGCAGGTGGGTGTCCGCGAACGCGGCCCCAATCGTGCTTGTCGATTTTGAAACGGAGAAAATTGCCGTGTACCAGAAGTCGTTTTGCACCACCAGGGAGGCTGCCGATCTGCTCGGGGTATCACTTCGTACCGCGCAACTGTGGACGGAGTCGGGCTTGCTGACGGCCTGGAAGACCGATGGCGGGCATCGCCGCATCGACCGTGATTCGGTCGACCGGCTGCTCGCCAACCCGGCTGAGCGCAGGAAAGTCGCGCCGCCACCCGTGCAGGCGGCGCAGGCTGAAGCGCCCGTTCCCGCAGTCTCGGAAGGCTTCCATATCCTGGTGGTCGAGGACAACGAAGACTTGCTCAAGCTATACCGGAGCAATATCGCCAAATGGGAAGGCGACTTCAGGGTCACCACCATCAACAACGGATTTAACGCGCTGATGCTGATCGGTCACGCGCGGCCGGATCTGGTCATCACCGACCTGTTCATGCCGCACCTGGATGGTTTCCAGATGCTCCAAGCCATCCGCTCCGTCCCGGAGTACAAGAGCCTGCCCATCGTCGCGGTCAGCGGCCGTTCGTACGCCGACATCAATGCCGAGGGCGGACTGCCCGCGGATATCGTTTTGTTCCCCAAGCCAATCCCGTTTGCAAAATTGAAGGTTCTGGCAAAAGAGCTGGCATCGGCGCGGCAGCCTGCCGCCTGATGCCTCGATAAAGACCAACGCAAGTTGATGCTGTAACAGAACATGATCATGAAAAAAATTCTCATCGTCGATGACCA
>CAITSH010000115.1 GCA_903895005.1 uncultured Pseudomonadota bacterium
CCCCCACGATAAGGGCAGATTTCTTGAAGGGGGCGTCGGAGCGGTTACCCAGCTCCCGCATGGCATAAAGAATGCGCCGCTGCACAGGCTTCTGGCCGTCTTCGATGTTCGGGATGGCGCGACCGCGCACCACGCTCATCGCGTAGGTGAGGTAGCTGCGCTCGGCAAACGTCCCCATGTCGATGAAATCGCCGTCGCGTCCCGCGCCACCCGAACCCGGTGGCGCGCCCGTCCCGCCTGAACCGCCGCCCTGACCACCTGCGGCAAACAAGTCCAAAGTGCCGTCGTCCTCAGGCTTTTTCAGCTTGGTCGCGCTCATACGTCCGCCTCGACCTGGTCGCCGTTCTCTTCCATCCAGGCGCAGCGGCGCTCGGATTCCTTTTTCGACATCAGCATGTTGAACAGCTCAAGCGTTTTTTCCTTGTCATCAATGCGCACCTGCAACAAGCGGCGTGTATCGGGACAAAGGGTGGTCTCCCACAGCTGTTCCGGATTCATCTCACCGAGCCCCTTGAACCGCTGGGTCTGCATCGACTCGGGTTTGACCCCCTCGTCAATGGCACGCTCTCGCAACGACCTCAATTCTTCATCGTCAATCGCGTAGACCTTTTTTCCAGGGCGTTTCCCGTGCGCCGGAATATCCAGCTTGTACAGGGGCGGACAGGCCACATAAATATGCCCACCCTCAATCAGTTTGGGGAAGTGCCGGTAGAACAGCGTCAATAGCAACACGGCAATGTGCGCGCCGTCGACGTCGGCGTCGGTCATCGAGGCGATCTTCCCGTAACGCAAGCCGGAAAGGTCCGGACTGTCGTCCTCGCCATGCGGGTCCACACCGATGGCCACGGCAATGTCGTGAATCTCAGCGTTCGAGAACAGCAGGTCGCGCTTTACCTCCCAGGAGTTGAGGGCCTTGCCACGCATCTTGTAAATGGCCTGGAAACGCTTGTCCCGCGCCTGTTTAGCGGAGCCGCCGGCTGAATCACCCTCAACGAGATACAACTCGTTATCGCCCAGACTGCTCGACTCGCAGTCGGTGAGTTTTTCCGGCAGCATCACCACGCTTGAGGATTTTTTTCGTTCGACCTTGGTTACAGATCGGCTGCGCTCCACTGCCTGGCGAATGACGAGTTCGGCGATTTTTCGGCCGTAATCAACGTGACTGTTGAGCCACAACTCGAATGGATCACGCACCATGCTCGACACCAGCTTGAGCGCATCGCGGTTTGAGAGTTTCTCCTTCGTTTGCCCGTGGAACTGCGGTTCCAGCACCTTGGCCGACAGAAAGTACACCGTTCGCGACCAGACATCGTCCGATTGCAGCTTGATGCCGCGCGGCATCATGTTGTGGTGCTCGGCAAACGCCTTCACCGCCTCAAAAATGCCGTCGCGCAAGCCCGCTTCGTGCGTGCCGCCCGCCGGGGTGGGGATCAGGTTGGCATACGACTCACCAAAACCCTTTGCCTCATCGACCAGGGCAAACGCCCAACCGGCGCCCTCGCCCACGGCAAAGCCGTTGGCCTCCTGGACGTATTTCTCGCCGTCGAAAATCGGCGCCACCGGCTCGGCATCGGCGAGCAGGTCCTTGAGGTAACCCTTCATGCCTTCCGGGTAACTCCAGGTCCGCGACACGGTCTCCTGCCCCTCGCGCACGCCCTCAATGTTCAACGTCACCGCAACGCCTGGTAGCAAGACCGCCTTGGACCGCACGATGCGCTCTAGTTCGGACATCGACACCTTGCCGCTGTCGAAGTATTTCTTGTTCGGCCAGATGCGCAACAGCGTACCGGTCTCGTTTTTTGCCGTTGCACCGGTGCGCTTGAGTTTTTCTGCGACGACGCCGTCGGCAAAGGCCATCTTGTGTATGCCGCCCTCGCGACGCACCTCGACCTCAAGACGCGTGGCAAGCGCATTGGTCACCGATACGCCGACACCATGCAGGCCGCCTGAAAATTTGTAGGCCGCATCGGCCTCGGTCTTCGAGA
>CAITSH010000116.1 GCA_903895005.1 uncultured Pseudomonadota bacterium
CCCAAAAAGGAGCCCCGAACCAGAAAGATATCCACAACCTGAGTCATAATAAAGCTTGAAAAAGGGTGGCTCAAAATTCAATGAAAAACCTGGCTCAGAATTCGATGGAAATCAACAGAGTGGAATTTCACCTTAACCAGCGAGATTTACGTGAGTAGCTGCCTGAGTAGCTTTGCTTATTTGGAATTCCAGGAAACCGCGCCAATACTGGCTATATGGCGGGAATTCGATCTTTCCTTCTGCAACCTTTGATTCGACGCGCCGATTCACGCGTCGTTGCCATGGACTCCCCGCGCACCACTCCCCGTACCGTCAATTGCCCGCGATGCAGCACGGCCGTAGCCTGGATTCCTGAAAACCGCTTTAAACCTTTTTGCTCGGAGCGCTGCAAGATGGTCGACCTTGGCGCCTGGGCGAACGAGGAATACCGCGTTGCCGCCGTCGAACAGGAGGACGAAGTCGAGGACGGCGGTCAGGGCGAGGCGCCGGGCGCGTAATCGGGACGGCTCGCGCGGCGACAATAAATCGCCGCCGGGTTAGCCTTCTGCGGGGGCGTTCCAACTGCCGCGAATCATCGCCACACCATGCGCGCCGTGATTGCGCGCGACCTCAAGCTCTCCCAAGGACAGGCCGCCAATCGCATATACGGGCAACGCCGAATAACGCGCCATGGCCTCAAAACCAGCCCAGCCCATTGTTTCCATTCCGGGATGCGACGGGGTCGGGAGCACCGGGCCAAGCACGATGAAATCGAGCCCGAGCTCTTCAGCCCGGCGGATCTCCTCGGTGTTATGACACGACGCCGAGCACCAGGCGAGTTCGGGACGCAAAGGCAAACCCATCAATTGCGATGCGGAAAAATGAACGCCATGGGCGCCTATGCGCCGCGCGAGGTCAACGTCTCCGTTGATAAGCACACGCGCCCCGTGTTGTCTCGCCAACGCGACAACTTTTTTTGCCAGCGGCTCCAGCGAGGCGACATCCATGTTTTTTTCACGCAGTTGCACGAGGCGCAGTCCGCCGCGCAACCGCACCTCAAGCCGCGACAAAAACACCGCCTCGCCCAGCCCGGCGGCGTTGGACACGGCATATTCCTCGGGCAGTCGCAGTGCGCGCATGACCGTGGTGTTGGCCGGCAGCAACGGAACCACCGTAAGGTTATCGACGGCCTGCCAGACGATGGCCTGATGCTCGTTCGGTTGCGTTGAAGGATCGCCAAGCCATGCGGTCACGCGGTAAAAATGCAAGCGCACCGTAGCGTGCGGATAGGTGAAAACCTGGGTTATCCACGGATAGGCGGCGGTAATCTCGACCCCGAGTTCTTCGCGGATTTCGCGCACCAGAGCCTCGCGAACCGTCTCACCGGGCTCAACCTTGCCGCCTGGAAATTCCCAGTACCCTGCATAGACCTTTTTGACCGGGCGCTGGGCGAGCAGAAAGGTGCCATCCGGCCGCAGCATCACCGCAACGGCGACATCCACGGCGGACGGTGTGCTCAACGCTGTGGCTTTTTCGCCGGCTGGCGGCCCGACCAGTCACGCGCGAACTGGAAGGCAATGCGACCGGAACGCGAACCGC
>CAITSH010000117.1 GCA_903895005.1 uncultured Pseudomonadota bacterium
ACAAACATGGCCCAAATAGCCGACAAGACGCTGACCCGCCAATTGAACGCGGGCCAACTGCTGCGCCAGGATCAGTTCCGGATCCGGCCGATGGTCAGCCAGGGGGACATGGTCCAGGTCGTATACAGCGGTAACGGCTTTTCGGTCAGTACCGAGGCCCAGGCACTTGGCCAGGCCTCGTCGGGGCAAACCCTGCGCGTCAAGACCAATTCCGGGAAAGTGCTGTCCGGGGTCTTGCAACCGGGTCGAATCGTGGCGATATCTTTCTGATACTTATAACCATTTAAAAAAAGCGGCCCAACCCTAAAGTAAGCCTAATTGTTGTCGTTAACCTAGCATACGGGGACCAATCCCCGGGTACAGGAGTCATCATGAAAATAGGATCTTCAACAGTCCTTTTCCCCACCGGAAAGTCGTCCGAACCGCGCGTCGGTCCCAAGGACACCGAGGGCAAGATCATCTCGGCGAAAAACGACCAGGTCAGCCTCAGCGATTTGTCGCGCAAGCTATCGGCCATGCAAACGCAGGTCGGTGACGGCGGTGTCGATACAAAGCGCGTCGCCGACATCAAGACGGCCATTCGTAACGGCGAATTCAGGGTCAATGCGGACGTCGTCGCCGACCGGCTGGTTCAAAGCGTTCAGGACCTGCTGGCCAAGAAAAACTGACCATGGCCGTGGCGGTAACCCAATCCGGCATGGCCGGTCAGCTTCTCGAGGAATACGAGGGCTACTGCGCGCTTGAAACCCTGCTCGCGCGGGAGCAGGAGGCGCTGGTGGACGTGGCCAGCGAACGCGTCGCTGCGATCGCCGGCGAAAAAGAGCGCGTCACACGCAGGCTCAAGGAGTTGGGCGCGCGGCGTGTTTCACTGCTCCAGGCGCAAGGCGTGTCCGGCGATGCTGCCGGAATGCGCAAATGGCTCACGGGACACCCGGACCAGGCCCGGCAGATCGGTCCGACTTGGGACATGCTCTCGGACAAGGCTGAAACAACGCGCAGGCAGAACCAGACCAATGGCCGCCTGATCGATGCGCTGGTTCAACATTTGCAGGCGCGTTTGAACATGATCTCGTCGGCGACCTGCGCAAACCCGACTTACGGGCCGACGGGCATGGCGGAAATGGCGCGCTTCCCAACCGGGTTTCGCCGCGCCTGAGGCAAGGACTTGCGTCAGTCCGGCCGGATACCAAACTTCCTGCCATCAACGCCTGCTCACAGGCTCCCCGCCTTACAGGGTAAAAGGAGGCCTCGCCCTCAGGCGTCCGCGCTCTTGGCAATCAGCTGGTTGAACGTCATCCAGTAGCGCCCGACCGCCGAAACCTTGGCTATGTAGTCGTCAAAACTCACGGGTTTGACGATGTAGCTATTAACGCCATATTCATAGCTTTGGCGCACGTCACGCTCCTCGTTTGAGGAAGTCAGCATCACAACGGGCACGCTGCGCGTGCGCTCATCGCTCTTGATGCGGCGCAAGACCTCCAGACCATCGACCTTGGGCAGTTTGAGGTCAAGCAGTACCACCTTGGGCAGCAGCCGCACATCACGCCCCGAAAATTCGCCCAGGCCAAACAAGTAGTCAACAGCGCGCGCGCCATCCTCAGCGTGCAACAGGCTTTCATTCGAATGGTCCTTGCGCAGGGCGCGCAGGGTCAACTCGGCATCGTCCGGATTATCTTCAACCAGCAGGATATCCACGTCACTCATATCGGCACCTTTCTCCCCCAAACTTTAGGCTGAGGCCGGAAGCTCATTATTCGGACACGTCTCAGTGTGTACGGTCAGGGGCTGCCCAGCCAGTACACATTGACTAGTATAACCATGCTGGGAATCAATATTTTTGAATTAATCCAGAAAAACAAGCTTTTACACGCAAAGCCCACAAAATCTGGCATTCACGCGGCAATCAACGGATAAATCAGACGGCCACCGCCATTGCGCGCATATCGGCCGCTGCTCCCCGCCGGTACGATGTAAGACGCTCTTTCCTCTGAGTTCCAAGCTTAACAAAAACGTGACAAATTCCTAGGGCAAGACTTCTGTAATGCCATGGGCATATTTCCCAACAATCGGGACTTCCACCTGGGGTTCGGCTCACAGTTCCGCCCCAAAAAAATTGTCGCAAAGGCGCCGCAAGACGCGATGGACGCGTGTCATCCCTTACCGGCGCAGCGCCCTCACGCTTACGGCCAGCGCGCTTTATTTTCGAAACGCGTACTTCGCGTTCAAGTTTGCTGTTTCAGGCCTCCGCGTCGCGTGACAAAAAAGGAGCCCTGTACAACCACACCGTGCGCCCGTCTTTGGCGAGCAGCTTGGCCTGCGGCATCAGCGATTGCGCCTCGAATTCGAGGGTGACCAGCCAGGCGCCCGGTGACATCTGCGCAGTTGCCTTTGCAGCCGCGCGGGGCATGCTCTCAGGTCGCTGGAAGAGGTAAACCATGGCGTAGTCGCTCCAATGCACGCGCCAGATATCGCCGCGCCGCACATTCGCCCATGGACAACGCAGCGCGCAAATGACACGCAGGGGCCAGCTCCACTCGATCCCCTCCAGGCGCAGCGCCTTCGTCACGTAGGCCTCGCGCAAGGCCTTGAGCCCGTCACCCCCGCCGCAACCGGCGTCAAGAACGCGCGCGCCGGGAAACAGCGGCGCATGAGCCTCGAGCCCGAGCAAAGCACCAGCCGGCGTCGGGAACACCGGCGCATCGCGCCAGGCGCGAACCGGGTACACGAGTAGGAAAAAACCCAGTGGCAGCAGCCATGCCCATGGAGGCACGTCGACCAAGCCCGACAACGCAAGCGACAGGGGAAACCCGAAGATGATGATGATCCGCTGCAACCCGGTTTCACCGGCGAAACCGAGCCCCCCCCCGCATGCAGAAGCGAGCAACAAGGCGCCAAGCACGGGCAGCCCCGCAACCTGCGCCAGAGCGAATACCAACCACGCAGCCGCCCAGGCGAGCAAGGCCGGGACGGGCCAGCGCAGTCCTGGCATGAACCGTCTCATCGCAATCCTTGCCGGCGCTCAGCTCTCTTTCAACTTCGCGCGCAGTCGCGCCACGGCCTGGCTGTGCAACTGGCAGACGCGCGATTCGGTCACCCCCATGACCTCGGCGATTTCGCGGAAATTAATCTCCTGCTCGTAGTAAAGGCCCATGAGCATTTTTTCGCGCTCCGGCAACTGCCCGATCGCGGTCGCAAGCGACTTGCGAAAGCGCTTGTCCTCGAGCATCTGCATTGGATTGGGCTGGGTATCCGCCACACTGCGGTCCAGGAAGTTGTCCTCGCCGTCGCGATCAAAATCGTCGTAGTAAAACAATTGCGCGCCATGCGCCTCCTGCAGCAATTCCTGGTAATCGGAAAGCGACATGCCCATCTCAGCGGCGACCTCCGTCTCAGCGGCCGGGCGACCGAAGCGCTGCTCGAGCTTGGACAGGGTGGTTTCAATGCGCCGTTGCGCCTTCCTGATACCGCGCGGCAACCAGTCGTTCTGGCGCAACTCGTCA
>CAITSH010000118.1 GCA_903895005.1 uncultured Pseudomonadota bacterium
GCAATGTTCCGCGTCTATCCGGGAAGCCTCAACGTCGCGTCGCTTCAGGGGGATATCAGTTATGAGCGGGGTTTCACGCTATCGCCGGCTCCGAAGGGGCAGTTCAACCTGCTGGCGGGCGGAAGCGTCAAGTCGGCGTTTCTGACCAGCGGCGGTGACCGGGTCGTCATGTCCGATCTGGATCCGTTGACGATTCCGGGTGTCTTGTCGCCGCGTGCGATTTCGGTCAAGGACTTCGTCGATCGCCTGACCTACGACACGTTCACGGACGGCATTCCTTTTCACATGGCCAGCACGTCCACGAGCAACGGACTTCATGGTGCGGATACGCAGCCAGTGCGCATAGTTGCGCTGACCGGGGACATCAAGGGTGACAAGAGCGCCGTTCAAACCTTCATATTGCCCAAGCGAGCGGAAATTCTTGCCGGGCAGGATATTCGCGACCTTGGTTTCAAGATACAGAACCTCAGTGACTCCGACGTAAGCCGGGTGGAAGCTGGGCGCGATGTGATTGATACGACCGGCGTGTCGCAGACCAGCGTGAAGCACTGGGTGTCGGGGCCCGGTCGAGTGGACGTGGAGGCGGGTCGGAACCTGGACCTTGGCAACGGTCGCGGCCTGGTCACGCGCGGCAACCTGGACAACCCCTACCTTCCCGAGCAGGGCGCAGGCATCAACGCGTTGGCGGGAGCACATGCCGATTACTCGCGCTTTGTTCGCGGCAATGTATCGGTCAGCGATCTCCCCGCCGCTGATCAGGCGGCACTCATTACCTATATGCGCGGGCTGCAACCGGCTTCAACCTTCACCAACGCCGCGGATGCGTTGGCGGCGCTGAAGGTGCTGACTGACGATACGGCGCTGATCGCCTACGTTCGCCGCCTGCAGCCGTCATTGCCGGCGACCCTTGACGCGACGGCTGCGCAGAGCGCGTTCACCAAGTTGACAAAGGCACAGCAGCAGGCGTTTGTTCAATCCAGTGAAGCGTTCCTGTTGCCGCGCAAGCCGCTTCTCAATGCACTTTTCTACTCAAAGACACGGCTTGCGAGCCAGAACGCGGACGGCAGTGTTGCGACGGACTTGAAGGCGTTTGACGGACTTATCGCCAGCCTGTTTCCGGCCACTTCGATAAGCGGCGGCAATATCAACGTTTTTGGAAGCCAGATAAAAACGGAGCGTGGCGGGGCGATAGACCTGTTCGCGCCGGGCGGATCGGTTTTCGCCGGGTTGTTGCAACTGCCGACCTGGTTGGCCGACAAGGTTGTCTCCAAGAACGGTAATCCGCCGGCAGATCCGAAAGTCGTTGCGGATCTGGGCGTCACCACGGTGCGTGGCGGGGTGCTGCAAGGCCTGGTCAAGACCGACTTTCTTGTCAATCAGGGACGCGTCTTCACCCTTGGGGGCGGTGATATCACGCTGATCTCACAATTCGGCAATATTGACGCCGGACGGGGTGCCAAGACGGCCGTGTCCGCACCGCCACCCCTGATCACCACTGACGCACAGGGCAACAGCAAAATCGACTTGTCGAGTTCCATTGCCGGCTCGGGCATAGCGACTCTGCGATCCGGAAACGATGTTCCGGCAAGCAACGTCTATCCGGTTGCACCGCGGGGTATATTTGATGCGGGCGACGCGGGAGTTCGATCAACAGGCACAGTGAACGTCGTCGCCCAAACGGTACTCAACGCCAGCAATATCAACGCCGCCGGCGGTGTATCGGGCGCAAAGACCGCTGACACAAGCGGACTCGGTTCGGCCGTTGCCGCCCCGGCGGCGACCACGCCGACCAAGGCCGAAAGCTTTGCCGCACCGCCCGCGCCAACGGTAACCGCGGCCGCATCGCTTACCGTCGAGTTGCTTGGCTTTGCCGGAGAAAGCGGGGCGAACGTTCCGGCATCCCAGGGCGTTGCGGGCACCATTGATTCGCTTGGTGCCACTGCGGCCGGCGCGGAGGGTGAAAGTCAACAGAACGTAACACAAGGTAGTCAGAATGAACCCCCTGCAGACGGTCAATAAGTTTCGACCCCAAGTCAGTCCTTTCCCGATTCTAGAAGCGCCCTGAAATGAAAAACGCAATCCCATTTTTCGCCGCGCTTGCGGCGATGTTTTTGTCTAGTACCTTTGCCCCCGTTTTGGCAGCGGGGGATGCGCACAAGCAAAAAATTATTCTCGATACCACTTCGGCGGGCGCTGACTTGAAGCTGGGGGCATCCCAGTTCCCGCTGGCTTTAAGGTTGCACAGCGGCAATTTCACCTTCGCCGACGCAAAACCGGACGGCGCCGACCTGCGGTTTTTTGCGCTGGACGGGAAAACCCCGCTGAAGTTTCATATCGAGCAATTTGATGCGCCGAATGAACTTGCGGTGGCGTGGGTACAGGTGCCTAAGGTTGCGGGCAACGCCAAGGCCGACGGAATCGTGATGGCGTGGGGCAACGCAGAGAGCAACGCAGCTGCAGATTCCAAAGGCACCTACGACGCAACGCAGGTCTTTGTGCTGCATTTCTCTGACAAGGAAGGCGTTCGCGATGCCACCGGCAACGCAAATAACGCACGCGAGTCCAGCGCGAAACCCGTTGCGGCGGGTCCGTTGGGTGGTGCCGTGGAGTTTTCCGGCGCGCAGCGCATTGTGCTGCCCGCCTCTGCGAGCCTTCGCATCGGAGCGGGTGGAGCAATGACCTTCACCACGTGGGTGAAACCGGTGGCACTCGAGGGTGGAAAGCTGTTTTCGCTGGGGGCATTTGACCTGAGCCTGGTCGCCGGGGTGCCGGTCGTGAACGTGAGCGGGAAACAAGTAAAGGCGGCCGCCGCGCTATTGCCGGGCGTGTGGCAGCACATTGCGGTCTCTGCCTCTGCGGGAAAGGTCGCCATCTATGTCGGTGGCGCTGCGGCAGGCGGCGGTGATCTCGCCTTGCCGGAACTGGCCGGTGATGCCGTGTTGGGCGACGGGTATCGCGGCGAAATGGAAGAGGCGACGCTCGCTTCGACGGTGCGCGACCCGGACTACATCAAGGCGCTCGCGTCAAGCCAGGCGCCCGAGTCGCCCATGCTCGTGTTCGAAGAGCAAGGCGGTGCCGCGGAGATCTCCTATCTCGCCATTCTGTTGGGTGCGGTGACGGTCGACGGCTGGGTGGTAATCGGCATTCTGATGGTGATGGGGGTGATCAGCGTGTTTGTGATGGTGGGTAAGCACCTGTTTTTGAGTCGTGCGAAAAAGGGCAATGCCGCGTTTCTTGACGTGTTTCGCGATTCGTCGGCTGATTTGCTGGTACCCGGGCGCTCCGTGCCGAAGTTGTCCTCCATCCAGGCGACACTAGGGCACTCGTCGGTGTACCGCATCTACGAAATCGGATTGGCGGAAATCCGCCATCGTTTTGAAAGCCAGGCCGGGCGCGGCGAAAAGACGGCGCTCTCCGCTGCAGCGCTGGACGCGATTCGTGCATCCCTGGACGCGGGCCTCATTCGCGAGAACCATCGCCTGAACAGCCAGATCGTGCTTTTGACCATCGCGATCTCCGGCGGGCCTTTCCTCGGGCTGCTCGGCACCGTCGTGGGGGTCATGATCACGTTTGCGGCGATTGCGGCCGCGGGCGACGTCAACGTTAACGCCATCGCGCCGGGTATTGCCGCTGCGCTCGTGGCGACGGTCGCCGGCCTGGCCGTGGCCATCCCGGCCTTGTTCGGCTACAACTGGCTTGCGTCGCAGATCAAGAACGTGTCGGCGGACATGCAGGTGTTTGCCGATGAGTTCCTCACCAAAGCCGCCGAATTGCATTCGCGCTAAGGGCAGGGGCCATGCAACTTCAGGAAGAAAACCAGCCCTTCGATGACATCAATGTCACGCCCATGCTCGATCTGGCTTACGTGCTGCTGGTGATCTTCATCATCATGACCACGGCGTCGGTGCAGGGCGTCAAGGTTGACCTTCCGAAAACCAGAACGAGCGCGAGCCTCGCCAAAGCGGGCACCAAGGCCGTCACCATATCCGAGCGCGGCGATGTTTTCCTTGACGCCTACCCCGTATCACTGGAACTGCTTGAAACGCGACTTCAGCAATTAAAGGGTGCCAACCCGGGGCTGCCTGTCGTGGTGAAGGGCGACGGCAGGGTGCATTACGGCAAGGTGATGCAGGTGCTGGAAATGCTCAAGCGCATCGACATTACCGACGTGGGTCTGGTCACGGTACGGGCAAAGTAGCATGAAAGCGCAGACCGAAGCCAAGCCCTACGACAGTATTAATGTCACGCCGATGCTGGACCTTGCCTACGTGCTGCTGGTCATTTTCATCATCATGACTACCGCATCGGTGCAGGGCTTGAACATCAGCCTGCCCAAGCCAAGTGACAAGCCCAACCTGGTCAAGAAGGAATTGCGCATTGTCGTGGTAATGCCCGGGGGCAGGTTCCTGCTCAACGGGGCTGCCGTGAGTTTTTCCGAAATGGAATCGCTCCTTTCGGCCACGCGCGCAAAGTTTCCGGACATGTCGCTGATGGTTAAGGGGGACCCCGAGGCGAATTACGCCAATGTCGTTGAAGTCATCGATTTGGCGGGCCGGCTGAATATTGCGAACCTCGGCCTCGTCACCGCGAAAATCGGCACCTGACATGGAACAGGGCAAAGTCGGCGGCCGCCGCAATACCATCCTGTTAGTTCTGGCGGGCATTGCGATCCTGGTGATTCTTGGCTTTGGCCTCAAGAGCCTCATGGGCGGATCAGGGGCACCTCAGCACAAGCCGCCCAAGATATCGCTGCTGCCAAACACGCCGCCACCGCCGCCTCCACCACCGAAGGAGGAGAAAAAGCCCGAACCGCCGAAGGAGCAAAAAGAGGTCAGGGTCGAGCAGCCCCAACAAAAGCAGGAGCCCCCGCCGGACATGACCCAGAAAATGGACGGTCCGAAAGGCGACGCACCGAGCGATTTTCTGGCTGGCAAGGTGACCAAAGAGGATTATTCGAACAAGCCAGATTCAGGCAAGGGTGGTGGGACCGGGACGGGCGCCGTGACGCGCAGCGTGATGAACCCGTTCAACAACTATGCCGGATTGCTCAAGAGCGAATTGCAGCGCGTGCTGTCGCGACGAAACGAACTCAAACGGCGCCAATACCGTATCGAGGTCCATGTCTGGGTTGGGGAGGATGGCAGCATGAAGAAGTACGAGATGTTGGGCACGACCAATGATGCCGATACGGACCAGGCGATTCGAGACGTGCTTGCAGGACTCCCGGCATTTTCCGAACCCCCGCCGCCGCGCATGCCCCAGCCCGTTCGATTGCGCATTGTGACCTCAGGCCGCGCTTAAACCCGCTTTCAAGAAGATACCCGAATGAACAAAATCCCCTTTAAACGCAAGTACACCGCCGTCGCAATTGCGATGACGCTGACATTCCTGGGGGCGCAATCCCCGGCCCGTGCCGACGAACGCGGCGAACTGGAGCAGCTGCGTGCGACCACAATGGGGCTCATTGAGGCGCTGGTGGAAACCGGTGCCATCACGCGGGACAAAGCCGATAAATTGGTGCGAGAGGCTGAGCAGCGTGCCAAACAGCGAGTCGCGGAGGCCGCCACGGCCGCGCCCGCCCAGGAAGTAGGCAAGGACGGCAAGCGGATCGTGCGCGTGCCCTTCGTGTCCGAATCGATGCGGCGCGACATGCGCGAGCAGATCAAGCAGGAGGTGCTTGCCCAGGCCAAGGAGGAGCGCTGGGCCAACCCCGGGGCCCTGCCCGAGTGGCTTGACCGCTTCCAGTTCGAGGGCGACCTGCGCCTGCGATATGACGGCTACAAACTCGACAAGAGCAATTCGTCGGCAACCGCTGCGAATTTTGCGACCAATAACTCATTGACGCGCGCCGCGGACTTGACCGGGACCAATGGCAATCCCTTTGCGGTACCCAACGGCAATACCCAGGAGGACTTCAGCCGCACCCGGATACGTGCCCGGTTGGGCGTGAATGCCAAACTGTCGGACATGGTATCCGCCGGCATTCGCTTCAGCACCGGCAACACCACCGGGCCGACCTCAACCAACCAGACGCTTGGCCAGAATTTCAACAAGTATTCGGTCGTTTTGGATCGGGGATTCATCAACCTGCATCCGACTTCGAACCTGACGCTGTCGGGCGGACGTATTAATAACCCTTTCATGAGTACCGACCTGGTTTGGGCGGAGGACCTGGGTTTTGAGGGTATTGCCGCCAGTTACAAGCCGCAGATCACGCCCGATCTGGGCGCCTTTGTGACCGCCGGCTGGTTTCCGTTGCGCACGGACATTCCGGCGCAATCCAGCCCCCGAGATATCTCTGGACTCCAGGGTGGATTTAACTGGAAGCTGGCCCCGTCTACAGAATTCAAATTCGGTGCGGCCTTGTACAACTTTCGTGCGGTTGAGGGGCAGGCCGAAACGAATGCGCGCTTCGTATCAGCGGGCAATTCCGTTTCCGACTACGGGACACGATATGAGTATCCAAACGGGCTGCGCCAGCGCGGAAACACGCTATTTATTCTTAATGCTCCCGCCGACAACGCGGCAACTGCCACGCAATACTGGGGGTTGGCTTCGGGCTTTCGCGAGTTGAACTTTACCGGCTCTTTGGATATTGGGGTCTTCGGTCCCAATCACGTCGTATTGACCGGGGATTACGTCAAAAACCTCGCGTACAGCCGGCCTCAGATCACCCAGCGAACGGGTTTCACCACGCTGGATGGCAGTGATACGGGTTATCTCGCACGCATCTTGGTCGGGCGCCCGCTCATGCAGAATCGAGGTGACTGGAATGCTTCGTTGGCTTATCGCCGGCTCGGCAGTGATGCGGTGCTGGACGCTTTTACTAATTCCGATTTTGGCCTCGGGGGCACCAACAACAAGGGCTTTATCGCCGGCGTGAATTATGCCTTCGACAAGCAAACGTGGGTCACTGTGCGCTGGATGGGATCAGAGCCAATCGATTCCTACGCACCTAAAATCGTGTCCACTGCGACCCCTACGAAATTTGCGGTTGACTTGATGCAAGTCGACCTGAATGTCAAATTCTAGGGGAGGGGCGATGGGGGCGAAAATCCGCGTTCTTGCCGGTGTGCTCATGGTCATGACCCTGCACGTCGGCATTGTGCCGGTATTTGCGGCAGACAAACCGGGGCAGGACCAATCTAAACGCCTGCAGCAGCAATTGCGGACTGCAGAGCGGGAGAAGGCGCAACTGACGGCAAAGAAGGCGGAAGTCGACGCGCAGTTGAAAGAGGCACAGGACGCGCTCACAGAAGCGAAGCGAAAGTCCGAAACCGCGACCCGGCGCAGCTCAACACTGACCCGTAATCTCGACGCTTTGACCGCGGAGAAGGAGAGCCTTCAGGCGAGCCTGACGGAACGTTCGCAAGCGTTTGCGGGCGAGCAGCGCAAGGTTGTTGATCTGGAGCGCCGGATCGCCGAGGCGGCGCGTCTGGCAGAGGCGCAAGGTCGCGCTGCTACGATGGAAAAGCAGCGTCTGAACGTGGCGATTGTAGAGCTCCAATCCGCCTTGAACGCCAGTAGGGAACGCAACGAACGGATGTACAAGCTTGGGTTCGAACTAATTGATCGTTACGAGAGCAAGGCGGTTTTCTGGAGCGATCCATTTACCCAGATCGGGCGCGCGAAAATAGAAAAAATGGCCGAGGAAGACCGGGACAAGTTCGACAAAGAACGGCTCCCACCGGTTGTTCTCGAGCCCCGCCTTGAAGGCGGGCGCGCGAACTAGCCGCTAAACACGGCTCCCGGGCGCTTCCTATTCGGGAGCGCCGCTCGTCTTGAGCTTGGCGGCGAGACTATCGTGTCCCATGATGCGCGCCATTTGCAGCGGTGTGTACCCGTCTATCCTGTCGTCAAAATGGGCACCCTTGGCGAGCAGCGCAAGCGCCATAGCCTCCCGGTTGTCCAGTATGGACCAGCGCAATGGGCTGCGCCCGCTGCGGTCGCGAATGTTTGGGTTTGCGCCAAAGCCGAGCAGCGCGTCCAGGGGGGCTTTCTGGTTTGCACGAACGGAGACGGCGAGCGGCGTTTCCCCCATCATGTTTGCGGCGTCGACTTTTGCGCCTGCGGACACAAGTTCCGTGAGAATCTCCGTGTGTCCGAACCGCGCAGCCAGATGCAGGGCGGTATCGCCAGTTGAGCTTGGGAGGTTGACGTTTGCGCCGGCCTTTTGCAAAAGGCGCACGTCCCGCAGTGAGCCGCGCAGCACCGCGTGCGTCAATGCGGTAAACCCCGAAGCACCCCGGACGTTCGGGTCTACACCCTTTTCCAAAGCCAGTCGCAATATCCGGGTTTGCTGACCCATTGCGGCTGCGATTACTGCGTTATTGCCGGAGCGGTCAATGGCGTGGATGTCTGCGCCGAGTCCAAGCGCGAGGTTGAAGGTGTTGATATCTCCCTGGCCCGCAGCGAAAACAAGGCTTGAGTTCAAATCTTCTTGTGATGGCTGCGCAGATTGGCTCGATATGGGCAGAAAAAACAGGGCGATGGCGACAGGCAGGAAGCACAAACCTGGCCGTTTGCGGGGCTTGATCCGTGTTCGATTGAAGGTGCTGGATACAAAGTGCATTGGGTTGCTTGGCTGATCGTCTAACAGGGGATTCGGAATATGGAGGAGCGGCGTAGAAATGCGGGATTGAACTGCTGTCCACGTTGCTGAAGCGTACGCAATCGACGTGACGGCGTTGTTACCAAAGAGTCGATCGCCGCTACCGTTTTTCAAGCGAGGATCAGTTATGAACGCGAGCTCTCTCCGAAGGTGTATTTTTAACGAGGTGGCACGCGGATTGCTCAATATCACGTAGCGGGAGCCCGACCGGATTGGCCTCCAGAGGATCCCCGCCAAGAGGGGCCCCACACGGGCCCCTTCTTTTTTGGTGTTCTATCCCGATTCCGCCCGACAACCGTTCCACATGGTACTTATGCCGAACGTGCTATCGGGGCAGTGGGCGGATTTAGAGTCGGTGTTCAGGCAGCGGTTCGAGATTTTGAGTCGCAAATCGAACACCGGTGCCACTTAGCTAACAGTCCAATTGGACTATAAGTCTCGTCAAACTGACATAACTCAGTTTGTTTTCATTCGAATGTATTCAGCCTGCGCCGCGCTATTTTTCGTTTTTCTTGTCCCGCAGTTTCGCGATGTTCTTGCGCCAATCTTCGAGTTGCTCATCTTCGTGGGCAAGTTGCAGTGCGATTGTCTCGATCTGAGTAAGGCGTTCATCCTCCAGCCGGCGGAGGAATCTTCCGCGCATTCTTGACATCAAACGCTCAGCTTCCGCTTTTGGCAGATCTTTGGCTTTTTTCAGATAAGCCGCTGTAGGGAGTGCGAGCTTTTCGCGCTTTGAGGTCATCAAGATGCTCCTTTTAGGATAAGTTCAGATGCGGCGTGGTCGCCCTCTGTTGCACATTTTCCCGGCCGTCCCGGAAATTCTTGGAATGTCCGCGTTCCCAGGGGGAAAGCGCTCGGATTCGGCCCAAAGTCCCAGGCAACCGATACCTCTGGCCAAACCAAAGCGAACTCTAAATGAAAAACGTCGAGATGTGAATGCAGGTCCAAGGCGCCGACCGAATGTAAATTACAGACCCCAGTGTTGTTGATTTCCAACGCATCCTCAGCCGGGTTTCCCATTTAATTTGGATGCACTTGAGAAAGACGTGGTTCTGCTCAGGACATGCTGGACTGGAATTCCAACGAGCACGTTTTTGTAGTTCGTTCGCATTATAAGAACCATTTCTTCGTGCGCGTACGCATGTCGTGAGAAGACTTGAGCATTTTCAAAACATGTACTCGGTTGCGTTTTCAAGGGGGCGCGTCACGGCTTCGCCGGCAACGATTCGGGTGGCATCGTTACTTCCCCCTCCGTGCCGGACGGGGATTCAACACCAACTTCGGCGCTACAAGTAAAAATGCCACCCGATACAGCTGGGTGGCATTTTTACTTGTTGGTGGAGGCGGGGGGAATTGAACCCCCGTCCGCAAGCACTCCACAATAAGTTCTACATGCGTATCCTGTTCATTTGGTTTTAACCAGCGTCTTTGCCAACAGGCAGGCCAGACGCCAGCGAGTCACCTTAGTTTAAGTCGACGCCAAGTAACCCGACGCAAACCGATTTCCTGTAAATGACACTGCTGTGCTTGTTAAAGGCACCTGACCCAGGAACGTATCAGTGCAGCGGTCTCGTTGAGCTTTTTAGGCTGCGAGAGCAAAACGCTCGTCGTTCGCGTTTGTAGTTTTTCAGATGGATTTACGAGGTGACTGATCCTCGGCATGCCCTCACTGCTTTGTTACCCACGTCGAAACCGGGTCGCCCCCAGATTCACTGCAGATTATCCCATAGATGGGGCAATTCAGAGAAAGTTCAAGACCTCACCGGGGTGGGTGATGACGGCGTCAGCGTTCCAGTCGTGCGGGTCGCCGTCCACGCCAAGGTAGCCGTAGGCGGCGGCAATGGCGCCCATGCCGGCGGCGCGTGCGGCCTGGATGTCGCGCAGGTCGTCGCCGACGTAAATGCAGCGGGCGGGTGGCACGCTGATCAGTTCCGCCGCGTGCAGCAATGGGTCCGGGTGCGGCTTGGCCCTTGCCGTGGTGTCGCCGCTCACGATGCAGGCGGATCGGGTGTCCAGCCCGACACCGGCAACCACGGCGCCTGTAAAGCGCTTGGATTTATTAGTGACAATGCCCCACAGGATCCGGCGACTATCGAGCTCGTCGAGCATTTTTTCCACGCCATCGAACAGCGAGGTATGCACATCAAGATTTTTTTCGTAGAGGTCGAGGAAACGGTCTTTCAGCGCGGGGTAGTCGGCGTGATCGGTGTCCAGGCCGAATCCGGCCTTGATCAGGCCGCGCGCGCCGCTGGAGGTGTACGGGCGCGTGGTTTCGAGCGGAACGGCGGTGCGCCCGTGCTCGGCGAGCAACAGGTTCAGGGCGAGCGCGAGGTCCAGGGCGCTGTCGGCAAGGGTTCCGTCCAGATCGAACAGAACCGCTTGAATGGGGAGGACGCTCACGCTTTCACCGCGTGCAAGATGTAGTTCACGTCGGTGTCGCGGCCAAGCGCATACACGCCGGTCAGCGGGTTGTAGGTCATACCCGTCACGTCGCCGACCTCCAGCGCGGCGGCACGGCAAAAGCCCGCGAGTTCCGAGGGCTTGATGAAACGTGCGTAATCGTGGGTGCCGCGCGGCAGCATGCGCAAAACGTATTCGGCGCCAATAATCGCAAAGAGGTAGCTTTTGGGATTGCGGTTGATGGTCGAGAAAAACAGATGCCCGCCCGGGCGGGCGAGTGCTGCGCACGCCGCCACGGTGCTCGCAGGATCGGGCACGTGCTCGAGCAATTCCATGCAGGTGACGATATCGAATTGCGCTGGCTCACGCGCGGCAAGGTCCTCGGCCGCGATCAATTCGTAGTCCACCCCGGCTTTGCTTTCAAGCTGATGGAGGGATGCCACCTTCAGGGCGCGATCGGACAGATCTATGCCCTTGACCTTCGCGCCGCGCCTGGCCATCGCCTCGGCCAGAATGCCGCCGCCGCAGCCTACGTCAAGGGTCTTCTTGCCCGCAACCGGGACAAGGCCGTCAATCCAGCCCAGTCGCAGCGGATTGATCTCGTGCAGGGGCTTGAATTCGCTTGCCGGGTCCCACCAGCGGTGGGCGAGTTCGCTGAATTTGGCCACTTCTTGCGGATCGACATTCATGGTCATTGTGTGAGGCTTGAGGGTGGAGGGCGCGTTGTGCGCACATTACATACGACAACCCGTATGACACCGTGATTGTTGTTGTGTTACGCCGGCACCAAAGAAAAAGCCCTGCCGAGGCAGGGCTTTTCAGGGGGAGTGTGCTTGTTACTTGACTGCGCGGGTACCGACGACTTCGATTTCCACGCGGCGGTTCTTCGCACGACCTTCCTTGGTCTTGTTGTCGGCGATCGGCTGCTTCTTGCCTTTGCCTTCGGTGTAGATACGATTCGGCTCGATGCCTTTGCTGATGATGTAGGCTTTGACGGCCTCAGCACGTTTGAGCGACAGTTTCTGGTTGTAAGCGTCGCTGCCTACCGAGTCGGTGTGACCGATTGCAATGATCACCTCGAGGTTGATGGCTTTGAGCTTGGAAACCAGGTCGTCGAGCTTGGCTTTGGCATCGGATTTGATGATGGCCTTGTCAAAGTCGAACAGTGCGTCGGCGGCCAGCGTTACCTTTTCGGTCGTCGGACGCGGCGCAGCGGCCGGAGCGGCCGGCTTGGCTGGGGCAGCAGGAGCAGCGGCGGGCTTGGCCGGTGCGGCGGCCGGTGCCGGAGCCTGAGCCGGCGCAGCAGCTTTGGGAACGAGATCCGGATCGCACTCGGCGTTAGCCAGGGCAGGGGTCCAGTAGCCCGTTCTCCAGCACAGGCCGAAGGGATCTTTGACGATGCCGCCGCGGGTATCTGTGACATAACCGACGACTTGGGCAGATGCGTTGGTCGCGATGGCGCCGGTGGCAACCAGTGCGGCCAGCAGAATCGTTTTGGTGATCTTGTTCATGCGTTCCCCTTCAAAAAATTATGGTGTTTCGTCGTCAGGCTAACTTGTTCTTTTCATTATACTGAATTTTTAAGCTTAGCCAATTGATTCAGCAACTAATTTATTGTGCCACAAAAGGGCGGTTTTTTCCAATCCCGCTGTATCCAAGCGGGAAAACCGCCGATTTTCAAGCAACAGGCGCCCCGCCACCCAGACGTGGCTGACGTGCTCCCTTCCTGCGGCGTAGACGAGATGCGAAACCGGGTCATAGCAGGGGGCCAGATCCACCGGGTCAAACCTGACCGCCGTAATGTCCGCAGCCTTGCCCGGTTCGATCGAGCCGACTGTGTGTTCCAAGCCCAAAGCATGTGCAGCACCGAGCGTCGCGGCGTGAAGGGCGGCAAAGGCGGGCATGGCATCGGCCCTCCCGCTGAAGCCCTTGGCGAGCAGCGCGGCCTGGCGCATTTCCTGGAACATGTCGAGGCGGTTGTTGCTGGCGGCACTGTCGGTGCCAAGCCCGATATTGATGTTCCGGTCGAGCATGCGCGCCACCGGTGCGATGCCGCTGGCCAGTTTCAGGTTGGATGAGGGGCAATGCGCCACCGAGGCGCCGTGCCGGGCGAGCAGATCCAATTCGTAGTCCTCCAGATGGACTGCGTGGACGGCAATTAACCTGGGGCCCAATACGCCAAGACGTCGCATGCGCTCCAGCGGTCGCACGCCGTGCTGCTGCAGGCTGGTGCGGATTTCCTCGTCTGTCTCGTGCAGGTGCATGTGGATCGGCGTGTCGAGTTCCTCGGCGATGGTCACAATGCGCTCAAAGGTTTTGTCGCTGACGGTATAGGGTGCGTGCGGCGCC
>CAITSH010000119.1 GCA_903895005.1 uncultured Pseudomonadota bacterium
ACGCTCCGCCGCCCTGGCTGAGTGGAAGTTGCTCATGGCGTGGAGCCAGAAGCGCCCTGCCCTTGCTCCGCAAAGCGGAGACACTTTCGCATTGGTCCGACAGCACCGATCGAGGAGAAAACCGGGGGGACGTCATTGTCAGATCTCGGGCCCAAGCAGTGCCAAGCGCAGAATTCTTGAGGCATCGGCGAAGATTACATCGCGCGGCACATCCGTTTCGGAATGTAGTAATTCCTCGGTTACATAGCCGAGCTCAACGGTCATGCGCACACGCCGCCACACTTGCTCGCGGCCTAGATGCGGCACCAGCGGCGCAAAAGCATCCGTCAGCTTGTCTGTGACGTAACGGTGCGATTTAATCCGGATGTGCTCGAGCTTGGGGGTGGCGTGGAGCGCACGTTCTATCCAGACACCGCCAGGTTCCTCGTCGGTGATCCGGGCGGTCTCGCGCATCAGATGCTCGATACCGTTGGCGAAACCTTCAAGGCTACCGCCTGCGTTGTTCGCGATCCATTCAGTCAGCACCAAATTTTGTCGATCCATCAGGCGCGTCCCCAGCGCTTCAAGCACGGCGTATTTATCCGCGAAGTAGTGATAAAGCGTGGGGGGCGTAACGCCCGCACGCTCGCAGATCATGTTGGTCGAAATCCTCTCGATCCCGACTTCCGCCAGCAGTTCGCCGGCCACATCAAGGAGCATTCCACGCGTCGGCTTGTTCGGCCGTTTCGTCTGCGCTGTGGGCGCCGTTCTCAGTCTTTTCACAGCCACTTCAACCTCATCGACGCTTCGAACACGGTACCTCCGTCTGCTGTTGGTTTTTCACAGATAGCACATTCGATTCAGAAAACTCTCGCTTGTAGCCCTGTCCATCGGGAACGGCACTGATGGCCTATGCAAATCACCGCGCTTGACAATTATAGCGATGACTATAATACAGCTATAGCTATAGCTATAACTATATAACGATCAAGGGAGCGGCGTAATGACGGTGAAGAAGGCATTCTGGCTGGCAGGCTTTTCGATCTTCGCGTCGTCTCTTGCGATGTCGAGTATGGCTTTTGCGCAGGAGCAGACACCCGCACCAGAAACGGACAAGCCGCCGACTGCGACCATCGACGAGATTGTTGTATCCGCGCAAAAGCGCGAGCAAAGTCTCCAAAACGTGCCGATCAGCATCAACGCTTTCACTGGCAAATCGATCGATGCATTAGGCGCGCAGAGCGCAGGAGACCTGGACACTTTCACACCGGGTCTGTCGATCAATGACACTTCGGTTACGCAGCCCAGCTTTTCCATCCGGGGTGTCCAGACCGACGATTTCGGGATCGGGACCGAGCCTGCCGTGGGCATTTTCATCGACGGCGTTTATTCGGGACGTTCAGGTGGCTCGCTGATCTTTTTCAACGATATTGAACGTGTTGAAGTGCTCAAAGGGCCGCAGGGCACGTTGTTTGGGCGTAACACATCGGCCGGGGCCCTTTCGATTATCACCAGGAAGCCAAGCGACAGGCTTGAGGCCTCGGCAACTGTTCGATTTGGCAATTACAACAAGCGCAGAGTTGATGTGATGGGCAATGTGCCTATCGCTGACGGGCTGTTCCTGCGGGTCAACGGGGTTGATAACAGTCGCCGGGGCTATCTGACCGACGCGGTCACTGGCGCTAATTATCAAAATGAAAAAAATTGGTCCGGGCGTGCCGCATTGCGTTTCGAGCCGTCTGATCAGACTGATTTCACGCTCAGCTTCGACCATGACGACACCGACCAGGGCGGGCCGACTGCTGTTGGCATCAGTCCGTTTGCGCTAAGCCAGGATCCCTTCGGGCCATTTGCCAACGATACAACCGGATCGCGCGAGTCGCGCATCCTGAACGCGGGCACGCTTACCGCCAATCATGATTTTGGGCCGGTGACGCTGACCAGCCTGACCTCATTCAAGAAGTTTGAGACACACAACCGCCAGGATGAGGACGGCACAAACCTGCGTGCACGTTATCTCGATTCCGAAAACATCGAGCAGAACCGTGGATTCTATCAGGAATTGCGGCTGGCGCACTCGGGCGATCGTTTGAACTGGGTGGCGGGCATCAGTTATTTCGAGGAGCGCGGACAGCAGACCCTCGCCGTTACTGGATTTACCGATTCGATCGACACGACCCTAAACACAGTTGCAGGCTTTCCGATCTTCACGATCCTAGACAGCGTCGGCCTTCCTGTGTTCGACCTTTCGTGGCGCGAAGACATGATCAATTTCAATCACAACAAATCCTATGCCGCATTTAGCGATGTGACCTGGGCGGCGACGGACAAGCTCAACCTGACCGTGGGTTTGCGCTACACTAAAGACAGAAAACAGTTTTCCTGGTTCAATGAACGTCACATTTCGCCCGGCCTCAGTTTGGTAACCGCACCCGGTGCGCTGTATAATGCCATCATCGGCAATACCGTTTTCCCGGATGCTGCTATAATTGACGTCAACACGTTCTTCGATGCCGTCGTCGGCACCGACATCGTTTTTGATAGTGGCGCGCTCGAGGGAGTTGAGTTCTCCCGGAGCGAAAGCTTTTCGGATGTGAGCCCACGCTTCGTGATCGATTACAAACCAAGCGAGCATGTGATGGTCTTCGCCTCGGCCTCGCGCGGGTACAAGGCGGGCGGGTTCAACAGCGTTGAGATCAACTCCTTCTTCCGCCCTGAATCGGTGTGGAATTTTGAGGGCGGGGTTAAATCCGAGTTGTTCGACCGGCGATTGCGCCTCAACATCTCAGGCTATTACTTTAAGTACAAGGATCGCCAATCGATCAGCCTTGAAGGTGTTTCAGGCTCAGGCATTCCGCAATACGTGACACTTTCGGGCGATTCCGAGGCAAAGGGTATCGATTTCGAGGCGCAATTTGCGGCTACCCCCAGCCTGACTTTTAGTACGTCTGCAGGTTATATTGATTCAACCTGGGTCAAGCGAACCGAACGCGGCATCGACATTTCTGGTCAGCCGACCGGCGAGCCGAAGCTTCGCCTGATCCTTGGCGCGCACTATGATCATGAGTTTGCCGGAGACGGCTCGCTCTTCGCTGATTCCAGCTATAGCTATACCTCGCCCACCCGGATCAACGACGCCGTGCGTGACAGCGACAACAGCCTTGAAAACAATCCGACCTTCGGTGACCTGGTTGATTTTTCAAAGCTGGAAAGGCTTCGGTCGAGGCGCACAATCGTAAACGCTAGGATTGGCTGGCGCTCGCCGGGCGATCATTTCTCTGTCTCGTTATTTGCCGAAAACCTGTTCGATGTCCGCACACCGCGCACACTCAACACTGTCACTGCTGACGTGTTTGGAACACCCTATGTCCGGATTGATGAGCCTCGCTTCTGGGGCGTCGAACTGCGTTCGAAGTTCTGAAGTTGCGTAGTCTGCTCCTTGCGGCGCTAATGACGCTAACCGCATGCCAGTCCGAACCTGCGCCCAGACCGCTGACGCCAGAACAGAGCGCCGCACTTAGGCCCCAGGACGCAAGGCTTGCCAGGCTCTATGAGCAATCGTGCAAGTCGTGCCACACGGCAAAAGATACTGGCGCGCCGATGACCGGGGACCCCACCCAGTGGAACCCGCGTTGGGAAAAGGGTGAAGCTGAATTGCTGAAGTCTGCGGTTGGCGGCTTACGCGGCATGCCGGCGGGCGGGCAGTGTTTCTCTTGCACGGCTAAGGACCATAAAGAGTTGATCCGATTCATGGCGGGAAGAGAATAATGGCGAATCTGTCGCGGCGATCAATGCTGATCGGCGGGGGTGTTATGGGGGCGGGCCTGGCTTGCGCCGGCGGGCTTGCCGGGCGGCGGCTTTGGCTTGATCGGGAACCGGTTATGCCTGCCCTGCAGGACGCGCAAGGGCGCCTCATTTGGAGCAACTGGTCGGGAATTGCGCACGCCTATCCTGCTGAACGGGCCGCGCCCGCGAGCGAGGACGAACTCGTTCATATCCTCAAGACGGCACCCGGCCCGGTCCGCCCCGTGGGTTCGGGGCATTCATTCACGGCGCTTGTGCCGACTCAGGGCACTTTGCTCACGCTCGATAACATGGCTGGAATCGTTTCGCATGATCCGGCAAGCAATCGGGTGGTTGTGCGCGGCGGCACGCGCTTGGTTGATCTTGGTCCGGCACTGGCTGCGATCGGCCAGGAGATGATCAACCTCCCCGATATCGACAAGCAATCGATCGCCGGTGCGATCGGCACCGGAACGCATGGCACGGGTCGCGGAATCCAGGCGATCCATGGCTCGGTTGTCGGGCTGCGTCTGGCGACTCCGTCGGGAGAACTGATCGATTGTGATGCGACGGCGAATTCAGAAATCTTCAACGCGGCACGCGTTGGGTTGGGAGCGTTCGGCGTCGTGACGCAGGTAACCTTGCAAAACCAACCGCTGTGCCGCGTGCTCAAGCGGGTCGAGGTCCGGCCCACCAGCGAAGTGTTCGATGATTGGTCCGCACTCAGGCAGCAACATCGCAACGTCGAATTCTATGTCCTGCCCTTTACAGGGCATTCGGTTACCATTTCCCATGATGTGACCGACCGTCCGATCAAGCCTCGTGGTCCCGACCGGGACGTGGAAACGTTGATGGCGCTCAAGCAATTGCGCGACTTTTTTGAATTCATGCCTGCACTCCGCCGCCGCCTTGCCGCGCAAGAACTGGCGAATATCCCGCCTGAGGAGGTAGTTGACGAAGGCTGGAAGCTGCTCTCCAACGAACGTCCGGTGCGTTTCAATGAGATTGAATACCACCTGCCAATCGAAGCGCAAATTCCTGCGCTGCGAGAGATACTGGCTGCGATTGAGAGCCAACACGTTGACGTATTCTTCCCCATTGAAGCGCGCGTGATTGCCCCCGACGATGCCTGGCTTTCGCCCTTCTATGGCCGCGAATGTGGGTCGATCGCGGTCCACGCTTATTACAAGGAAGATCATGAATTCTTTTTCAGCCTAATTGAGCCGATTTTCCGGCGTCATGGCGGCCGCCCGCATTGGGGCAAGCTTCATTCCCTGAAGGCACGAGATCTGGCTGCGCTCTATCCGCGCTGGCGCGAGGCAGGTGACGTACGCCGGGCGCTCGATCCGCAAGGGCGGATGCTCAACGACTATCTGAAGGGAATCTTCCTCGATGGCTGAAGCTGCAAAACCGCGCCATTGGACGCGCAGGTTGGCAATTGCTGGCGGCGGGGCGACCGTGCTTGGCGCGGCCGCTGTGCTCGCGTCGCGCAAGGGCGATAAGGGCGGGGCTCATGACGCATACTTTTTGAAACTGTCTGAGGCGCTCCAGCAAGCCAGCATCGCTCATCCACTGTTGGTGATCGACCAGCGCCGCCTCGATCATAATATAACCGCAGTGCATGCGGCGCTTACCCCCAAAAAACTGCCCCTCCGGATAGTGGTGAAGTCGCTTCCCGCGCGCGGCATTATCGATCATATCGCGGCCGGTATGGGCACCAATCGATTCATGGTGTTCAACGGTGAGATGCTCGCCGAAATGGCTGCGCTTCCCGGTGCCGACCTGCTGCTTGGTAAACCGCTTCCCGCGCTCCAGCTTGCACAGTTTCTCGATAGGGTCGGACCTGACGCCGCTCAGAAGGTGCAATGGCTGATCGACACGCCCGAGCGCCTCAAGCAGTATATGGAGGTCGCTGGCGCGCAGGATGCCAGCCTCAGGCTGAACTTCGAGATCGATGTTGGGCTCCATCGCGGCGGCTTCACTGAGGACCAGGCACTCGCCGCCGCCATTCAGACAGCTAAGCAGTCGGCCGCGATCAGCGTCTCAGGCTTGATGGGTTACGATCCGCACGTACCGAAAATGAGCGATCCGGACGCGGCCTATGCGCAATCGCAGCGGAAATACCGCGCGGCAATTGCGGTGCTACGCGACACGCTCGGCGTGGATCCCGCGACACTCACACTCAACGGTGCGGGCAGTCCGACTTATTCCCGTCACGCCCAGGGGACCGTCGCCAATGAAGTCTCCGTCGGTTCGGCTTTCGTCAAGCCGGCCGATTTCGACCTGCCGGGGCTTGCCCGCCACGTGCCCGCCACTTTCATTGCAACCCCGGTGATCAAGGCGCTCGATCGCATGCACTTGCCCGGCAACGAATGGCTGTCAGGGCCGCTAAATTTCATGGACCCCAACACCAAGCGAGCCTTCTTTATCTATGGCGGGCATTGGATGGCGACCCCCGTGTCACCGCCGGGACTCGAGTTCAGCAGTTTGTTCGGCAGGTCGAGCAATCAGGAAATGTTGACGGGTTCCACCCATGTTGCACTCAAGCCCGACGACTATGTCTTCTTGCGCCCGAACCAGAGCGAGGCGGTCTTCCTCCAGTTCGGAGACATCGCGGTGTTCGACGGCGAGAAGATATCCGGCCTCTGGCCGACTTTCCCGGTTTCGGCATAGCGGTGCACTGTAGAACTGAAGTTGCGTCATAATCGGAAGTTTTGTCTTATGAACCCAAATTACTTGCTGCAGTATTCTGTCGATCAAAGAGGCCGAAAATTGAAGCTCGTGGCTGCGATGTTTGCCGCTTCGGTTTTGGTCGTTGCCCCTCGCGCTGCTGCCGACCCCACTGTGGAATTAGTCACTCCGCAACCGAATGGCGAAGAGTTATTCGCCCAGCGGTGCAGCGCCTGTCATTCAACGGTAACCGCCAAGGCAAACCCGCTTGGGCCGAATCTGGTAGGTGTGTTTGGTCGCAAGGCTGCGGCAACGACATTTAGACATTCGCCCGCGCTCAGCAATTCAAAGCTGATTTGGACCCGGGCTAACCTTGATCGCTACCTAGCCGCGCCAGCGCGAGCGGTTCCGGGCACAAGAATGGTCATGGCACTGCTGGATGCCAAGCAACGGGCGGCCGTTGTCACTTTTCTCGAAGAAGCAAAATAGAAAATCTACGATTGGGAGCAATGCATATGTGGAAGCAGGTCAGGCGGGTAGCGCTATGGATCCTTGTGATCTTGCTTGCGATTATCGCTTTCGGTGTGGTTAGCAACTGGAGCTTGGTTCAGCGCGTTTTTCTCGGCGGGGTGAAGGTCTATGAAACCGCGCCGCCATCGGTGCCGAGGGATCTGAACCGGCCGGCCATCCTCGTCTTCTCCAAAACCAACGGCTTCCGCCATGAAGAAGCTATTCCCGCAGCAAATGCCCTTTTCGCCCAAATGGCAAAGGGCGAAGGCTGGGGGTATTTCCAGACCGAAAATGCTGCGACATTCACGCCGACCATTCTTGCGCAATTTGACGTGGTGGTGTTCAACAATGTCAGCGGCGATGTCTTCCTGCCTCAGCAGCGCGCGGCTCTCAAAAGCTATGTCGCAAATGGCGGCGGCTTTGTCGGTGTGCACGGCGCGGGCGGCGATCCGTCCTATGACTGGCGCTGGTATGTCGAAACGCTGATCGGCGCGCAGTTCACGGATCACCCCATGAACCCGCAATTCCAGAGGGCGACAGTGCGGATCGAGGACAAGGCGCACCCTGCCACCCGCAGCCTTCCCGACACACTGGAGCGAATAGATGAATGGTATTCGTTCGAGAAATCCGCGCGCAAGCCGGGTGTGACGGTGCTCGCGACGCTCGATGAATCGACATATTCGCCCAAGAGTTTGTTTGGCGGGGATTTGGCAATGGGCCGGGATCATCCGATTGCATGGTGGCACTGCACAGGAAAAGGCCGCATCTTCTATTCGGCAATGGGCCACCAGGCCGCTGCCTATGCCGAGCCACATTATCGAACGATGCTGCAGGGCGCGATGCGCTGGGCACTGCGGCTAGAGGGAGAAGGGTGCAGCCCCAATCATGTAAATGCCGTCGTAAGTACGGCTGTGAAGGCTGAGAGGAGATGACCATGCAATTCGACGCACGAGGCGACATGAACCGGCGGATGATGATGCAGCGTGCCTTGCTGCTGCTAGGTGCTGCGGCCGTGCCGCTGGATGCTGCGTTTGCTGCGCGGGCCAATGGCGGACCGTTTCTCAAGCCAACTCAATTCCAGCTGCTTAACGCGGTCGCCGATACCATCATGCCGAACACCGATACGCCTGGCGCAGTAGTTGCAGGTGTCCCTAAATGGCTGGACCGTATGCTTGGCAGCTGGGCTTCGGCAGAGACCAAGGCCCAGATAACAGGTGCGCTGGCCCGGATTGATGCGGCAGCCAAAGCCGGCAAATCGAAAAGCTTCGTCGCGCTATCGATCGCTGATCGCGCAGCGTTTCTGAGTCTGCATGATGCGACCGCGCTCAAGACTGTTCCGGCCCCGCCCAATGCACCCCAAGGCAATCTTCTCGCCCCCATCTATTGGGTTGCCGACAATGGCTATCTCAAGCTCAAAGACCTGGTGGTTGCGCTTTATTACAGCACCGAAATCGCGATGACCCAGGAGCTGATCTACGAGCACGTGCCCGGAGAGTGGCAGCCTTCGATCAAAGCCACCGCACAGACGAGGCCTTGGGCCAGCGTTGACCTAATCTGAACGGGATATTCGAATGTATGATGCAATTGTAATCGGCTCGGGGATGTCGGGCGGGATTGCCGCCAAGGAATTGTGCGAGCGCGGGCTTAAGGTGCTGGTGCTTGAACGCGGCCGCAAGAT
The DNA here is from genome assembly GCA_903895005.1 of uncultured Pseudomonadota bacterium. Next base: position 8,621 of record CAITSH010000119.1, read on the forward strand.
TGAACACGGTGTGGACTATATGGACACGAAAATGCCGTGGGAGCTGCCGAATAACAATAATATCCCAGAGGAAGAGCTGGCCAAGGATTATGCGATCCAGCGCCAATGCTATGCGGTCAACGAAGCGACCAAGCAGTTCTGGGTCAAGGACAGCGAGCATCCCTATACCACACCGCCTGAAAAGCCATTCGCTTGGATCAGGGGCTACCATCTTGGTGGCCGCTCCATCATGTGGGGACGGCAAAGCTACCGCCTGTCTGACATGGATTTCGCCGCCAATGCCAAAGATGGTCATGGTTGCGACTGGCCGATCCGCTATGATGACCTCGCGCCCTGGTATGACCATGTTGAAAAATTTGTCGGTGTCGCCGGGTCGAAAGAAGGCCTGCCGCAATTGCCAGATGGCGAATTCCTTCCGGAATTTGCGCTGAATGACGGTGAAAAACTGTTCAAGGCTGAAGTTGAGGCAAAATTCCCTGGGCGAAAGGTGATCTCGGGCCGGACTGCCAATCTGTCCGTGGCCCTACCGCATCATGAAGAACTGGGCCGCTCCACCTGCCAGAATCGTTCGATCTGCGAGCGTGGCTGCAGCTTTGGTGCGAACTATACCAGTCTGAGCGCGGCGCTCCCCGCGGCAGAGCGGACCGGAAACTTGACAATCATCACCGATGCGATTGTTCACAGTCTGGTCCAAGATCCAAAGACCGGCAAGATCACGCAGGTTCGGGTGATCGATGCCAAAACCAAGCAGGGCAAGACCTTTGAGGCAAAAGTCTTTTTCCTCTGCGCCTCGACAATTGCGTCTGCACAGATCTTGTTGAATTCTAAGTCTGAAGCCAACCCGCGTGGCCTGGCCAACAAGTCGGACCAGGTCGGGCGCAATTTGATGGACCATATATACGATATGGTGACGGTGGGCGTGCTGCCGCAAGGACCGGACGACAGCTATTTCAAGGGCCGCCGGCCGACCGGCATCTACATTCCGCGGTTCCGAAACGTAAGCGAAGAGGCGGACGGCTATGTTCGCGGCTTTGGCTACCAAGGCGCCGTAACGCGACTCGGCGAGGGCCCCCAGGCCCATTTGCCGGGCTTAGGAGCCGAGATAAAAGAACGCGCGCGGAAGCTTGGGCCTTGGCTTATCTATGTCTCAGGTTTTGGCGAAATGTTGCCAAACCCTCAGAACCGCGTGACGCTCCACGAAACCAGCAAGGACAAATGGGGCTTGCCAATTCTCCATATTGATTGCGCCCAAGGGCCAAACGAGGCCCAAATGGGCAAGCAGATCATGGCCGATGGCAAGGCGATGGTCGAAGCAGCAGGCGGTTTTGTTATGATGCAGCTGGGTGAACCGGGCACGCCGGGATTGGGTATCCACGAAATGGGCACGGCACGCATGGGCAAGGACCCGATGACTTCGGTCTTGAACAAATACAATCAGGCCCATGAAGCGCCGAACCTGTTCTGTACCGATGGTGCGGCGATGTCCTCCAGCGGCTGCCAGAACCCCTCACTCACCTATATGGCGCTCACCGCGCGTGCCGCACATCACGCGGTAGAATTCCTGAAGGAAGGCAATCTCTAGTCAAACCGGAAATCTCGCCCGGCTACCTTGGGTTCGATATCGGCACCTCAGGCGTAAAGGCCGTGCTGGTCGAAGCGGACGGCACGATCTGCAACAAGCAAGTGGCTGCGTTAAACGTTTGGCTGCCGCACGCGCTGTGGTCCGAGCACGTTCTGAAGCATTGCGTATGGTGTGCACTGTCAAGAGACAGTTATTTGAGAGCCCCCTTGGGGTGATCGCGCCTCATCCTAAAGCCTCGAAAATCCAGATTGTTCAATTCAATCAGATCCTTTGAAGCCCAGACGGCGAATGAGGCAAACCCCACCGAGTTTGGGACATTGAGTGCCAAAGGCCCAATGTTCCACCCATGTTCCGCTCTGGGTACAAAATAGCCATCAGG
>CAITSH010000120.1 GCA_903895005.1 uncultured Pseudomonadota bacterium
CAGGGTGGGCCAGTCCGCGGCGTCGATGGCCTTGGTCCATCGATCGATGACCTCGTGACCATGCAACGCGACCAGGCAGCCCAGTCGCTCCTTGAGCGTGGCGGCGTCCTGCAAGAAGTGTGCGTAGTCGCGGATCAGGAATTGCACCCGCGCGTCGAGGTCCGTTTCAACATGGATGCAGTCTGCAGCGCGCATCGCCAGGATAAGGGCTTCCGGCACCTGCACCTGCCCGACCTTCTTGGATTCGGATTCGACATAGACGGGGCGTGCGGCGTCGAAGTGGCGTAATTTGTCCCATACCATGCTCTCGAACATGCGTTGCGCCGGTTGCGGCTTGCCGGGCAGGCTGCCCAGCAGCGAGCCCTTATGGCTGGCCAGATTTTCGAGGTCCAGAACCTGGGCGCCCTCGGTTTCCAGGGCCTCCAGCAGCCGGCTCTTGGCGCTGCCGGTTTCGCCGCATATCACCTTGAAGGTGAATCGCTGCGGCAGTTCAGCCAACTGCGCCAGAACGCCGTTGCGGTAAGCCTTGTAACCGCCTTCCAGGGACGCCGCATGCCAGCCGATTTCGCGCAGGACATGCGCCATGGCGCCTGAGCGCTTGCCGCCGCGCCAGCAATACACCAGAGGGCGCCAGTCGCGCGCGCGCCCGGCAAACAGGGTTTCCAGATGGTTGGCGATATTGCGTGACACCAGGGCGGCGCCGGCTTTTTTTGCGTCAAAGGGCGAGGCCTGCTTGTGCAGCGTGCCGATCTGGGCGCGCTCGTCGTTGCTCAGGACAGGCGCGCTGATTGCCCCTGGCACATGGTCGTCGGCATATTCGGCCGGCGAGCGCACATCGATGATTTCGGCGAAATCATCGAGATTGGCGATGCTGACCTTGTCTGGAAATTTCAAAGGGGTTCCGCTGGCAAACGCCCGGGCCGGGCTCGAGGCCGCTATTCTACGGGTCTTGCCACCGGGCGCGGTGCGAAGTCGGCGCGGTGGCTGAGGCAACACCGAAGAAGCAAACGCCCGGAAGGGACTAGGCCCGGTTCATATCAGCCAAACTCAGGCTGCGCGGCGTCGCTCCGCTGCGACTTGCACGCCATTGCGCTCAATCAGGTATGCGCCTGTCCGCAGGCGGCGCTCAACCAAGAATTCTTCGACTTCGTAGACTGGGAGCGGCCGCAATTGTGTCGGCTTGGTGACGCCGTTGTTCATTTTTTCAACAGAGGTTCCAAGGCTTTCCATACGTTCTCCAAGATGAGCGGCTGCGCTGCCTCGGTCGGATGGAGTTGATCCTGCTGAAACAATTCCGGCCGTTGTGCTACCCCATCTAGCAAGAACGGTACCAGTGCGAGTCGTTGCGCCTTGGCGAGCTCGCTGAAGCTCTCCTGGAATTGCTCTGTATAGCGGCTGCCGTAGTTGGGAGGCATGCGCATCCCGGCGATGACGACCTTGCTGCCGGCGGCTTTGGCGGCTTTGACGATGTTTGCAAGGTTTTCGCGCAACTGGGCAACCGGCAGCCCGCGCAAGCCGTCGTTTGATCCTAGCGTGACCACCAGCACTGCAGGCTTGGCATCACGAACCGTTGAAACAATGCGTGCCGCGCCGCCGGCGCTCGTTTCGCCGCTGATGCTCACATTCACAACGTTATAATTGAACTTCTTTTGCGTCAGGCGCTCTTGCAATAGGCTGGGCCAGCCCGCACCTTGACGTAAGCCGTAGGCAGCCGACAGGCTGTCGCCGTAAATCACGATGTTCGGTGTGCCCGGCTTTGCGACGACACCGGTTTTTGCGGTGGCGGGCGGGGCGGCCGGTTGGGCGCATACCGCGGCAGACAAGACTGAAAGCAGCAAAAACAACAACGATACCAACGGGGCGCTCACACTTTTTTTCAACATGTCCAATCCCAGTTCTGATTCATCCGTTCAAGCCATCATCGAAGTGCGCGGCCTTGCCAAAAGCGTTCCCAACGGCGATGCGCAACTGGCCATTTTGCAGCAGATCGACCTTACGGTGATGCCCGGTGAGGCGCTGGCCATTGTCGGTGCCTCGGGCTCGGGCAAGTCCACGCTGCTCGGCCTGCTTGCCGGGTTGGACGTACCCA
>CAITSH010000121.1 GCA_903895005.1 uncultured Pseudomonadota bacterium
CGCTGGCGATGCGTCCGAAAGTATTGATTCTCGACGAGCCGACCGAGGGCATACAGCCTTCGATCATCAAGGACATCGAACGCGCGATCCGCACGCTTGCCGACGAGGGCAGCATGGCCATCCTGCTGGTCGAGCAGTATTACGATTTTGCCCGGTCGCTTGCCGACCACTACGTGGTGATGTCGCGCGGCGAGGTGGTCAAGGCCGGACTCGGGGCCGACATGGAAACCGACAAGGTGAGGGAGCTGGTTTCGGTCTGAGCGTGGCGGCATGCCGCCGGTGCCGCTCGACACCGGTGAGACGGGAAGGAACATCCCGCGGCCCGGTGAAAAATCCGTTCCATGTTGCGGCGCATCGCATGCCTCCTTGAAAGGCAACAGCCCGCCATCGAGCAAGTCGGTGGCGGGCCGGTAACGTGCGCAGACTTACTTTTTCATTTCGTCTTTTTTCATCGCATCGCCCTTGGCCATGCCGTCCTTTTTCATGCCATCGGCTTTGGCCATCCCGTCTTTTTTCATGCCGTCGCCCTTGGCCAGGGTGTCCTTCTTGATGGCGTCGCTTTTTGCCATGCCGTCTTTTTTCATTTCGTCCTTCTTCATTGCGTCCTGGGCAGAGGCGGCACCCATGGCGAGGGCCATGCAGCCGGCGGCGATGATGGTAATGAATTTGTTCATTTGAATCTCCTTGTGGATAGCTTGGTTGAGGTATGTAAAGCGGGTAAAAAACGGATGTTCAGGAACCGCCGAACCAGTTGTAGCCCTGGTCCTCCCAGTAGCCACCGGGGTTCATGTTGGTCACATAAATCGCCTTGATGTGCTTCGGGTTCTTGTAGCCAAGCTTGGTCGGCATGCGCAGCTTCATCGGGAAGCCGTATTTGACCGGGAGGATTTCATCGCCGTAGCGTAGAGTGAGCTGGGTTTGCGGATGCAGTGCCGTCGCCATGTCGATGCTGGTGTAATAGTCGTCGGCGCACTTGAAGCCGACGTACTTCGCCGTGGTGTCGGCGCCGATGCGCGCGAGGAAGTCGGAAAACCGCACGCCGCTCCATTTGCCGATGGCGCTCCATCCCTCGACGCAAACGTGCCGGGTGATCTGCGTTGTCTGGGGCAGAGTATTGAGTTCGGCAAGACCCCATGGATTCTTGTCGCGGATCAGCCCGGTGAGTTCCAGCCGGTAATCATTGCCGTCCACAATGGGCGCGTCGGCCTCGCCGTAAAAGGCGTTGAACGGAAAGGGCTTGGTGATCATGCTTTCAGGAAATTCTGGCGCAAGGCGGGTCGGGCTGAAAATCGCCGACTGCACGCCGTCATTCCAGCGCGACATCGCGGTGAGCGTCTTTTGCACGTTCTCCTCCTCGGTGATGTCGCATCCGGTGAGCAGGGCGAGGGCCCCGAGAGACAGTCCCTGGCGAAGGAACAGCCGCCGCTCGAGCTTGATGACTTCGGTGCTGCGGTGGGCGAGAAAGCGCTCGCCCATGCGGGTGGTTTTTTTCATGACTGGCCTCCTTTGGTCGCGGCGCGCACCCTTCCTGTAATCATGGTGGGAAAGGTGCGGGGCACCAGGGCCACCATGACAATGTGTACGAACACGATGAACACCATCAGGGCCATGGCGAAAAAGTGCAGCACGCGCGCGCCCTCAAAGTCCCCCATCAGCGTGCCCAGGACCTGGAATTGCACCGGCTTCCAGATCACCAGGCCGGAAAACACCAGGACGATGATTGCGACGATGATGGCTACGTAAGCGCCACGCTGGGCCGTGTTGTAAACCGTGAGGTCATCGTGAGCGAGTTTGCCGCGCAGCGCCTCGCGAACATCGTGGATGATTCCCGCCGGCGTGATCGGCAGCAGCTTGCGTTTGAAGTGGCCTGCGGCAAAACCGTAGGCAAGATAGACGAGACCGTTAATCGCGAGCAGCCACATGGCGGCAAAGTGCCATTGCAAAGCGCCGCCCAGCCAGCCGCCTATGGTGAGATCCGAGGGGAACTTGAACGCGAAGATCGGATGCGCGTTATAGATGCGCAGGCCGCTTGTCACCATGACAAAAATGGCCGCCGCGTTGACCCAATGGGTGATTCGGACCACCAGCGGGTGGATTTTTACCCACCGTGGCGTTTCCCCGGCATCTTGTTGTATGTGTGACATCAGCATCCCCCCGTTAAGCGCATCGTTGCTTCCCGGGTTGGTCGCGCCTAGCCTTCTGGCCTTACACCCGGCGCGAAAAAATTTAGCGCGACTCGTTTGGGGCGGGCCGAAGCCCGCCGCTTAGGTGTGCCAGACTCAGGTCTGCCAGATGCGGGGAGAGTGCGGGGGTGCGCCGATGGCGGCAGGCCGCAATTGCTGCCATAGGGCGGTGAGCAGTGCCCGTGCCCGCTCGCTGGAGTTGCCAAGATAACGGGTCACCACCACCAGGGGCAGACGGGAGACGGCGACGCGCTCACCGGGAAGTCGTGCGGCCTCAAGCACGGCGCGAAGGGCCTCCAGGCCGGCGTTGTCCAGGGTGTGGCCGGCGATGATAAGCGTCGCGCAGACGGTCGCGCCCTGCCATCCGACAAGACTGCGCATGGCATCGCCGCCTGCAGGCAGTGTGCCGGCTTCGTTCCAGATCAATGTTCCCTGGTGCCGGATCGACACCCGCTGGCGGATGCTGCCCGTGTCAAAGGTTTCGCCCGAAGCGGCACGCCCCAGGCACAGGACCTCCCATCCGGCATAGCACGCCCCTGCGGCCAGGTCGATGCGGCTGTCCATGTCCACTTCGGCGGCGTCAAACACAATGCTCTCCTGCGGCAACCACTCCAGGGTGGCGCCGGCATCAAGGCGAAAATCCAGGCTCTGCCTGGCGCGTGAGGTCCCATGGATTGCCGGGTCACGGGCGCGGTACCACTTGGTTGCCCCGGGCGTGGTGACAAAGGCGCTTGCCCCGGCAGTCAGGCCGATGTTGATGGCAAGGCGGTCTCCACCGGCGACACCGCCTGGCGGGTGAACGATGACAGCGTGGCAGATTCGCTCGCCCTCGGGATACAACGCTTTTTGCACGCGCAGCGGTCCGTCGTGGCGGTTATCGGCCAGCAGGCTGCGTGCCCCGTCGCGCTCAAAACGAAGCGACAGCGAGGCCGACCAGGCGCGGGACCGGGGTGCGGGTTCGCCGGTTTCAATCTGGGCGATGGCGGTTTTCATCATCATGGAGGCGCTATTGTCGCGGACTTCGCGGTACCCGCCTAGCTTGGATGCGTGTGTCGGGGTCGGTCCGCGCGGCCACTGCCGTACAATGCGGGGGTGAAGTCGGCCAGACGGTCGCTGTACGGAGATTTTCTGTGCAGAGGAAAGTCCGGGCTCCATCGGGTAGGGTGACGGCTAACGGCCGTACGTCGTGAGACGAGGAATAGGGCCACAGAGACGAGTCGCCGCATTTGCGCAAGCGGGTGCGGCGGGTGAAACGCGGTAACCTCCACCCGGAGCAACACCAAATAGGCAGACGTTGACGTGACCCACGGAGTCTGCGGGTAGGTGGCTTGAGCCCAGGGGCAACTCTGGGCCCAGATGAATGATCGTCAGGGGAGCGCAAGCTCCTGAACAGAACCCGGCTTATCGGCTGACTTCACACTTTTCGTTTTATCTGATCCGGCTCGCGGCAAATGCGACATATTTTTTCGCTCACTCCCGTTGCTGGCGACCCCCGATTTTTGAACGGTTTAGTGAAACTTTACGGTATTCCGGCGACGGCGTCGTCCGCGATGTTTTGCGGCGCAGCAACCTGACCGCACCACAGCGAGGCGTGCGTGCATCCGGATGGACCCGTTTCCCGCCCGGAAAGTAGTGTTTAGATCGGAGAGCACACGTCTGAACTCCAGTCACG
>CAITSH010000122.1 GCA_903895005.1 uncultured Pseudomonadota bacterium
CGCAAGTCCCGCCCCTTCGTTCATAATAGGGTCACAAGCTTTGGAGGAGGCTCAGTGACACAAACCGTAGGCCCGTTTGATTACGTCATCGTCGGCGCTGGATCGAGCGGCTGCGTGCTGGCCAACCGCCTTTCTGCCAACCCCGATGTCAACGTGCTACTGCTAGAGGCCGGGGGCCAGGACGACTGGTTCTGGATAGACATCCCGGTGGGCTATCTTTACACCATCGCCAACCCGCGCACCGACTGGTGCTACAAGACCGACCCGGACGCCGGGCTCAACGGCCGATCCATCCACTATGCGCGCGGCCGTGTGCTCGGCGGTTGCTCGTCGATCAACGCAATGATTTACATGCGCGGCCAGCGTGAGGACTACGACCACTGGGCGGCGCTGGGCAATCGCGGCTGGTCCTGGGACGAGGTGCTGCCCCACTTCATGCGCGTCGAGGACTACGAACACGGCGCGAGCGACCTGCACGGCGCAGGCGGCGAGTTGCGCGTCGAGGAGCGGCGCGTGTCCTGGAAAATTCTCGACGCCTGGCGCGAGGCCGCCGCCGAATGCGGCATTCCGGCGATCCCGGAGTTCAACCGCGGCGATAACAACGGCTGCGCCTATTTCCAGATGAACCAGCGCCGCGGCGTGCGCTGGAGCGCGACCAAGGCGTTTCTGCGACCCGCCCTCGCGCGCAAGAACCTCACGGTCATCACGCAGGCCATGGTGACACGGGTGCGCACCGAAACACGCGGCGGCACCCTTTGCGCGACCGGCATCGAGTTCAACCATCCCAAGCACGGTGAATGCTTTGCCGAAGCGAAGCGCGAAACCATTCTTGCCGCCGGCGCCATCGGTTCGCCGCAGCTGCTGCAGTTATCGGGCATAGGGCCGGCCGCGCTTCTGGCACAGCACGGCATTGCGCCGCAACTCGACCTGCCGGGCGTTGGCGAGAACCTGCACGACCACCTGCAAATCCGACTGCAATACAAGGTGCACAACACCACCACGCTCAACGAGCGCGCCAACAGCCTTTGGGGCAAGGCCGCGATGGGCCTCGAATACCTGCTTTTCAAAACAGGTCCGCTCACCATGCCGCCCTCGCAGCTCGGGGCCTTCGCCAAGAGCGACCCGTCCCAACCCACACCCAATATCGAATGGCATGTGCAGCCGCTGTCGCTCGACAAGTTCGGCGATCCGCTGCACGCCTTTCCGGCCATCACGCCCAGCGTGGCCAACCTTCGCCCGACTTCGCGCGGCTGGGTGCGCATCACCTCGCCCGACGCGACGGTCTATCCACAAATCAAGCTCAACTACCTTTCGACGCCCGAGGATCGCAGGGTCGCGACCGACTCGGTGCGCTTTACGCGGCGCATCATGCAGGCCAAGGCACTGGCAAAATTTTCGCCCGAGGAATTCAAGCCCGGCCCCGAAGTGAAAAGTGAGGAGGACCTCATAAAGGCCTGCGGCGACCTGGGAACAACCATTTTTCATCCGGTGGGCAGCTGTAAGATGGGCTCCGACCCCATGGCCGTGGTCGATGACAGGCTGCGCGTGCGTGGTGTCGCCGGCCTGCGCGTGATCGACGCCTCTATCATGCCGCGCATCACCTCGGGCAATACAAACGCGCCGACCTACCTTATCGCCGAGCGCGGCAGCGAGTTCATCCTCGCCGACTATCACTATCTTAAAAATACGTAATCAAAAAAAACATTCTGCACCCAAAAAACGGATCACCCAAAGGATCAAACAAAGGAGGAAACACCATGTCGAGGAAATTGCCATCAGCAATCGTCGCCGGTCTAGCCTGTTGCCTTAGTTATTGCCTTACCACCGGAGCGGCGCTGGCGCAGCCCTGGCCGGCCAAACCGGCGCGCATCATGGTCGGCGCTTCCGCGGGCGGGGGCACCGACATCATCGCGCGCATGCTCTCGGAAAAATACCAGGCGGCATTCGGCCAGCCCTTCATCGTCGAGAACCGCCCGGGTGCGGCCAACACCATCGCCGCTGACATCACGGCAAAGGCCACGCCCGACGGCTACACGCTGCTGCTGGCGACCAATACCGCGCAGGCCATCGCACCGCACCTGATGAAGCTGGGCTTCGACCCCATCAAGGACCTCACGCCGGTGGCGCTCGTCGTGGTGGTGCCCAATGTCGTCGTCGCGGGCCCGCAGGTGGCCGCATCCAACATCAAGGAACTGGTCACGCTGATCAAGTCCAAGCCGGGTACCTTTTCCTGCGGCTCGTCGGGCACGGGCAGCACGCAACACCTCGCCTGCCAGGCCTTTGCCCTGGCAACCGGAGCGCCCATCGTGCACGTTCCCTACAAAGGTTCGGCACAAGCCCTCACCGACCTCGTAGGCGGACAGATCCAGTTGTCGTTTGACACGACCTCGTCGGCGATGAGCTTTATAAAGAGCGGCAAGGTAAAGGTGCTGGCGACCATGACCGCGAAGCGCGTGGGTGAAATCCCCGATGTGCCGACGCTGGCCGAGTCGGGCGTGCCCGGCGTAGAGATGAGCACCTGGTACGGCTTGTTCGTCACCGCCGGCGCGCCCAAGGAAGTCGTGGCGAAACTCTATGCAGAGACAATGAAGGTGTTGCAACTTCCTGATGTGCAAAAACGTCTCGCCGGCCTCGGGGGCGAGCCGGGCACACTCACCTCAGACCAGTTCGCCGCGATGAACAAGGCCGACTTCGAGCGCTCGGGAAAACTGATCAAGGACGCCAACATCAAGATTGAATAGTCGACGCGCATTCGGCGCACTCGCCCTGAAAATACGCCACCAGGAACAAAAACATGAAAAACCCAACCATCGCGCTCTTTACCGGCGACCCCGCCGGCGTCGGCCCCGAGCTGGTCGCCAAGCTGCTCGCCGATGGCAGCGCGGCAAAACAGGCCAACATCCTGCTCATCACCAGCCGCAGCGTGCTGCAGGACGCGGTGCAACTCAGCGCCAAACCCTTTGCCTTCGTCAGTGGCGATGCGTCCTCGGCCAAAGGACGCGACCTGGACATGCCGCTGCTGCTCAACTGGCCCGGCCTTGAGGACGGTGATTTTGAACGCGGCAAGGTCACACCCAAGAACGGCAAGTTCATGCTCGACGGTCTTTCGCTGGGCTTGGCGCTGTGCCAGAGCGGAGCGGCCGACGCGCTGTGCTTTGCGCCGCTCAACAAGGGCGCCCTGCGCGCCGGCGGCATGAACCACCCGGACGAAATGCACTGGTTCGCCGATGTGCTCAAATTCACCGGCACCTGCGTCGAACTCAACGTACTCGAGGGCCTGTGGACCTCGCGTGTCACATCTCACGTGCCGCTCAAGGACGTCAGCGCCATGCTCACGCGCGACAAGGTCGCCGAGGCGGTGAAGCTGATCACGCAAAGCCTCAAGGCCGCGGGCCTCGCGCAACCGCGCGTGGCGGTGTGCGGCTTCAACCCGCACAACGGCGACAACGGCTCTTACGGCCGCGAGGAGATTGATGTCATCGAGCCGGGCGTGGCGCTCGCGCGCCAACAGGGCTATCCGGCCGACGGCCCCGTCCCCGCCGACACCGTGTTCGTGCGCGCGACCAAAAAGGACGGCGGCTACGACGGTGTGGTCACCATGTTTCACGACCAGGGCCAGATCGCGATGAAGCTGATGGGCTTTGAGCGCGGCGTGACGGTGCAAGGCGGCCTTCCCATACCCATCACCACACCGGCGCACGGCACCGCCTACGACATCGCCGGCAAGGGCGTTGCCAATATCGGCGCG
>CAITSH010000123.1 GCA_903895005.1 uncultured Pseudomonadota bacterium
CACTTTCAAGCCGGAGAGGGACGGCCTTTTTTGTGCCAAGATTTTCGGGCCGATCAAGGATTACGAGTGCCTTTGCGGCAAGTACAAACGCCTCAAGCACCGCGGGGTGATCTGCGAAAAGTGCGGCGTTGAAGTCACGCTAGCCAAGGTCCGTCGCGAGCGCATGGGGCATATCGAGCTGGCCAGCCCGACTGCGCACATCTGGTTCCTGAAATCCCTGCCGTCGCGCCTCGGCCTTGTGCTGGACATGACACTGCGCGACATCGAGCGAGTGCTGTATTTCGAAGCCTATGTGGTGATTGATCCGGGCATGACACCGCTCAAGCGCTGCCAACTGCTCACCGAGGACGACTATCTCGCCAAGGTTGAGGAGTTTGGTGACGATTTCTCGGCCTCTATGGGCGCCGAGGGTATTCGCGAACTGCTGCGTTCGATTGATGTGGACCATGAAATCGAGACCCTGCGTAAGGAACTCGAAACCGCAACCTCTGACACAAAGATCAAGAAGATCGCCAAGCGCCTGAAGGTGCTCGAGGGTTTTCAGAAATCTGGCATCAAACCAGAGTGGATGGTCATGGAAGTGCTGCCGGTGCTGCCGCCGGAACTGCGTCCCCTTGTTCCACTGGACGGGGGTCGTTTTGCAACCTCCGACCTTAACGACCTGTATCGCCGCGTCATCAATCGCAACAACCGACTCAAGCGACTCCTCGAACTCAAGGCGCCCGAGATCATCGTGCGCAACGAAAAGCGCATGCTTCAGGAAGCCGTCGACTCGCTGCTCGACAACGGCCGCCGCGGCAAGGCAATGACGGGCGCGAACAAGCGTCCCCTCAAGTCGCTCGCCGACATGATCAAGGGCAAGGGCGGACGTTTCCGCCAGAACCTGCTGGGCAAGCGCGTCGACTACTCGGGTCGTTCGGTTATCGTCGTGGGCCCGCAGCTCAAGCTGCACCAGTGCGGCCTGCCGAAGAAAATGGCGCTCGAGTTGTTCAAGCCCTTTATTTTCAACAAGCTCGAAATGCAGGGCATTGCTACCACCATCAAGGCGGCCAAGCGCGAAGTCGAAGCCGAGACCCCCGTGGTCTGGGACATCCTTGAAGAGGTGATTCGCGAGCATCCGGTCATGCTCAACCGGGCCCCGACGCTGCACCGCCTCGGCATCCAGGCTTTTGAGCCGGTTCTGATCGAAGGCAAGGCTATCCAGTTGCACCCGCTGGTTTGCGCCGCGTTCAACGCCGACTTTGACGGCGACCAGATGGCTGTCCACGTGCCCTTGTCGCTTGAGGCACAGATGGAAGCGCGCACGCTGATGCTCGCTTCGAACAACGTGCTGTCGCCCGCCAACGGCGATCCGATAATCGTGCCATCACAGGATATCGTGCTGGGCCTTTACTACGCCACCCGTGAAAAGATCAATGCGCGCGGCGAAGGGATGATGTTCTCGGATGTCAGTGAAATGCTGCGGGCTTACGAGAGCGGCAAGGCGGAAATTCACGCGTTAGTCACGGTACGCATCAAGGAG
>CAITSH010000124.1 GCA_903895005.1 uncultured Pseudomonadota bacterium
GGCCGAGGTGGTGCGTCAATCGGTGGTGCGCGTGCGCGGCTTCGCCGATGTGCCCAAGGACCCGAAAAAGCCCAAGGGCGAAACCGAGGAAAAGGAAGTCGGCGTGGGCTCGGGTGTGGTGATCCTGGAGAACGGCACTATCCTCACCAACCTGCACGTGGTCAACGGCATGAAAAAAATCATGCTGACCTTCTCGGACGGCATGGAGTCCGAGGCGGTATTCGTCGCCGCACAGCCCGAAAACGACCTCGCCGTGATCAAGGCCAAGAACATCCCCGACGACCTGCCGCCCGCGACCATGGGCTCGACCGCCAAGCTGCGCCCCGGCGACGAGGTGGTCGCGGTGGGCTTTCCGTTTGGCATCGGACCGTCGGTGTCCGCCGGCGTAGTGTCGGGGCTCAACCGCGGCTTCGAATCGCCCGAGGGCAAACGCACGCTAAGCGGCCTCATCCAGTTTGACGCCGCGGCCAACCCGGGCAATTCGGGCGGGCCGCTGGTGACCATGGATGGCGAAGTGGTGGGCATCGTCACCGCCATTCTCAACCCGACCAAGGCGCGCACCTTCATCGGCATCGGTTTTGCCGCCACCATAGAGAGTGCGGGTATGGCCGTCGGCCTGCCGCCGTTTTGAATTCCACCGTACCCCGACATAAGGAACACCCAGCCCATGGACCAGAATTTGAGCGGACGCAAGGAAGTGGCCACCCTGATGGAGCAGATCCTTTATGAGGTGAAGCGCGTGGTGGTGGGGCAGGACCATTTTCTTGAGCGCGTGCTGGTTGCCATCCTTGCGCAGGGCCACCTGCTCGTTGAGGGCGTGCCCGGCCTTGCCAAGACACTCACCGTCAACACCCTCGCGCGCACCGTGCGCGGCTCGTTCAAGCGCATCCAGTTCACCCCGGACCTCTTGCCCGCCGACCTCATCGGCACGCGCATGTACAACCAGAAGTCGGGCGAGTTCAGCACCGTGCTCGGGCCGGTGTTCTGCAACCTGTTGCTCGCCGATGAAATCAACCGCGCGCCGGCCAAGGTGCAAAGCGCGCTGCTTGAGGTCATGCAGGAGCGCCAGGTCACCATCGCCGGTGAGACGCACAAGGTGCCCGAGCCCTTTCTTGTCATGGCGACGCAAAATCCGATCGAGACTGAGGGTACCTATCCGTTGCCCGAGGCGCAGATCGACCGCTTCATGATGAAGGTGCTGATCGGCTACCCCAGCGAGGAAGAGGAGTTCGTCATTGTCGAACGTGTCACCGGCGTGGCGACCCAGGTGGCGTCGGTTGCGACGACCGACCAGCTCGCCGCCTTGCAGCGCGAATGCCGCAAGACCTATGTCGACCCCAGCCTGATCCAGTACGCCGTCAAGCTGGTGTCCGCGACGCGTAACCCGGAGCGTTTCGACCTTGCCGACATGTCGCGCTACATCCAGTTTGGCGCCAGCCCGCGCGCCACCATCAACCTCATTGAGGGCGGGCGCGCACTCGCCTTCCTGCGCGGCCGTGGTTATGTGCTGCCCGAGGATGTGACCGACCTGGTGCCCGACGTGCTGCGCCACCGCCTGGTGCTCTCGTATGAGGCCTTGTCCGATGCGCAGACCGCCGACGCGCTGATCGCGCGCATCATGCAGGCGGTGCCGGTGCCGGACAAACCGCTCGCCACGCACGTGCAAACGGCGGCCGGTGCGTAATCCCTTTGCCGCCGTTGCCCAAAGGCTGCGCCGGCATCGCCTGCGCCGCGGCCAGGACGCGGCCAATGAGGCTGCGCCCGCCGGAACGGTTGCGCCCAGGCGCGTTGACGCCGAGCGCATCCTGCGCCGTCTTGAGTGGACGGTGATCCGACGCCTCGACGGCCTGTTGCAGGGGGACTACCGCACTCTGTTCCGCGGCTTTGGCATAGACCTCGCCGATTTGCGTGAATACCAGGCCCACGACGACGTGCGCTATATCGACTGGAATGTCACCGCGCGATTGCAGGTGCCGCACGTGCGCGAGTTCCAGGAAGACCGCGAGATTGCCGTGTGGTTTTTGCTCGACCTTTCCGGATCCGTGGACTTCGGCTCCGGCGAGGTTGCCAAGCGCACGCTTTCGTCCGACTTTGTGACCGTGCTCGCGCGCCTGCTTACGCGCTATGGCAACCGGGTTGGCGCGGTGCTCTATTCCAACGGAACCGATGCGGTGATCCCGGCCAAGAGCGGTCGACGCCATGTGCTGCACCTCCTCGACAGTATGCTGTCGCCGGCGCCTGACGCGACGACGCCGGGCAAGCAGACCAACCTGTCCGAGCTGTTTAAAAAAGCGCAACAGGTGGTCAAGCGCCGCTCGGTAATTTTTGTCGTCTCCGATTTCATCAGCGAACCGGGGTGGGAGCGCGGCCTCGCGCTGCTCGCGCGCCAGCACGAGGTCGTGGCGGTGCGCCTCTATGACCCGCTGGAGCAGGCGCTGCCCGAGTTGGGGATGATCGTGATGCAGGACGCCGAGACCGGCGAGCAGTTGTTCGTCGACACCCACGACGGCGGCTTCCGCCGAAGGTTCGCGAAGCTCGCCACCGAGCGCGAAGAAAACCTGCGCTCGGCGCTGGCCGAAGCGGGCGTTGATTGCCTTGAGCTCGCGACCGACGACGGCGTGGCCGAGGCCTTGTTGCGTTTCACGCGCCTGCGCAAGCGCCGCAGCCAGCTCGCCGCCGGCGGCGGCATGCTGAAGGGACGCTGATGCCCGATCCGCGTTCCATCACGCTCGCGTGGCCCTTGATGCTGTGGCTGCTCGCGGCGCTGCCTCTGGTCGCGGCTTTTTACTGGTTCATGCTTGCGCGTCGCCGCCGCGGCGCGCTGCGCTATGCCAATCTTGTGCCCGCCGTTTACACCGAATCGAAATGGCGCCGCCACGTGCCGCCGGTGCTGTTGCTTCTGGCACTCGCATCGTTCATCTTTGCCATCGCGCGCCCTAGCGCGGTCGTGATGCTGCCCTCGCGCGTCGAGACGGTGATGCTGGCCATTGACGCTTCGGGCAGCATGCGCGCCACCGACGTAAAGCCCGACCGCATCAGCGCGGCGCAGGCGGCTGCCAAAACCTTTATCGAGGACCAGCCCGGCCATGTGCGCATCGGCGTGGTGGCGGTCGCCGGTGCGGCGGCGGTGGTACAGCCGCCGACCGAAAGCCGTGACGAACTTGCGCAGGCCATAGACCGCTTCCAGTTGCAGCGTGGCACGGCGCTGGGCAGCGGAATGGTGATTTCGCTTGCCACGCTGTTGCCGCAGGGCGCGATCGACGTGGAAAAACTCATCAACCCGCAGGGGCCGCCGCAGCCGGCCGGGCGCGAACTGCCGGCTGCAAAGTCCGCCACCCCCGACAAGCCGGGCACCGATGCCAAGCCGGTCGCGCCGGGCTCAAACACCTCGGGTGCGATTGTGCTGCTCTCCGACGGTGTCAGCAACGTCGGTCCCGACCCGCTCAAGATGGCGCAGGTCGCGGCCGATCACGGGGTGCGCGTGTTCACCATTGGCGTGGGTACGACGGAGGGTGCGACGCTCACCACCAACGGATGGTCGATGCGCGTGCGTCTCGACGAGGACACGCTGAAAAAAGTCGCGTCCATCACCGGCGGCGAGTACTTTCGTGCCGGGACTGCGCCCGACCTGAAAAAAATCTACAAGGCCCTGAGTGCCAAGCTCGCCTTCGACAAGCACATCTCGACCGAGGTTACATCCTTGTTTGTCGCGCTGGGGGCGGTGTTTGCCATGACCGGGGCGCTGCTCTCGCTGCTCTGGTTCAACCGGATTTTCTAGATGCGTGCCCCCTCTCCCTTGACGGGAGAGGGTTGGGGAGAGGGTGAATGGTGGATAGCGCGATTCTGCGTATCCCCTTCCGGTTGCTGCCCCAGAAGGGCGCGCAGAATTCCGTGGCAGTATCAGCCTTCTGCCGCGCGGTACATCTGGCGCCGCTCCTCGTCCTTGACCACATCCTCGATTTCACGCAGCACGCCGCCCACGTCCACGGGCTTGTCATCGCGCGCGAAGCGCCCGGTAAGCGCAACCTCGGGCGTGAGTTTGCCAGCCTCGAACAGCGACCAGATTTCAAGACCGTATTCAGTGGTGAGCAACTCGGGCGCGAACTGGCCGAAGTAAGTGGCGAGGTTGGCGACATCGCGCTCGAGCATCGCCTTGGCGCTGTTGTTGCCGGCGGCGTTCACCGCCTGAGGCAGGTCAATGATGACCGGGCCGTCGGCGGCGACGAGCACATTGAACTCCGAGAGGTCGCCGTGGACGATGCCGGCGCACAGCATGCGCACCACCTGGTTGATCAGGAAGCCGTGGAATTGGACCGCCTGTCCCGGCTCGAGCGCAACGTCGTTAAGGCGCGGTGCGGCATTGCCCCCGGCATCGGTGACAAGCTCCATCAGCAGCACGCCCTCAAGGAAATTATAGGGCTGGGGCACGCGCACGCCGGCGCGCGCGAGCTGGTGCAGTGCGTCGACCTCTGCGCTTTGCCACGCCGCTTCCTGTTCCTTGCGGCCGTAGCGCGTGCCCTTTTCCATGGCGCGGGCGCGGCGGCTGTTCTTGACCTTGCGTCCCTCGGTGTAACTCACCGCCTGGCGAAAGGCGCGCTTGTCGGCTTCCTTGTAGACCTTGGCGCAGCGCACGTCATCGCCACAGCGCACGACATAGACTATGGCTTCCTTGCCGCTCATCAACTGGCGCACGACCTCGTCGACGAGGCCTTCCTCGACAAGGGGAATCAGTCGCTTGGGAGTTTTGATGGAAGCCGATCTGCGCCGCGGGCGCAACGAACCTGAGGGTCAGGAAATGGATGGGAAGAAGCACGTGGATTCTACGCTATCGCGCCGGCGGCTTCCGTGCCGGCACGCCGGTGTCAGCGGGGCGCGGCTTTTGCCGCCGGGCGCGTGGCGGTGATGCGCAGCACCGCGTCCTCGGGCGCATCAAGGTCGGGCTTGGCGCGCTTTGCGCGCAGTGACGCGATGCGCCGGTCCAGCCGGTCGACAGCTTCGCTCATGCCGCGTGAGGCGAGGTTGTTGCGCATGGCAAGCAGCGCATCGATTTGCCCGGGCTCGGGGCCGGTCGCTGTTGCTGCCAACGATGGGGCCGGGATCGCCGGCCGCTGCGCTTGCAGGTGGGCGCGATCCTGCGCCGCACGCAACTCGACGATGCGTTTGTCTATTTTTTCCACCGATGCGGTCATGCCGCGCGCCGCCAGCGTGGTGCGCACATTGGCGAGGTCGTCTATTTGCGATTGCAGTGGCTGACGCGTCGAGACCGGCGGCGGGGGCGGCGGGTTGCCCGCGGCCACCGCCTGCGCCGCAAGCGCCTGCATGGCCTGGCCCTGCGAGGCGGTGACCGAGCGCATCACCTCGCCCCAATACGCTTGCGGCAGTTCGGCCGCCTCGTCGTAGGATTTTCTATCCGCAACGATGCGTGCGATCGCCGGGTGCTTGTACTTGAAGGCCCATTCGAGCGCGCCGTCGCCGTTTTCGTTGCGTGCCGAGGTGTCTGCACCGCCCGCGATGAGACGCCGTGCGAGTTGCTCGTGGCCCTCGAATACGGCCATCATCAGCACGCTCGATCCGTTGGTGCTGCGCGCGTTGATGTTGGCGCCCTGTTCTATGAGGTAGGCGGCGACTTCTTCATGGCCGGCGAACACGGCGTAGTGCAGCGCCGTCCATTTCATCGGTTCGCGGTTTATTTTTGCGCCGCGCGCGACCAGCCACTTCACCGCGTCGAGCTTGCCGCGCCATGCTGCGTGCATCAGCGCCTGTTCGTCGGCGTTGTTGGTCTTGTCGAGTTTTGCGCCGCGATCGGCGAACAACTGCATCAGCGGGATGTTGCCGTTGGTGGCGGCGATCATCAGGCCGGTGCCGATGCGATCGGCGGTGAAGTCAGGGTCCAGGCCGGCCTCAAGCCAGGCGCGCGCGCTGTCGATGTCCCCGAGTTCCATGCGCGCGCCGAATCGCGCCGCATCGGGCAGGCCGCCGCCAAACAGGTTGAGCCCGAATAGCTGCGCCTGCACCGCGCCGGTGCAGCACAGCGCGAACAGCAGTGCGATCAGCCGCATGGATTCTGTCGTGGACGTACGCATGTGAATTTTCCCCGCATGAGCCGACATGGCCGGCCGCGCGGGCCTATTTCTTGGCCGCGGTAGCGGGAGCTTTTGCCGCCTTGCCGGCGTCACCCTTCTTGTCGTCTTCGCGCGGCGGCGCGCTGGTGACCTCGATGGTGATCTGGTTGCTGGCGAGGTAGTAGGGCACGTGGGTGTGGTCGGCGAACAAGAGGCGCAGCGTGTGCTTTCCCACCGGCAGGTCAAGCACGGCCTCGGTCTCGCCGCCGCCGAAGTGCTTGTACTTCTGGTTCTTGTACTCGCCGGGCTTGTCGAAGGGAATGGGTGCGCGAATGTCCACCGGCATGGGGGTGTCGATCAGGATGTGGTGGTGGCCGGTGCCCTCCTGAGGGCCGGCCTTGACCGGCGAGATGCCCATTCCCGATACGGCGAAGGCGACGCGAAAGGGCGACTTCACCTTGTCGCCGTCCTTGATATTCGTGAAGTAAGCGAGTTTCTCGCCGGGCTTGAAGGGTCGGGTCCGATCGAGCGCTGATTCGTTGCCGATGATGGCCTCGAGCGGAACCGCGGTGGGCGCGGGGGCTGCGGCCTTGGCGGCTGCAGCCGGAGCGGCCTTGATCGCTGAGGCCTTGTCGGCGGCCTGCGCAAGTGCGCCTCCGGTCGTCAGGGCGAGGTGAAGCGCTGCGATGGCGACGAGCGGGGTACGGATGTGCATGACGGGCCTCTCCTGGGTGGTGTTACGAACCTTGGGCATCGGACGGTTTTCAATACCGGCCTTGCCGAAGAGGCATCTTACCGCGCCGCCGCTGCTGTGGTTACGCCGGCGGCGGCGCGCGGCTTGCCAGATGCTCAACCGGCGCAATCTCGGCGCTTGCTTACTGGCGCTTTCGTTCTGCCAGGCATTGGAGCACCGCCAGCTCGGCCGAAGTGAGACCCGTGGTTGCGGCGCTTCGGTGCGCCTGGCCGTCGTTGGAGAAATGCCGGCGAAAGGCGCTGATCGCGGCGGGCAGGTCGGCCACGTCATAGCCAAATGCCTGCAGCAGCGTGACGCCGTCGGTGGAGGGCTGACCTTGCGACGCCGGCAGCGACGCCGGCAGCGACGACGACATCGACAGCGGCGCGGCCGGCGGTTCGCACCACAGCCCGAAGCCGCGCGCGGCCAGACGCCGCCACGGGAAAAGGTGGCTGGGATCGACCTTGCGTCGCGGTGCGACGTCGCCATGGCCGAGGAAATTCGCCGCCGGAATTTTGTAGCGCTCGCGCAGATCGGCGAGCAGCGCAATAAGCATGTTGATCTGTGCCTCGGCGAAGGGCTCATCGCCGTTGTTGTCGAGCTCAATGCCGATGGAGGCCGAGTTGATGTCGCTGTTGCCGCCCCAGGACGACGCGCCGGCATGCCATGCGCGCAACTTTTCATCGACAAGCTGGTAGATACGACCGTCGCGGCCGATCAGGTAGTGGGCGCTGACCTCGCTGTCGCGTCCGGTCAGCGTGGTGAGGGCTCGTTCGGCGGTGTCGTTGGTGGTGTGGTGCAGGATGACAAAGTCAGGTCGCCGCTCGCCGAAGCTCGGCGATGGCACCCATTCGACCGGCAGGCTGGTGCGCACGGGCGCCGGCGCGCATGCGCCAAGCGTGACACAGAGCATGAGCGCGCGTATCGCCGGCGACCACGGTCGCATCATGGTAATGGGCTGGAAACCCAATATTGGCGAGGGTTCCGGGGCAACCGCCTTATTTTGCACCCTTTGCCGCGGCGAGTTCCTTTTCCAGCTGTTCGATGCGGTTTTGCATGCCCGCGAGCCGGTTGTTGAGCAGGCCGACGTTGAAGAAGGTCACGTTCTCGGCCGGCGCATCGAGCGTGTTGCCGTAGCCCAGCCAGGATGAGTCGTAGACCTTGACGTTCTTGAAGCCCAGTTGCTGCAGCACGCCGGCCGTTTCAGATGCGCGCGCACCGCTCTGGCAATAGACGATGGTTTCTTTTTCCGGATCGAGTTTCGAATACAGCGCCTTGAGCGCTTCGACGGGTTTAAGCGACATGCCGGCGTTGCTCGATACCTGCTTGCGCGACAGCTTGTTGGCCGTGTCCGGGTCGATCCAGTTGTGTTCGTAAGGAATATTCAGGGCGCCGGGGATGTGGCCGCCGCGGATGGCGCGAATGTCCTCGCCGGCGAACTCCTTTGCCGTGCGCACGTCGAGTATCTGCACGTCGGCCCGGCCCACCCGCGCGATCATGTCGCGCGTGCTGACGCTGACCTTGCTTGAGCCATCGTGCGCCAGTTTAAGTGACAGCGCCTTGCCGGCTGTCGCGCCCTGCGCGACGCTGCGCCCTGCGCCGGTCCAGTCTTCGATGCCTTCGTGGTAGACGCGCGCGTTCTTTGCGCCGAAATATTGCAGCGTGTACTGGCCGAAGTAGGGTTGCCAGCCGCCGCGGTTGCCGTAGATCACCACTTCGCGCGCCGGATCGATGCCCGCGGCGCCGAGCAGTTTTTCGATTTGCGCAACCGCGATGAAGTCTTCGGTGTTGGCGTCGCGCAGCACGGCCGGGGCATCGCCGATGTTGACCGCGCCCGGAAGGTGGCCCTTGGCAAACGCATCGGCCGGTCGCACGTCCCAGATGAGGGCATTGCGGCCCATGGCCTCGGTCACGCCGGCGGCATCAATGATCACGCTTTGCGCGATGGCGGTTTGCAGCCACAGCACAGACAGTGCGGCGGCGAAAATCAGGACTGTTTTTCTCATGGGGACTCCGGATCGAACGTAATCTGTTTGTGAACGCGCCTGGGGCGAAGCTGCGGCGTGTGATTCTTCGTTTGCAAGCCTTTCGTGTGCGAACTTGGGTTGCCGCGTGTTCAGGCTCCGCGAAGATGCCGTGTATTTTGGCATATTCGGCCGCCGTGTCGCGAGCCTCAACTTTGGCGCGATTGTGCCGATATCTGCTACGTCCGGGGCGGTTTGCGACCAGCGTTGTTTCGTCCCCGTCGTTGTGAGTACACGTTGTGAGTCCCCGTACGCGAGCCTTGCCTGAATCCAGTCCATGAGCGCCGTTAGCAATAGGGATCCCCAGCCTGACCGGCACGCCGCGGTCGCCGACGCCCCGCGTGGCGAGCCCGCATGCCATGTCGGCGGTATCAACCTGACCGAGGCGTTGCGCCTGCTGCGCCAGGGCGGTGTCACAGCGCCCGCGGTGCCCCCAGCGACGGCATTGACCGCAGTGCCCGATGCGCCGAATCTGTCCGATGTGAAGGCGATGAACGAGGTCGGCTCCGGTCAGGTCAATGCGATACTGCAACAGGTCATCGACGGTTTGTGTGCCTTGTCTACGCGCGACGGACTGACCGGTCTTTCCAACCGGCGAAGCTTTCGCAGCGAGCTTGAACGGGAAATCGAGCGCAGCGCGCGGACCGGTGGTGACTTCGGCCTGCTGCTGATCGACATCGATCATTTCAAGCACGTCAACGACACCTACGGGCATGTCGCCGGCGACCGCGTGCTCTGCGTACTGGCGAACCTGCTGGCTACGGGCTTTCGCCCCATGGATACGGTGGCCCGCTTTGGCGGCGAGGAGTTTGCCGCAATCATGCCTAACAGTCCTTTGCCGCAATCGCGCCAGATCGCCGAGCGCGTTATCGCGCGCATCGCGCAGGAGCGCATCGAGATCGCGCCTGGCGTTGAGATTTCGATTACCGCCAGCATGGGGGTGACCTGCGCACGCGCATGGCTCACCCACGATGCCGACGCGCTGGTCGATGCGGCCGACCGCAACCTGTACCGGGCCAAGCGCGAGGGGCGCAATCGCGTTGTCTGGGACCAATTGCCTGACAGCGCGCTGACCGGCGGCGAGCGCCGCCTGCTGCTCGAACTGTCGGAATGAAAAGGGGCGAAAAAATGAGCACACCAACACCCTTGGCACGCACCATCGCCATCACCAGCGGCAAGGGCGGTGTCGGCAAGACTTGCGTCGCGGCCAACCTCGCCTGCGCGCTTGCCCGCGACGGCAAACGCGTGCTGGTGCTCGACGCGGACCTCGGCCTTGCCAACCTGGACATCGTCCTAAACCTTCAGCCCGCGGCGACGCTGCAGGACGTGCTCAACGGCACACACCGGGTCGAACAGGTGATGCTCGACGGCCCCGAGGGCATCCGCGTGCTGCCAGCCGGGTCGGGACTGATCGAGTCGGCGCACCTCACCGGTGACATGCGCGTGCGCCTGCGCCGTGAGCTGGGAAAACTGGTGCCGAATTTTGATTTTTTGTTGATCGACACCGGCGCCGGCATTTCGGACGTGGTCTTGTACACGGCCTCGTTGGCGCAGGAGGTGTTGATGGTGGTCACACCCGAACCGACCAGCCTCTCGGATGCCTATGCGACCATCAAGGTGCTGGCGATCCACCAGGCGCGTGCGCATTTCAGCCTCGCCATCAACCAGAACACACCGGGGCGCAGCGGCGAGGTGCTGGTGCGGCAATTGCAGCAAATTGCCGACCGCTTCCTGCCAGCGTTGCTGGGACATTCGGTTCGTCTCGAATGCGCCGGCACGATCCCGGCCGACGCTGCAGTCGAGCGTTCAGTGCGCGCACGCACGCCGGTGATCATCGATGCCCCTGATAGCGGCGCCGCGCAGGCCCTGCGCGATCTTGCGCGCAGCCTCGCGCTGCATTCGGAACGGCCGCGCGGCCTGCGCTTGCCGGCCGAGGTTCCAGTGACCAGGGCGGTACGCAAGGCGGACACGGCCAGCGTCGCCTGACGGGGCATCCGCGGCGCCCTGTCCTCGGGACCGCCGTGCAAGCTTTAAATCAACTGGCGGCATTACCATTGTTTGGGTTTAGCGGGCGCGTGGGTCATCCATGCCGCATGCAAGCCTCGTGCTCAAGCCGCCGCGTTCTGGCATATTCCATCCTTCCGCATTCCCCTCATCCTGCATTTTCAAGTGCAAAACCCCGGAGTCGTCATGAGCAAGCTCACCCCCGAAGACATCCTGTCCACGGCGCGTCGCGTCGGTTGGGCCGTCAGCGCCGAGCGCGCGCAGCAGATTGCCGCCACCGCTGCGCCGGCCGTTGAAAAATTTGCCGAGGCGCGCACGCGGCTCAATTTCGACTACGACACGCTGACGCTGCAGGCAGCGAGGGAAATAACAAAAGACCTGTCAAATGCGAAAGGCGGCTGAGATGGAAGACATGCTCAAGCTGTCGCTGGTCGATGCCGCCAAGGCCATTCGCGCCAAGAAGGTATCTTCGGTCGAACTCACCACCGCCGCCATCGCCAAGGCGCGGCGGCTCAATCCGCATTACAACGCGTTCGTCCGAATCGACGAAGAAAAGGCGCTCGCCAACGCGCGTGCCTGCGACGCCGAGCTCGCCAAGGGTAAATTGCGCGGTCCGCTGCACGGCCTGCCGCTCGCGCACAAGGACATGTACTACCGGCAGGGTGAGGTCTCGACCTGCGGCTCGAAAATCCGCGCCGACTGGGTGGCGCCGGTTACCGCCGCCGCGCTCGAGCGTCTTGATGCCGCCGGCCAGGTGCAGATCGGCACGCTCAACATGACCGAGTTCGCCTACGGCCCCACCGGCCAGAACGCGTTCCTGGGCGATGCGCGCAACCCTTGGAATCCCGACTACATCACCGGCGGCTCCTCGGCGGGCTCTGCTGTGTCGGTGGCCTCGCGCACGGTGTTTGGCGCACTCGGTTCGGACACCGCCGGTTCGGTGCGCCTGCCCTCTGCCATTTGCGGCCTTGCTGGCATGAAAACCACCTTTGGCCGCGTCTCGCGTTACGGCGCCATGCCGCTGTCGGGCACGCTCGATACCGTCGGCCCGCTGACGCGTACCGTCGCCGACAACGCGCTGCTCCTGAACATCCTTGCCGGCCAGGACGCGCGCGATCCGCACACCACGGCCGACACCGTGCCCGACTACACCGCCGGCCTCGATAAGCCGGTCAAGGGACTGCGTATCGGCCGTCCCATCGGATATTTCGACGAGAAGCTCGAGCCCGAAGTGATCGCCGTCATGGATGCCGTCTACGCCGCTTACCGCAAGCTCGGCTGCGAAGTCATCGACGTGAAGATGCCCGACCTTGATGTGGTCAACGCCGCCGGTATGCTGGTGACCTGGGGCGACGTGATTGCCATTCACGGCGACTGGATGAAAAACCGCCCCGGAGATTACACGCCACAAACGCGCGGCCGCATCGAGGTCACGCTCGGTGTTTCGGCGCAGGACTACGGCGATGCGCTGCGCTTTCGCGGCCCGGCGCTGCTTGAATTCAACCAGACGGTGTTCGGCAAGTGTGATGTCGTGGTTGCACCGGTACTCTCGTACCCGGTGCCCAAGCTCTCGGATGTCGATGTCTCCGGCGGCCCCAACACCATGCGCATCCTCAACGAGATCACGCGCCTGATGCGGCCGGTGAACTACCTTGGCCTGCCGGCGTTGTCGGTCCCCGGCGGCTTCACACCCAATGGCCTGCCCTGCGGCTTCCAGGTCATAGGCAAGCCCTTCGCCGAGCCGCTGCTCTATCGCGTCGGTGCGGCCTACGAAAAGGAAAGCGGGCTTGCGGCGCGTGCGCCTGAATTGCTCGCAGGGCCGGGCTGAGATGCTGAAACTGTACAAATCCGGCAACTCCATTTGCACGCAAAAGGTGATGATCACCCTGCGCGAAAAAGGCCTCGAACCGGAGATGCACAATATCAACCTGTTTGCCAACGAGCAGTACGACCCGGCCTACCTCAAGATCAATCCAAAGGGCGTGGTGCCGACCCTCATTGACGAGGGTCGCGTCATCGTCGAGTCGACGCTGATTTGTGAGTACCTTGACGATGCCTACCCGGCGCCGCGCCTGGTGCCTGCCGACCCCTGGCAAAAGGCGCAAATGCGCCTGTGGAGCAAGGCCATAGACGAGGGTATTTTCGAGGCGACGCGCGAGATCAGTTTCTCGGCCATGTTCCGTGAAAAGCTGCGTGCCATGAGCGAAGCGCAACGCGAAACACGTTTTCGCAATGTCGGTGATCCGCAGCGCAGCGCGCGCTACAGGTCGACCTACGCCGAGGGCGTTGCTTCGCCATATGTGTTTCAGGCGATTGCATCTTATGAAAAGCTGTTCAAGAACATGGAAAAGGCGCTGGAAGAGGGCGCTCCGTGGATGCTCGGCGCCGACATGACGCTGGCCGACATCAACCTGATGCCTTTTGTTGCCAGGATCAACTACCTCAACCTGCTCGACTTGTGGACCGCCGAACGCCCTCAGGTGATGTCCTGGTGGCGGCGTGTGCAGGACGTGCCAAGCTTCAGGGCTGCCATAACCGCGCAGACCAGCGAGACGGACGCCGCCAGCATGAAAACCCACGGCACCAACATCAAGGAACAAATGCGGGCAAGGCGCGAGGCGTATCTTGGCGCGCTTGCGACCCCCGCCACCCCAGCCAACTGATTCAATTTACAGGGAACGAACATGACCACACGCCCGAAAAAGAAAGTCATCATCACCTGCGCCGTCACCGGCGCCATCCATACACCGACCATGTCGCCGCACCTGCCGATCACGCCGCAGGAGATCACCGATGCGGCGGTGGGCGCGGCCGAGGCGGGCGCCGCCATCGTGCACCTGCATGCGCGCGACCCGGTAGACGGGCGCCCGACCCAGGACCCGAAATACTTTCGCGAGTTCGCGCCGGCCATCAAGGCGCGCTCGGACGTGGTGATCAACTTCACCACCGGCGGCGCGCCGACCATGGACATCGAAGAGCGCCTGCAGCCGGCGCTGCAACTGAAGCCCGAGGTCGCCTCGCTCAATATGGGATCGATGAACTTCGGCCTCTATCCCATGCTCAGCCGCTACAAGAGCTGGAAGCAGCCCTGGGAGGTGCCGTATCTCGCCGAATCAGACGGGCGCATTTTCAAGAACACCTTTAAGGACATCCAGTACATCCTGGAATCGTGCCGCGCCAATAACACGCGCTTCGAGATCGAGTGCTACGACATCGGGCACCTCTATACTGCGGCGCACTTTCTCGAGCGCCAGCTGGTGGAGCCGCCGCTTTTCATCCAGTCGGTGTTCGGCCTGCTCGGGGGCATCGGCCCGCACCCCGAGGACGTGATGCAGATGAAGCGCACCGCCGACCGTCTGTTTGGCAACGACTATGTCTGGTCGGTTCTGGGTGCGGGGCGCAACCAGATGCCCATCGCGGCGATGTCTGCGGTCATGGGCGGCAATGTGCGCGTGGGTCTCGAGGATTCGCTATGGGATGGACCGGGCACGCTTGCCAAGACCAATGCGCAGCAGGTGACGCGCATCCGCTCGATCATTGAGGCGCTGTCGCTCGAAGTGGCAACACCCGACGAGGCGCGCGACATCCTGCAATTGAAGGGCGGCAACAACGTCGGTTTCTGAGTGGCGCGCCCAGAGGGTCTTGCGCATGGCTCTTACCGTAGCCGGGCGTGAAATGGCTGAAGATGCCCGACTGGCGAGGGTTTCCGGTGATTTACGACTGCGGGCCGTTCAGCCGTGGGCAAGGGCCCAGATGCCGTTGCACAGGTAAAAGCCGCCCACCACCGTTACCGTCCAGCGCGTCCACTTGCGAAAGTCGGCGTCGCTCATGCGCTCAAGCACCTTGCGCGACATCGTGGTTGCGGTCATCGACAGCACGATCAGGGTGAGGGCGAACCACAACTCCACCGTTCCGCGTCCGGTTTCGAGCAGCGTGCCGAAATAAATGATCTTGAAGATGTGCGTCAGCGTCTGGGACGCGGCCTTGGTGGCGATGACGCCGCGCCGGTCGAGCTTGGAATGCAGGAAAAACACATCGAGCAGCGGCCCGGACACGCCCGAGAGCAGCGACAGCACGGTGCCGATCACGCCGCAGGCGAATGAATGCCAGGGCTTGTCGACATTGAGCTTGAGGCGTTGCGGCAGCATAAAACCGATAAACGGGGTGAGGCCGAGCACCACGTAGACCACCGGGCGGCTGCCCACCAGTTGCAGCGACCCAAACACCGCCAGCACCACGCACATGCCCGCGGTGGTGCCGCGAAATACGCGCCAGTCGATTTCGCGCCGCCACAGCCACGCGCGCCAGCCGTTGGAGGCCATCTGCGACACGCCGTGCGTCATCATCGCCGCGGGTACCGGCAGCAAAACCAGCAACACGCCCATCAGCACCATCCCCCCGGCCATGCCAAGAATGCCGGAGATGAATGACGTGCCGAACACCGTGACGGCGATGGTGGCAAGAACAAGGCTGTGGGGCATGCTGGGCGGTTACGGCGGGAACAGGGCGGGCCGAATCTTCTCCCAAAAAAACCGCTCTCGCAAACGATATATCGGACGGGCCCGACCGTGACAAGTCATGGGGGATGGGCGTGCCAGCCAAGCTTCCAGGGTGCTTACTGTTTCTTGTGGCAGGTACAGTCGCCCCAGCGGTAGAGGCGGGCGCAGTGGAGCAGGTGGCGCACTTCGGCGAATGTGCCGCGGCCGATGATTTCGCCGGGCGTTAGCCCGAAAATGCCCAAGCTGATGGACGGCGTCAGCGACACCACCGCATGCCAGGTGCGGCGCGGGATGAACAGTGCATCGCCGGCCTCGACGCGGGCGTATAGGCCTTTGGCCTGCGCAAAACGTTCGCGGATCGCCGTCGCTTGTGCCGACTGCGGGCTGGCGTGTTCGCCGAGCCGTGTGATGTCCACGTCGCTCAGTGTCGCGCCCCAGTCGTACTTGCGTGACACCGACAGGTGCGGCGTCTGGTCATTGGTAAATAGAACGAACTCCTTGGTGCCGCGCACCTGGCAAAACCAGTTGTTGGGGAAGTCAAAGTGCAGGCCCGTGAGCGTGTCGGCGGGGCCGATGAAGGCGTACTCCCAGGTCTTGCGCAGGCCGGGCCACAGCCTGCGAACCGGAAAATCATCGCGCAGCGCCGGTAGCGCGGCGAGCATGTTCCATTGCTGCAGGTACAGCCGGTCGGGCGTGAAGTCCATGCGCGACCAGTCAAGATAAAACGTCTCGTCCTTCTTCAGCTGCGCACGTCGCTCCACGCTGAGCAGTCCCTTGCCCGGCGGCGGTGATATGTTTGCCGCTGCATCGAGTTCACGCAGATACGGTGCGACCGGCAGGTGGCGTGCGGGCCGCGTTGCGCCCTGTTCAGTGAGACCGGTCTGGAAACGCGACACCACGCCCGCGGATTCTGCCGCGGTACTGGCATTGGCATCGCAAAGCGCAGCGAGCTTGTCGAAGCCCCAGTTTTCCCAGGCCGGCCAGTGCCTGACCGCGCCCTTTACCAGTAGGGGAGTCGTGCGCGCAGCGACGCCGGCTTCGAACTCAAACTGCGCGAATGGAATTTCGTCGACGAGGGTGAAGGCGGGGCCGCGGAACGGGGGCATGCGTGATGGCGCAAATGCAAAGGAGGCACTCTAGCGCGTTTGCACCGAGTCGGCAGCAATGGGGGATGGCTGGAAAGCCATGGCTGGCGCGGGTTTCGGGGTGGGGGTGAGGTCCGGGTTCCGGCGGTGCCAAGTTCGAATCGTTTGACGCGGCGGTCAGGGCTGCGGGTGCGAACCCTTGTGGCGCCGGCACAACGCGCGTTCTTCCTTGTCCTTTGCTTTTGCATCGGCGATGGTCTGCCATTGCATGTTGCGCGGCCGGTCCGCACCGCCGGCGCACAAGGGCACGATGTGGTCCACGACATAACCGGGGCAGGACCCGCGGGCGCGCCCGGTGCTGGGGCAGTGATGGGCCTGGACGAAGGCCGCGCGCTGCGCGGTACTGCGCTGGGTTCTTGCCATGGTGCCGGATGCGAGCAGCATCAAGGCCAGCCCCAGTATCAGCTTGAAAAGCATTTTTTGATTGCTCCGTGCGGCTCAGCCGACCGCCCAGTCCACCGCCGCGCCGACACCGTAACTCACCGCGAGCGCCACGATCAGCACCGTCAGGGTGCGCGTCATGCCCTTGGGGAAATCATTGCCGTCCATGTAGCGGTTGGCGTAATGCTGGGCGACGAAGAAGGCGATGGTCGAGAGGACAAAGCTGGTGATCGAGAAATTTTCCAGAAGACCCATGGCGGGGAGGGACCTTGGTGATGTGGCCGGTTAGGCGAAGGGGAGACGGCGGCTGAAAATGCCCGCCTGGCGCGGGTTTCCAGTCGCCATGCGTCTGGAGATTCGCGCGGGAAAGTATCAAGCCCTTGCGGGCTTTTCAGTCTTGGTTCATTTCGGCAAGCGATGAAGCCACACCTACTCGTGCGTCACACCCTTGATCAGGTACGCGCCCGACTTCTCGTCCTTCTCGATGTCCAGCAGCTTGCGCGTTTTGGCTTCTTCGAGCAGGTCGCCGAAGGCCTTGAAGCCGTAGTAGCGCTCGTTGAAGCTCGGCTTTCTGCGCTTGAGGGTTTGCTTGACCATGGAGCCCCAGATTTTTTCCTCGGCACCGCGCTCCGATAACAGCGCTTCAATGGTTTCGATGACATAGCCGATGGCTTCTTCCTTCTTTCCCTGCTCGGGCTTGGTGCCGCCGGTGGGGGCGGCTTCCACTTCCACGGCCGCGATCGGGGTGCCGTTGCCCGGATGGGGCTCGCCCTTGGAAGCGGTGCGCTTGCGTATGGGCTTGGATTTTTTTACCGCGGAGACGCGGCCCTGGGTTTCACGCACCAGGTCGTCGTA
>CAITSH010000125.1 GCA_903895005.1 uncultured Pseudomonadota bacterium
AATCGTGCTCGAGAGGGCTTCTGGTTTGGTGGACCACCACCCTTCGGATACAAGTTAGTCGATAAGAAATTAGTTCTGAATAAAGAAGAATCAGTTTGGGTAAAAAAGATCTTCTCTGAAACATCCAAAGGAGCGAGCACCTTGGAGGTAAAGAAATTACTCGATTCAAACGGAGTGCTACCTAGAAGACGAGCAAGCACTTGGTCGATAGGTTCAATACAAGCGTTACTAAAAAACACACACTACAAAGGTAGCTATCACTTTCACGATAAAAAGAGTGATGAAAAAATCGAAACTGAATGTCCAGCCATAGTAGATATCACTACTTGGACATCTGTTCAAAAACTAAAGGCTAGAAAAACAAGCCGAGTATCACAACAGAACAGAACGAAACAGTTTTACCTCTTGAGAGATTTAATGGTCTGTGGACATTGTGGACGCTCAATTTCAGCTAGACGGAAGATGGATAAAAATGAGCAGCTCTACTACTGTCCGAATAAAGAGAGAGACTGGGTTGAGAACGGTGGGTCAAAGACACCTTGGAAGCGAGGTGAAGGTTGTGGAATGTCACGCTCTTTGAATATTCCAGAAACCGACCTACTCGTATGGGAATCAGTAATCAATACTCATAAAAATTCAAGCATCCTTAAGGAAGAGGTTAAGTGGAAAATTCTTGAAGAGAGTGGAGCCCCACTATCGAAGACTGAAGCCGAATTAAAAACACTTGAGAGACAGATTAAGCATTTACAAAAGGTGCTTGTTCAAACAAAAGAATCACAAGCTGAACTTTTATTTAATACCGCTTCAGGAAAAGTTAAAGCCGACATTTATAAGATGGCTCTAGAAAAATCTGACGAACAGATACACGACCTTGAAGTCAAGATAGCCAACTTACAACTTCAGCTTAAAGGTGGAAATGAGAATAGAAAATGGGTCGATTGGTTAAAGGTTTTCGGTCAAACTTTAGACAAGAAGAAAGAATTAAGTGACGACCAAAAGAAGCAATATTTGACTGGATTGATTGAAGAAATTAAGGTTAAATACGACGAGAAAAAGAACGAACACGAGCTGTCCATTCAGTTCCAGTTACCAATCGTAGGGGACGGGATTCAATGGAAAAACCCAGCTAAAAAGAAAGAGGGATACAAGATCAAAAAGGGAAAACAGACCTCAACCTTGGTGGTCAAAAAAAAAGATCCACGATGGTCGAAAACTCCGACCAAAGTGACCCCCTTACGAAAACAGTCCGTTACCGTCGAATAACCCGGCGCCGGACGCGCTGGCTGATATACTGCAAAAACCCAGCCTAATACGTGTTAGGCGGCAATCAACCCAGAGGAAAGATACGACATGCCATCTCCCGGCCTGCAGGCAAAACTCGAGGCGATCTTTAGTGCCCATATGGACGCGGAACTGGCCGGCGACCTCGACCAGACGCTGGCTACGATGGCGCCGAATCCGCATCTCGTAAACGTGCCGACCATGGTTGGCGGCCAAGGTTCGCGAGGCGTCCGGGCGTTCTACTCGAAACGCTTGATCGGGCAGTTCTTTCCGCCTGACGTCACGTTTGAAACGGTGTCGCGCACATACAGCGAGGAACGTCTGGTGGATGAGCTCATCATCTCGTTCACGCACACAAGCAAGATTGACTGGATGCTGCCTGGGGTCGAGCCCACCGGGAAACGGGTCGAAGCGGTGTTCGTGGTGATCGTCGGGATCGAAGGGGACAAGGTCTCCTACGAGCACATCCTGTGGGATCAGGCAAGTGTGCTCGTGCAACTGGGGCTGCTCGATCCGAAAGGTCTTCCAGTCGTTGGCGCGGGTGCCGCCGCCAAGTTGAGAAATCCGGGCTTGCCGGACCCGTTCTTCAACGAGGGCTAGCCTGGGGCTTGGTGCCAGCCCCTGCAGGTCTAACCGGGTGCGCAACGAGGGCATTGGCGCGGTTTTCGCCGGCCTGTTTCGCTGATCGGCAGCGGCGCCGCCCGCGCGGGGCGATTCGCAATACCCGCCGCCAGTGACGCGAAGTGCGACCGGCCTGTCTTTGGTGTGTCAAAATGCAGGGCTTCGCCAGTCCCCAACCCCTGCAATAAAGCCAATCGCATCCTTGAATACCACTGATGGCGCCAATTCACCCCCGGGCCATGCGCCCGTGAACGCGGCGGCGCCGACGGCGCTGTCGCTGTTAAAGGAAGTCTTCGGTTACCCGGCTTTTCGCGGCGCCCAGGCCGAGATCGTCGATCATGTGGTCGGCGGCGGCGACTGCCTGGTGCTGATGCCCACGGGCGGGGGCAAGTCGCTGTGCTACCAGATCCCGGCGCTGCTGCGCCGCGGCCCGGGCATTGTCATCTCGCCGCTGATCGCGCTGATGCAGGACCAGGTTGCGGCGCTGCTCGAGGCCGGCGTCAGGGCGGCCTTCCTCAACTCCACGCAAACCTCTGAAGAGGCGCGCGGGGTGGAGGATGCGCTCCTCGCCGGTGAATGCGACATTGTCTATGTCGCGCCGGAGCGCCTCCTGACCGGGCGATTCCTTAACCTGCTGGAGCGGCTAAACAGTACGCTTGGCGTGGCACTCTTTGCCATTGACGAGGCGCATTGTGTGTCGCAATGGGGCCATGACTTCCGGCCCGAGTACATGCAGTTGTCGATGTTGCACGAGCGTTTTCCGAACGTGCCGCGCATCGCCCTCACCGCCACCGCGGACGAGATCACACGCGCCGAAATTATCGAACGCCTCAACCTCACCGGCTCGCGCCTGTTCGTGTCGAGCTTTGACCGGCCGAATATCCGCTATCGCATTGTCGAAAAGGGCAACGCCAAGGCGCAGCTGCTCCAGTTCCTGCAGACCGAGCACCCTGGTGATGCCGGCATCATTTACTGCCTGTCGCGGCGCAAGGTTGACGAGACCGCGACATGGCTCGAAGAAGAGGGCATTACCGCGCTGCCTTATCACGCCGGCATGGACACATCGTCGCGTGCCGCCAATCAATCGCGATTCCTGCGCGAGGACGGTATTGTCATGACTGCGACCATCGCCTTTGGCATGGGCATAGACAAGCCTGACGTGCGTTTTGTTGCACACCTGGACCTGCCCAAGAGCATTGAGGGCTATTACCAGGAGACCGGCCGCGCGGGTCGTGACGGCCTGCCCGCCGATGCCTGGATGGCCTATGGCCTTGGCGACGTGGTCAACCAGCGGCGCATGATCGACACCTCCGAGGCGGCCGACCAGTTCAAGCGCATTGCCGGTGCCAAGCTCGATGCGCTGCTTGGGCTTGCCGAGAGCACCAGCTGCCGCCGCGTGCGCCTGCTTGGCTATTTTGGCGAGCATTCGGAGCCCTGCGGCAATTGTGATGTGTGCCTTGATCCGCCGCAGGTGTGGGACGGCACCGAAGCGGCCAGAAAGGCGCTGTCCTGCGCGTTTCGCACCGGCCAGCGCTTTGGCGCAGGTCACCTTGTGGATGTGCTCCTTGGCCACGACAATGACAAGGTGCAGCAATGGGAGCACGACAAGCTCTCGGTGTTTGGCATCGGCAAGGACCTGGATGAAAAAACCTGGCGCGCGGTGTTTCGTCAGCTCATCGCCCACGGCTTCCTGATGACCGACCATGACAGCTACGGTTCGCTCAAACTCACCGAGGCGAGCCGCGCGGTATTGAAGGGCGAACAGCCCGTGGTGTTTCGTGCCGTTGCCGAGGGCAAGCGCGGGGCGGGCTCGCGCAAGGCCGGCGCCAAGCCCGGCGCCGCCGGCGGCCTCGAGGGTCGCGCCAACGCGCGCTGGGAACGCCTGCGCACCTGGCGCGCGGCGGTGGCCAAGGAGCACGGCGTTCCGGCTTATGTGGTGTTCCATGACGCCACGCTGGCCGAAATTGCCCGCGCGCAACCGGCCAATGAAGAGGAACTGGGCATGATCTCGGGCGTGGGCGCCCGCAAGCTCAAGCGCTACGGCGAGGAGCTGCTGGAAATACTGCGTCAGGATTAAGCGGCGCGCGTTTTATAATTGCGAGCTTGTACTGCGGCCCGGTCAAAAGAGCCCTCGGAGGACACCTTGAACCTTACTCGCATCCTTGCCCTTGTCGTCGCCTGCCTGTTACTGCCGCATACGGCACTGGTCCATGCACAGGCCTGGCCGGCCAAGTCCATACGTTTTATCGTCTCCTTCCCGCCCGGGGGCAGCGCCGACATCATTGCACGCGCCCTGGCGCAAAAACTCTCCGAGAGCCTCGGGCAGCAAGTGCTCGTTGATAACCGTGCCGGCGCCGGCGGCAACATCGGTGTGGATCTGGCCGCCAAGTCTGCGCCCGACGGTTACACCATCGTACTCGGTGCCGCGGGTGCGATTGCGATCAACCAAAGTCTGATGGGCAGCCTGCCCTACGACCCGCTAAAAGACCTCGCGCCGATTTCGCTGCTTGCGACCATCCCGATCGTGCTGGCGGTGCACCCTTCGACGCCGGCCAACTCGGTGCGCGAACTCATCGCGCTCGCCAAAGCCAAGCCCCTTGCGTTCGCGTCGGCGGGCAACGGTACCGCCATGCATTTGTCGGGTGAATTGTTCAAGCTCAGGACGGGTCTTGATCTGCAGCACGTACCCTACAAAGGCAGCGGCCCGGCAGTGACCGACTTGATGGGCGGGCAGGTGCCTGTGGCCTTCGTGGATTTGTCCTCGGCGCTGCCGCATATCCGTTCGGGTAAGGTGCGTGGCCTCGCGGTGGCAAGTGGCAAGCGCACCATCACCGCACCGGAAATTCCGACCATCGCCGAATCAGGTGTGTCCGGTTATGACGCGGTAGGCTGGTTCGGCCTGTTTGCGCCCGCGGGCACGCCGCGCGACATCATCAACCGTCTCAATGCCGAGGTACGCCGCATCATGCAACTGCCCGATGTGCGCGAGCGCGCGCTTGCCTCGGGCGCCGAGCCGGCCGCCGACACGCCTGAAGAATTCGCAGCCTATATTCGCACCGAAATCCCCAAATGGGCCGAGGTGGTGAAGGTGTCCGGTGCGAAAGCCAACTAGGCCCCGCAGAATTTCAAATTAACCCGCAAGGAAGCGCATGAGCTCAGTCATCGACGTTCACACCCATACCCTCACCACTGAATGGTTCGACTTGCTGAAACAGCATGGTGGCCCGCGCTATACCACCAAGGAAGTGCAGCCCGGCTTGCACGCCATTCACCTGGATGGCGCGCCCTTCATGACGCCGGTGGCGCCGATGTTCGACTACGACTTGCGCATCAAGAAAATGAACCAGGCCGGCATCGACATCGCCGTGGTGTCGCTGACCTGCCCCAATGTGTTCTGGGGCGGCGAGGCAATCAGCCTCAAGGCGGCCAAGATCATGAACGACAGCATGGCCGCGGCGCAGACCGCCTACCCGGACCGCATTCGCTGGATGGCCTCGCTGCCATGGGAATATCCGGAGACGGCGCTCGCGGAACTCGAGCGCGCCACCAGCAAGGGCAAGGGCGCGGTGGGCGTGATGGTGCTGGCCAATATCAACGGCAAGCCGCTGACCGACCCCTTGTTCGAACCGATCTGGAAGCGCATCGACGAAAAGGGCCTGCCGGTGCTGGTGCACCCGACTGCGCCGCCTGGTGTGGCTGAGATGGGCATGCACGAATTCCAGCTCACCGCATCGATCGGTTTTACCTTCGACACCACGCTCGCCATCTCACGCATGATGCTGGACGGCTTTTTCGAGCGTTTCCAGAAACTCAAGATCATTGCCTCCCACGGCGGCGGCGCATTGCCCTTCCTCGTTGGTCGCCTCGACCAGTGCTGGTACGAAATCCCGGCGACACGCGCCAAGACCGACAACCGTCCCAACTATTTCATGCGGCCCTCGGACGCCATGCGCATGATTTACTGCGACGCCGTGGTGTTCCGCCAGGACGCCCTCGAAATGGCAGTCGGCGCCTTTGGCAGCGATCGCGTGATGTACGGCTCGGACTATCCGCACACCATCGGTGACATGTTCGGCTGCCTCGCGCGCGTGGACGCCC
>CAITSH010000126.1 GCA_903895005.1 uncultured Pseudomonadota bacterium
CGACCAGGGCAGGGGCCACTTTTTGTATTAGAAGGTTGATCGGGGCGTTGAAGGGGGTGATGCCCGCGACAACGCCATACGGATAGCGACGCGTGAATCCCATGCGCCCCGCACCTGTCGGGGCGGCATCGACCGGAATGGTTTCTCCGCGCAGGCTGAGCGCTTCGGCGGCGGTGGTGCGCAGGAACGCTGCGGAGCGGTTGGCCTCAAAGTTTGCGGCACGGCGCGGTTTGCCGATGTCGCGGATCAGCATCGCGGTGATTTCCGGCGCCGCTTTTTCCACAAGGGCTGCCGCCGCGTTCAGCCACTGTACCCGCTGGGCGAGACTGGCTTTGCGGTTTGCCCGGTATGCGGCGTGGGCGCTGACCGTGGCTTGCTCGACGCATTTCGCGTCTGCCTCCGTGAGTTCACCGCAGGGGCTCAGGTCGATCGGCGAAACCAATGTGGTTGTGGGGACGGCAAGCGGAACGCGCTTGCCGTCGATAAAGGGTTCTAGGCGGGTGATGGTCATAGGTCGGGGATCAGAGTTTTGGAAGGTTTGCGCTGTTGACGACACGCGTCCATTTATCGATTTCGGTGCGCATGAATTGGCCGAATTCCTGTGCCGATCCGCCCATGACGTCAAAGCCCTGCTTGGTGAGGGCTTCGCGAACCGCAGGCAGCGCGAGCGCCTTTTGCGCTTCGGCGTTCAGCCTTGCGACGATGTCCGCTGGTACCCCGGCGGGCGCGACGAAACCGAACCACGCTACGACATCAAAACCCGGAAGGCCTGCTTCGGCCACCGTGGGGACATCCGGTAGCCAGGACAGGCGTTTGGGGGAGGTCACCGCAAGTAGTTTGAGCTTGCCGCTCTTGGCAAGCGGAACTGCGTTGGGGGCGTTCGGGAACATTAACGTGACCTCGTTTTTCATAACCGCAGTCACCGCTTCCGGCGAGCCCTTGTACGGAATGTGCGTGGTTTTCACGCCGGTCAGCGAATTGAAGAGCTCGCCTGCCAGATGCATCGACGTTCCGGCCCCGGCAGAGGCGAAATTGACCTGTCCCGCAGGCTGTCCCTTGAGCCAGGTGACAAGCTCTTTCACCGTGGTTGCAGGCGTTTCGTTCGAGGCAATCAGCACGTTGGGGCTGGATGCAAGGGCTACGATCGGCGTGAAATCGCGCAGCGCGTCATAGGGCATTTTTGCGTAGAGCGCGGGATTGATGCCGTGCGAGCTGATTGAGGCCAGCATGATCGTGTAGCCGTCGGCCGCTTGATGCGCCACGTAATCGCCGGCGATGTTGCCACCGGCACCGGGGCGGTTTTCCACGACAAAGGCCTGCCCGAGACTCTTGCCCATCTGTTCGGAAACCACGCGGGCCAGGATGTCGGAGGTCGATCCGGGCGACAGCGTGACGACGACGCGCACTGGTTTGCTCGGCCAGGCCTGGGCGAGGGCCTGCGGCGTGATGGCCAGCAAGCCTAGAGCTGCGACAGCCGTGGCAATCAGCGCGGACAAGATCTCGGACTTGATTCCGTTTCCGTGGGTGGGTCTGCTCAAGGCAATCTCCGGGGGTGGGGGGGGCGTTCGGGGTGACGGAACGGGACGTGTACCGCGGCGTCGAGTTTGACCAGAGGGTCAAGATCTGTCAAGGCGTGTCCTGCTTCGGTGCGCTGTCGCTTGTCCAAATACGTGCTGAAGTTTGACTGGTTGGTCAATAAACGGTAATGTGTTGAGACGCTGTGAATTGGCGTCCGCGTTTTTACCGCTCGAATGTTGTCCAAGTCGTCCAACCCTCTGTGCTAGGAGCCGTCATGT
Source organism: uncultured Pseudomonadota bacterium (assembly GCA_903895005.1). The sequence goes on from CAITSH010000126.1 coordinate 1,797, forward strand.
CACCCGCCCGCCACCCCCTTCCGCCCGAACTCGTCGGCGTCCCCGTGGACGACGTCCTCACGCGCTTTACCGGCCGTTTCAGCCAGAAAAAACCGGATTGGGCCGCGTTCGAGGACGCCAAGATTGAGGGCTTCAAACGCGCGCAGCACCGTTTCATCGGAGCGGGTGGTTCGGGCAAGCACAACGATCCTGCGGTGATCCCGGCGCGGGGCTTCACGCTGTCAATCATGTATGTCGAGCCGGGCCAGGGCAACGCCGCCCATACGCACGAGGTGGAGGAGGTGTTTTTTGTCCTGGATGGCATTTTGACGGTATTCGTCGAGGATGAAAAAGGCAACCGCCGCGAAACGCGCCTTTCAAAGTGGGAGTGCGTTGCGTGCCCCCCGGGCGTCATACATGGTTATGTCAACGACAGCCTCGCACCCGTCTATTTCCAGGTGATGCTCGGTCGCGCCAAGCCAGACACCATGGGTTATGCGGATGAAAAGCTTTATGCGCGTCGCGATGCGCATCTTTCCACGGGCGACAAGTAAACAAAGTCTCGTTCTGCGGGTAAGCTTGCGCGGATGAAACGAATCCCACGCAAAACCTCCCGCAGCAAGCCTTCCCGGTACCAGGCCCCGGTTCCGGCGGTCGCGGTCCATCTCGAATCCAGTCTCGCCATGGCCGGGGGCGCTTCGCCACGCATGCGCGAGAGTTCGCTGCGAACGCGCGAAGCAATCCTGCTTGCCGCTACCACCGAGTTCGCTGAAAAGGGCTATGACGGCGCCCACATGGATGAGATCGCGGTCCGGTCGGGTATTCAGAAGAACGTCCTCTATTACTATTTTGGCAGCAAGGAAGGCCTTTTTACGGCGGTGCTCGAGCGCACTTACGAATCGATCCGTGAACACCAGGAGGAGGCGGGCATCCGGGATCTTGATCCGGTCGAGGCGATGCGCAAGCTGGTTTTTTTTACCGGTCAAAACTGGGGGCGGCATCCGGAATTTCTGCGCCTGCTGCAAAGCGAAAACATCAACCGGGGCCGGCACATCCGCACGTCAAAAATCATCCCTCGCATGTACAACCCGCTGCTCGAGGCGATTGGCGAGCTGTTGGCGCGCGGGGTGGCGGCGGGGGTGTTTCGCAAGGGCATAGATGCTGTCGACCTGTATATCTCCATTACCTCGCTGTCTGCCCACTTTGTCAGTCACCAGTACACATTCGAGGCCATATTCCAGCGCCGCCTGATGACGCCGCCACGCATGAAACAGCGGCTCGAGCATGCCGCGGACATGGTGATACGGTATCTGCTTGCGGATCCGGCCAGCGCCACCGATGATGGACTGCCGGCTGCAAGGCAGGCTAATTCAACAAGGCGAAACAGCGCAAAACGCCGCCCGGGCGCGGGCTGATTCGCTGTGCGGTTTTGACCTGCAGTCCTTTCGTTCAGCCTGCTCGAACGCATAACGATGATGCGCCTTTTCTAAGCTCGGCGCGATGCTTGACAATTATTGACCGCTGGGTCAATCTCGACGCGCATTTGAGAATGCGAACCAGTGGTGCGGGGTGCCTGTACCGGCTGAATCCGCCTAGCCTGAAAGGAAGCTTCATCATGTCCCGCTTCATCAGAATCGCAGTTGCGCTGTTCTGCGCTTCAGCCGTTTTCGGGGGGCTGGCCCACGCGCAGACGCCGAGGGCCGCGTCCTATCCGTCAAAGCCGGTGCGCTGGATCATTCCTTTCCCGCCGGGCGGTGCCACGGACTTGCTGGGACGCTTTGTAGGTCAGCGTCTTTCCGAGTCATGGGGCCAGCCGGTGGTCATAGAAAACCGCGCCGGTGCGAGCGGTACGATCGGTTCGGACCTCGTGGCCAAGGCGGTGCCGGACGGGGTAACTTTTGTCGTGGGTACCACGTCAAGCCACGCTGTTTCGCCCGCGCTCAATCCCAATATCCCCTATGACAATGTCCGCGATTTCACGCCGGTGGCATTGATCGCGACCTTTCCCAACGTGCTGGTTGTGCATCCGTCCGGTCCGAAAACCCTGCAGGAACTCATCTCCCAATTAAAGGCCAATCCGGGCAAGTTCAGTTTCGGCAGTTCCGGCGGCGGCAGCTCCACGCACCTCACAGGGGAGTTGTTCCAGCAAATGACCGGAACGCAAATGGTCCATGTTCCTTACAAGGGCACCGGCCCTTTGCTGAACGACCTGATGGCCGGCCATATCCCGCTCGGGTTTGACCAGATGACGGCGATCCTGCCGTTTACGCAATCCGGCCGCCTGCGCGCGCTCGGGGTGGCGAGTCTGGAGCGCAGCGCCGTCGCGCCTGAGGTGCCGGCCATCGCCGAATTGGTTCCCGGCTTTGAGGCGACGGCATGGATGGGCTTGCTTGCCCCGGCCGGGCTGTCGCCTGAGATTGTCTCGAAAATAAACGCTGATATCCGTCGTGTACTGCAATCGCCTGAGGGAGGCCAAAAACTCCGCGAGCTTGGCGCGACGCCTGGTGCGCTGGCCGCCCCTGCGTTTGGTGAGTTCATGCGCAAGGACACGGAGAAATGGCGCGCACTGGTGAAAAGCGCCAATATCAAGGCAGACTAAGTGATACACGGGTAACCCGCGGTACTGCGGCTTCGCGCTGTCGGTGCGGGCAGCCCGCCCATGAATTTCCCCAAGAAACGGTGTAAAGGAATTCCGATGATCTCCCGCTTTATCCGTCGCCACGCTCTTGTGGCCGTCGCAACGATTGTTTCAATGGCATTTGCGGGCGCCGCGCAGGCGCAACAGGCCAAATACCCGCTGAAGACCATCCGCCTGGTGGCCCCGTTTGCGCCGGGCGGGGCGCTTGACCTGGTTGCACGAACGGCCGCACAGGTCATCTCGGAGCAGTTGGGTCAACCCGTCGTGGTGGAAAACCGCGCGGGCGCTGCCGGCGCGATCGGGTCGGAGTATGTGGCCAAGCAACCTGCGGACGGCTATACGCTGTTGTTGGGCGCCACCACAACGCACGGTATCAACCCGGTGTTGCAAAAGCTGCCTTATGACCCGATCAAGGAC
>CAITSH010000127.1 GCA_903895005.1 uncultured Pseudomonadota bacterium
GCGAGGACGATCAGCGCCCCGAGCAAGGCCATCATCAGCAACAGCGGGGCAAGCCAGAACTTCTTGCGTACCCGCAGAAACTTCCACAATTCCTTGATAAATGACATCGGCGCCTGGTTGCTTTCAGAGAGCGTTCAGAACTGGTCGTTCATGGATTTTGGATCAGGTCCCGGCGGCTCGCGCTCTAACCAGTAGCTTGATGCCTCGGGGTCGTACTTGCGTTGCAGCGGCAGCTTGCCAAATACACGCATCAACAGGGACGTGGGCACCAACGCAAGGTAGTACACCACCCCGATCGCCAGCGGACTGACGATGCGGTTGAGCAGCAGTCCGAATTGCATCCAGCCGCGGTTAAGCCCGGACAGGGCCCGCGGCAACGCCAGCGCCAGCAAGAGGAACAGGCCGCCGACCACCAGAGCCCACAAGCGCACATCGCCGAATGCGCCGCGCCAGAGCGGCCACAGCCCGATTCCGGCGAATATTGCGGCAAAGAGCAGGCCGAACACGCGATCGGAAGACCCCTCCGCGGCGTGCTCGCGCTTTGATTGTTCGATCATGGTTGTTCGATCATGGTGGGGTGATTTTACATCACGCCCCGCCCCGGGCGCCCCGTAGCGCGCGCAGGCCCGCGCGACGCGCGGGGAGGCGTGTCGGGGCTTGTTGAAGCCTGTCGTGATCGTGCGAGCCAGATGCGGGCGACGTGTGGGCGACCATCGCGGGAACGGCTATCATGTGCGCCTTCGCTCACAAAGAGGCACTCCGACCGAGTATGCGTCGCATTGTAATTCCGCTTGCCCTGATGACCGCCTCAGCCCTGTTCTTCGTGCTCGTGCTCGAGCTGGGGCTTCGCGCCATCGATTACCCGCGCCGTGAAGCGCGCATCCTGTGCCTCGATGCCATCATGGGCAATGTCTACTGCCCCAACCTGTCCGAGCACCTCAACAACATGTACGACAGCACGCTGTTGGTGACCACCAACAGTGAGGGCATGGCCGACCGCGAATACCCGCTCGAAAAGCCGCCGGGCACCATCCGCATCGCGCTGCTTGGCGACTCGGTCACCGCCTCGCTTTACACAAAACAGGAACACAAGTTCAAGGCAATCTGGGAAAAAGCCCTCACGCAAAGCATGGGCAAGCCGGTCGAGGTGATGAACTTTGGCATCGACGGGACCAGTACCTGGGAACAGGTGCAGATGTTCCAGTTGCGCGCGCGCCGCTACAAGCCCGACTACGTGGTGCTGGCCTTTTTCTGGGGCAACGACGTGTGGAACAATTCGGCCTCGCGCGACCGCGGCCGGCCCAATCCGCTCAAGGAAGAGTACTCCGCGCAATCCTGGGTGCGCAACCTGCAGGTCAAGCACCGCAAATCGATACGCTGGATGTGGAACAATTCAGCCGCCTTCCAGTTCCTGGACACGCTAAAGGATCGCGCGCAAACCAACATGGACTACAAACGCGCGATGCAGGACGCTCCCGGCACATCAACGCCGCCGGAACCGTCCGCTTCGCCCGCCGCAAAGGTCGCCGAAGCGCCACAGCAGCAGCCACAACAGCAACAATACGACCCATCGTTTTCCTGGGACTCGGATTCGTGGAAGCTGACGCGGGAACTACTACTCAAACTGCGCGACACAACCGCGCAAAACGGCGCACCGCTGCTGGTCTTTGGCGTCCCCATGTATGATCAATTGATCCTCCCCAAGCCCCTGCCTTACGCGGAATTGCGGGCCTTTTTGCAGCAGAACGGCATCGGTGGCGCGGACGCGTTCGATGCCCTGTCGGGCCTGTCTCGGGAACAAAAGCGCGCCTTGTATATCGGTGATGCAACCCACCTCACCGACCAGGGCCACCGCTTGTTCGGCGATGCCGGCGCGCCTGCGCTAGCGCGCTTTATGTCGGAGTCGGCGAAGCCGAAGCCGTAACCGCGACCGCAGGTGTAGAAGTCTGCAGCGGCAACTCTATCCAGAATTCCGCGCCCTCACCCGGCTTGCTGTTGACGCCTATGCTGCCGCCCATCAGTTGCACCAGGTTGCGGCAAATGCTGAGGCCGAGCCCGGTGCCGCCGTAACGCCTAGTAATGGAACTGTCGGCCTGCGCAAACGGGTCAAACATCCGCTTTTGCTCCTCTTCGCTGATGCCGATGCCGGTGTCTCGCACGGAAAAATGCAGCCGCGCCAAACCCGTTTCGCCGTCCCCTCCGACCACGCGCGCACTCAGCGTCACCGCGTCTTTTTCCGTAAATTTGACCGCATTACCGACCAGGTTGGAGAGCACCTGGCGCACACGCACCGGGTCGCCGATAACCGAAGCGGGCAACTCCGGGGCGGCGTGCAGCGTCAAGGTAATACCCTTGCCGCGCGCATTCTCGCCATAAAGGGCCGCCACGTCGTGCACCACCTCGGCGGGCGAATAATCCGTGCTTTCCACCTCCATTTGCCCGGCTTCTATTTTGGATATATCGAGGATGTCGTTGATGATCTTGCGCAAGGCATTGCCCGAGTCGTGCATGATTTGCGCGTACTCACGCTGGTCGGGTGCGAGTTCAGTCTCGAGCAGCACCTCCGAAAAGCCGAGCATGCCGTTCATCGGGGTACGTAACTCGTGGCTCATGGTCGCAAGAAATTGCGATTTGGCGCGATTCGCGGCCTCGGCCTTTTCGCGCAACAACTCGGCAAGGGCAAGGTCGGCGTCACGCCGGCGAAACAGATACACCAGCAGTGAAAACGACACCGCCACGACAAGCACACTGGCGAGCGCGATACCGCCCATCATCCAGGCGGTGTGGCGCCATTCCTCCAGGAACAACGCCTCGTCCACCGCCACGCTGGCAATCATCGGATATCCGGGTATCACGCGCGGCGCGACGATACGCAGCGTCGTGTCGTTCAGGTCGTACGACCGCGGCAGGCGCGTCGTAATGACGCCTTCGGCAAGCCTGCGCTTTTCAATCACCTCGTAGGTGCCACCCACCATGAAGGGCTTGCCCATCATCGCATCGACATGCGGCGAGCGCGCGAGCAGCGTGAAGTCGCGCCTGAACAGCGAAATTACCGATCCGGGCCCCGCCGAAATGCGTTCGTAAAACTTGCTGTAGAAATCAACCGACAGGCCTACCAGGACGATGCCGATGAACTGCCCCTCGGGGCTGTTGAGACGGCGCGTAAGGTAAAACGTCCATTTGCCGTTGCCGCGGTTTTGCACCGGCTTGCTGATAAACACGCCGCCCCAGACGTTGAGCGACGGCTCGCTCGGATCGTCGCGCTGGACCTGGAAATAATCGCGGTCGGCGAGATTGATCTTCGGCACTGGATACGAGCGCGTGAAGTTGATTGCGTCGCCATTGTCGGCGACGATATTGGCGACGTCGATTTGCGGCAGGCCGCCGATCTTGTCGCGCATCATCTGGAACACCTCAGGCGTCGCCATGGCTCGGCGCAAGTCGGCCGCATTGCGCACGCCTGCCTGTTTGACCCGGTCGGTAATACCGTCGAGCACGACGTAGGCTGAACTGATCGACTGTGCCGCCTGCTCGGCAACGATCAACGAATATTTGGAAGTCTGCCGCTCCCAGTCGCTTATCTCGCGCTCGCGCAGGGCGTAGAGCAAGCCGCACACCCCGACGATAATGGTGACGCACAGCGTTACCCCCACCCGAGCGGCGACCCTGGCGGGTGAATCAAACAGGGACTTGGAGAAAGAGAAATTCATCGCATTTTCGCCACATTACTCCCCGCAAAGCGCGGGCGCTGGCCGGTTTGCGAAAGGGTGGTTAGGGGACCCCCTGAAATATTAACAGCAGGAAAGCCCGGGTTTTTCACGATTTCAGCCGAAAATAGGCCCGAATCGCGGGCATCCCCCGTTTCACCGGCCCTATCGCCAGATCGTCTTGTCTCACCTCTGGAACAAATATTTGGCCGCCCGCCTGCCCGGCTACTATCAGTTCCACCATCAGCTAAACTTGTCCTTTCCCGCGATTTCACCCCCCTTTTTTTCATTGCGACCCCATCCCATGCGTGAACCGATTCCACAAACCATTCTGCTTTCCGACTACACGCCGCCGGCCTTTGTCATTTCGACCGTCGACCTTGATGTGGACCTCCGCGCCGACCATGCCCTCGTAAAAGCCAGCATTGCGCTCAAGCGCAACCCCTCGGCGGCCGATGCCAAGGCGCCCCTGATGCTCAATGGGGAGGAACTCGAACTGGTGGCGGTGGCAATAGACGGCCGCGTGCTCGCCGAAGATGAATACAGCGTCAGCGCCGAGCTTCTCACCATCACCAAGACGCCGAAAAAATTCACGCTCGAAACCACCGTGCGCATCCGTCCGCAACAAAACACCAAGCTGGAGGGCTTGTACGGAACCAAGAGCGGGTTTTTCACGCAATGCGAGGCCGAGGGCTTTCGCCGCATCACGTATTTTCTCGACCGCCCCGACGTGATGGCGCGTTACACCAACACCATCCACGCCGACCGCGCGCAATACCCGGTGCTGCTCTCCAACGGCAACCTCGTCGGTGAAGGCAGCGAGGATGATGGCCGCCACTGGGTCAAGTTCGAAGACCCCTTCCCCAAGCCCTGCTACCTCTTTGCCATGGTGGCCGCCAAACTCGAGATGCTCGAGGACTGGTTCACCACCAAATCCGGGCGCAAGGCGCGCCTCGCCATTTATGTCGAACCGGGCAAGCTCGACCAGTGTTCCTTCGCGATGGCGTCCCTCAAGAGCGCGATGAAATGGGACGAGGACGTGTTCGGGCTCGAGCTCGACCTTGACCAGTACATGATTGCAGCGGTAGGCGACTTCAACTCCGGCGCCATGGAGAACAAGGGTCTCAACATCTTCAATACCAAGTACGTGCTGGCGCGCCCGGACACCGCCACCGACATCGATTACCAAAATATAGATCGCGTCATCGCCCACGAGTACTTCCACAACTGGACCGGCGACCGCGTCACCTGCCGCGACTGGTTCCAGCTCTCGCTCAAGGAAGGCCTCACGGTGTTCCGCGACCAGGAGTACGGCGCCGACATGTATTCGCGCCCGGTGCAGCGCATCCAGGAAGTGCGCAGCCTGCGCGCAAATCAGTTCCCCGAAGACGCCGGCCCCATGGCCCATCCGATCCGGCCCGCCTCGTACATGGAAATCCGCAATTTCTACACCATGACGGTGTACGAAAAAGGCGCGGAGGTCGTGCGCATGCAGCACACCCTGCTGGGTGCGGAACATTTCCGCAAGGGCATGGACTTGTACTTCGAGCGCCACGACGGACAGGCCGTGACCACCGACGATTTCGTGCAGGCCATGCACGATGCCTCCGGCGTCGATCTCACGCAGTTTCGCCGCTGGTACGAGCAGGCCGGCACGCCGGTGCTCGATGTCAGCTCCGCCTACGACGAGAAGGCCCAGACCTATACCGTCAAGGTCAAGCAGTCCTGCCCGGCCACACCGGGGCAGGACGAGAAGCTGCCCTTTCACATTCCGTTTGCCATCGGCCTCGTTGATGCAGAAGGCAACGACATCCCGCTGCAACTGCAGGGTGAAAGTGCTGCAGTCGAAGGCACGCGCGTGCTCTCACTGGTGCAGCCTGCCGAGAGTTATGTCTTTACCGGCATCGCGACCAGGCCCGTGCCCTCGATACTGCGCGGCTTTTCGGCACCGGTCATCGTCAAGTACCCTTACGCCGAAGCCGAACTCGCACACCTGATGGCACACGACAGTGACGCCTTCAACCGCTGGGAAGCCGGCCAGCGCCTTGCCACCAACCTGATCCTCGGTGGCGTTGCAGCGGCGAAAAAGGGCAAGATCTTTGACATCCCCGCGAGCTTTTTGTCCGCTTTTGGCCGCGTGCTGGCCGATGCCGCAAAAGACCCGGCCTTCGCCGCCGAGGCCCTCGGTCTTCCCTCGGAAACCACGCTCGCCGAGGACATGGACACGGTCGACCCGGATGCGCTGCACGCGGTGCGCAACAGCCTGCGCCGCGCCATCGCCACTTCGCTGAAAAAAGAATTGCTCGCCTGCCACAAATCGATGGCCAACAGCGGCGCCTATTCGCCCGACGCCGCCTCGGCCGGCAGGCGCGCGCTGCGCAACCTGTGCCTCTCCTACCTGATGGAGCTCGATGACCCGGCGATCCGCGCCACTTGCTTCATGCAATTCGAAGCAGCCGACAACATGACCGACGCGATGGCCGCGCTCACCACGCTTGCCAACACCGACTGCCCGGAGCGGCAAAAAGCACTGGATGCGTTTTACGCCAAGTGGAAGGACGAGCCCCTGGTCGTCGACAAGTGGCTGGCGGTGCAGTCCACCTCGCGCCTGCCCGGCACCCTCGCCAACGTGACGTCGCTGCTCGCGCACCCGGCCTTCGACCTGAAGAACCCGAACAAGATCTACGCGCTGATCCGCGCCTTTGGCGGCAACCACGTGCGCTTTCATGCCGCGGACGGCGGCGGCTACAACTTCCTTGCCGACCGCATCATCGAAATCAACGCACTCAACCCGCAGGTGGCCTCACGCGTGGCGCGCTGCTTTGACCGCTGGAAGAAATTCGACAAGGACCGCCAGGCGCATGCGAAGGCTGCGCTCGAGCGTATTCGTGACAGCGAAGGCCTGTCACGCGACGTGGCGGAAATTGTCACCAAGGCGCTGGCCTGACAGGGCAATACGCTGGAGATGCCCTTCTGGCGGGCATTTCCAGCTGGCACCCGGGTTTTCTCGGCCAAGCCTGGGCCTCGAATGCGGCTATTCGCCCGCCTTGATGTTGTTGTCCTTCACCACCTTGGCCCAGCGCTCGACTTCGCCGCTGACAAATTTGCCGAACTCGGCCGGACTTGAGGCGACGATGTCCATGCCCTGTGCCGACAGGCGCTCACGCGCCTCCTTGTTATTGAGCACCTTTAGCACTTCGGCGTGCATGCGATCGAGGATCGGCTTGGGTGTGCCCGCGGGCGCAAGGATGCCCCACCACGCATAGGCGGCAAAACCCGGGAAGCCCTGCTCGGCCACGGTCTGCACATCGGGCATCGTGGCGAGGCGCTTGGCCGAGGTAACGGCGAGCGCACGCAGCGCCCCGGACTTCACGTCGGGCGCAGTGACAAAATTGCTGGCGATCGACGTGGGTACATGGCCTGCTACGGAATCCTGTTTGAGCGGACCACCGCCCTTGTAGGGCACGTGGGTCATCTTGAAGTTGCCCTGCGCCTGCAACTGCGTCATCGCAAGGTGGGCGAGGCTGCCCGTGCCTATGGTGCCAAAGCCGATGCTCTCGGGCTTGGCCTTGGCCGCCTTGATAAGGTCACTGAAGTTCTGATACGGCTGCGACGGATGCGTGGCGAGTACCATGGCCGACGTTCCGATCAGCATGATGGGCGTGAGGTCCTTGAGCGTGTCAAAGCCCAGGTTGGGAATCAGGCTGGGGTTGACCGCGTGCGTGTCGAACACCACGACAAAGGTGTAGCCGTCGGGCGCGGCCTTGGCGGCGAGCGC
>CAITSH010000128.1 GCA_903895005.1 uncultured Pseudomonadota bacterium
CCGATCTTGTCACTTGGCGCCGTTGGCGCTGTTGCGTGGGACTGCTATTTCTTTGTGTCCTTGACCTCGGTGTACTCGGCGTCAACGACATTTCCGTCATCCTTCTTGGCCTCGGGCTGCTGCGCCGAGCCCTCTGGGCTCGCCTGCGCTTGAGCGTCGGCATACATCTTTTCTCCGAGTTTTTGCGAAACTGCGGCGAGCGCTTGCGACTTGGCGTCGATTGTTTCCTTGCTGTCGGATTTGAGCGCCTCTTCAGCCTCTTTGAGCGCTGCCTCTATTTTGGACTTTTCGTCCGAGTCAATTTTGTCGCCATAATCTGCAAGCGATTTCTTGACGGAATGGACGAGCGCGTCGGCCTGGTTGCGGGCGGTGACAAGTTCAATGGTCTTTTTATCGTCGTCAGCGTGTGCCTCGGCATCCTTGACCATGCGCTGAATTTCGTCTTCTTTCAGGCCCGAGTTAGCCTTGATGGTGATTTTGTTTTCCTTACCCGTGGCCTTGTCTTTGGCAGAAACGTGCAGGATGCCGTTTGCGTCGATGTCGAAAGTGACCTCGATTTGCGGCATGCCGCGCGGGGAGGGCGGAATGCCTTCGAGATTGAACTGGCCGAGACTCTTGTTGCCAGACGCCACTTCGCGCTCACCCTGGAGCACATGGATCGTCACCGCGGACTGGTTGTCATCAGCGGTGGAGAAGACCTGCTGCGCCTTGGTGGGAATCGTGGTGTTTTTCTGGATGAGCTTTGTCATCACGCTGCCGAGGGTTTCAATGCCTAGTGAGAGCGGCGTTACGTCGAGCAAAAGCACGTCTTTAACTTCGCCTTGCAGTACACCACCCTGAATCGAAGCACCGACTGCAACGGCCTCGTCAGGGTTGACGTCACGACGCGGTTCCTTGCCAAAGAGTTCCTTGACCATTTCCTGGACTTTGGGCATGCGTGTCATTCCGCCGACGAGGATCACGTCTTCGATGTCGGTGATCTTCACTCCGGCATCCTTGATCGCGAGCTTGCAAGGATCCATGGTGCGGGTAATCAGTTCTTCGACCAGGCTTTCGAACTTCGCCCGGGTGATCTTTATCGCCAGGTGTTTGGGTCCGGATTTGTCCGCAGTGATGTAAGGCAGGTTTACCTCTGTCTGCTGGGAAGAGGACAGCTCTATCTTTGCTTTTTCAGCAGCTTCCTTAAGGCGTTGCAGTGCAAGCACGTCGCTCCGGAGGTCGATACCCTGATCCTTCTTGAATTCGTCCGCTAGGAAGTCTATGACGCGCTGGTCGAAGTCCTCCCCGCCCAGGAATGTGTCGCCGTTGGTGGAAAGCACTTCAAACTGGTGTTCGCCATCAACCTCCGCAATTTCGATGATCGAAATATCAAACGTGCCACCACCAAGGTCATAGACCGCGATCTTGCGATCCCCTTCCTGTTTATCCAGACCGAAGGCGAGAGCGGCCGCCGTAGGCTCGTTGATGATGCGTTTGACCTCAAGACCGGCGATGCGGCCCGCATCCTTGGTGGCCTGGCGCTGGCTATCGTTGAAGTAGGCCGGAACCGTGATGACCGCCTCTGTGACTTCCTCGCCGAGGTAGTCCTCCGCTGTTTTTTTCATTTTGCGCAGGACTTCCGCGGATACTTGCGGCGGCGCCATGTTTTTGCCGCGCACGCTGACCCAAGCATCGCCATTTTCGGCCTTTACAATCTTGTAGGGCATCAGCTTGATATCTTTTTGAACTTCTTTTTCCTCAAACCGGCGACCGATGAGGCGCTTTACCGAGGAGAGGGTGTTTTGCGGGTTGGTGACGGCCTGGCGTTTCGCCGGCGCGCCGCAAACGATTTCGCCGTCTTCCATGTATGCGACGATCGATGGGGTCGTGCGCGAGCCTTCCGAATTTTCAATGACTTTCGGTTTTCCGCCCTCCATGATGGAGACGCAGGAGTTGGTGGTTCCAAGATCAATACCAATGATTTTTCCCATTGCACTTTTCCTTAAATTTCCCGGCAAAAAATAACCCTAGGCAGGATATTGGGTTCATTCCCCGGACTTCAATAGGGTTTTCCCCCAGATTCATTTCGCGCAGTGTCCGACGCGGTTGCCCAGCGGGCCGTCAAGCCTCTATTTTGGTTTGGACACCGTAACGAGAGCAGGCCGCAGGACGCGGTCGTGGAGGACGTAGCCTTTCTGCAGTACGTTGACGACCGTGTTTGGCTCGGACTCACCGTCAATCATGCTGATGGCCTGGTGACGGTTCGGGTCAAATTTTTGGCCGATCGGGGCGACTTCTTTTAGATTCGCCTTTTCGAAAGCCGCGTCAAGTTGCCTTAGTGTGAGTTCGACGCCGCTCCTCAGGCTGTCCAACTGGGTGCTATCGCTGGCGAGGGCGGCTTCCAGGCTGTCTCGAACGGGTAACAGGGCTTCTGCAAAGGCTTCAGTTGCAAATTTATGGGCACCGGTGATGTCCACCTGAGCGCGTTTGCGAACGTTTTCGGTTTCGGCTTTTGCGCGCAACCAGGCGTCATTCAATTCCTGGATCTTTGCCTCGGCGACTGCAAGGCGTGTTTCCGGGTTTTGCGTAGGGTCAGCGGCGTTGCCAGCCTGATCGGTTGTTGGCGGTGTTTGAGGCAAATCTTGCTGTTGTTCGGACATTTTGGCGATGTAATATGCAAAAAGAAGTGGAATCAGCCACAATCTGGGGGCGATTTATGATGTTTCAAGCGATTCTCGAGGGAATCGTGGTTTTTAAACGGATGCCCCGAGTGCTTTCGCGCGATTTTGGGCTAAAGCCGCATCCGCAAATACCTTTTTCGCATCCCAATCCGTGCTGATCCATCCGGATAGATGCGTAAGGGCCAGACTTCCCAAGGCTTCAATCCATTCCGGTTGTTCGTTCAAGCAGGCAATCGCGTGGAACTCCCTGCCGCCGGCACCGAGAAAGTCTGTTTTGCCCTCGATCGCGATTTCCTCCAGCGTTTCCAGGCAATCCGCAGCGAATCCCGGACACACGACATCGACGCGTCCGACGCCTTCTTGGGCGTAGGCTGCCAGTGTGGCGGTGGTGTAAGGCTTTAGCCATTCGGTTTTTCCGAACCGGGACTGGAAACTGATTTGCCAAAATCCCGGCTCGAGCCCGAGGGCTTCAGCGAGCAGGCGCGCGGTTTTGTGGCATTCGCAGTGATAGGGATCCCCCCGGGACAGCGTGTACTGCGG
>CAITSH010000129.1 GCA_903895005.1 uncultured Pseudomonadota bacterium
GCGCGCGTGTTCGATATTGGCAATGGGTCGCCTGGCAACAACCTGATTGTTTGGAATCATGCCACCGCGTCGACTAGCATTCGATTTAGCTGCTTTCCATCTAGCACCGAAAACGGTGGTTTGTACACCACCGGATGGACGCTCAACGCGTGGACCCACGCGTGCTTTGTCGTGTCGGGCACCGCTGCGACGCACTACGTGAACGGTGCCGTCGTCGGCACCATAACCCTGACCAGCGCGTATCCCGCGAGCATCACGTACAATAGCGGCAACGGCTGGCTGGGGCGCTCACATTGGTTCAGCGGGGACGCGCTCTACCGCGGCTACCTGGACGAGGTCCGCGTGCACAACCGCGCGCTGACGGCCGCGGAGGTCACGGCGCTTTACAGCTTTCGCGGCGATGCCTACACGCCGGTGCTAGGCGCGCCCTGCGCCGCGGGCAGCTACGCGCCGACGGCCGGCAGCACGGCGTGCGCTCAATGTCCAGCGGGCACCTACGCCCCGACGGCCGCCGCGTCCGCGTGTGCGCAGTGTCCAGCCGGCACCTACGGCGCGGCGGCCGGCGCCAGCGCGTGCGCCAACTGCTCGGTCGGCCAGTGGTCGTACGCGGGCTACACGGCCTGCTACAGCAACACGTACCCGATCTTTGGCGTGATTGGCGAAAACAATGTGGGCAATTACCGATCCATGAACTTCAATACGGCCCAAGTGACTACCATCCCAGGCTCTGCTTTTGGCGCCAATCCTGGTTTTGTTGGCATTTCACCCGATGGCAGCTATGCGCTTGTTCCTGTGATGAACCACCATATAATCCGCAAACTCACACTGTCTACGGCGGCCAATTTCGTTGCCGCAGGGTCAACGAGTGATGTCGCAGGGTACAGGGATGGTATCGGAACCAATGCGCAGCTTAATAATCCCTTTGCCGTTGCGATTTCGCCCGATGGCACCTATGCCCTCATTGCTGATAAGGACAATCACGCCATACGACGGATGGATACGACCACCTTTGCGGTGACTACCTTGGCGGGCGCGTGCAGCGGCACGACTTGCACCTCTGGCGCCGTCAACAATGGGCCCAGCAGTTCCTTCAACTACCCGTATCATCTGGACTTTCATTCGAGCGGAAATTTCGCGTTTGTGGCGGACCGCAGCAACCAGTTGATCCGACGCATCGATTTCTATCCCTCTGTGGTGGTGAGTACGGTGGGGACCTCGTCCTCGTACAATGCGCCGTCCACCGTACGAGTCAGCAATGATGGCGCCTTGCTGCAAATCGTGGATCGATACAATCGTCAGATCAAAATCATGAATATAGCCACGCAGGCGATTACGGTACTATACACGGATTCGCTTGAGTTGTTTGCCTCCGACTGGTTGGCCTTGGGTGATCAAATCGTTCTGGCCGACACCAAGCGATACACCGTCGCGACAATTGCCTATCCATCTGGCGTCAAGTCGGCGACCGCCCTTGCGGGCTCGGGCGCGCAGGCGACCACGAACGGAAAGGGCACCAGTGCTGCGTTTTATGATCCGATCGTCTTCACGCTCTGGCGCTGCATCATACCCGGCATGGGCGTGGACAGCAACAATTACGTATGTCAGCGCTGCTCCGCGGGCAAGTACTCCAATGGCTTTGGCCTGTGCGTCGCGTGCCCCTCCGGTTTCTCTTCGCCGCTGGGCAGCCTCAACGCGAGC
>CAITSH010000130.1 GCA_903895005.1 uncultured Pseudomonadota bacterium
GCTGAATAATCCCGTGGCGAGTGGCACGACGCCGATCCAGCCCCACGGACCGATTATTCCCGCAAGCGCAAGTCCGATGAGAGCGAGACCAGCGATGACGCGAAGGATGCGGTCAATGCCGCCGACGTTGAGTTTCATGGTGCTCTCCTGTTGGTTTTGTTGGTTTGCATCCCGGACCCGTGCAACGGGCCCGCCGAAGGCGCCTTGGTGTTGACGCTCGCGACGCGTGTGAATTGCGCGTATCGGGGGCATTGCTTGACGGCCGCGGGAACAATATATAACATACCCCCTATAGTATCAAGAGTGCCAGGCGGGTCTCGATCGGATATCCCGTAAAACTGGTTGAAGCACAATGTCCTGAGCGCAGCCCCCGTACGCAGGGGACGCTGGGGCACTTGGAGAAAGCAATGTCGCAAACCCTGGAAGAAAAACACCGCAAGGATCTCGTCCTGCGCCTGAAACGCATCGAAGGACAGTTGCGCGGCGTGCAGAAAATGATCGAGGCGGGTGAGGATTGCGAAAAGGTTGGCCAGCAGATGGCGGCGAGCCGCAAGGCCCTGGACCGGGCCTTTTACCAGATGATCGCCTGCGCCCTGGAGCACCAGGCGGGAAAAGATATTCGCCGCATCGGCGATGTGACCAACCTTCTCGCGCGGCTTGCCTGAACGGAGACGCCATGAGCCTGTCCATGATCCAGTTGTTCGACGCCGATTCCTCCACCTACACGTACCTGCTCGTTGACGGGCCATCGGGCGAGGCGGCACTCATCGATCCGGTGGACACCCAGGCGGAGCGCGACCTTGCGTTGATCAATCGCGAGGGCTTGCACCTGCGATACACACTCGAGACGCACGCCCATGCAGACCACATCACCTCGGCGGGGCGTTTGCGCGAATTGACAGGCGCAACGGCCGTGGCGCCCGCCGGTTGCCAGATCGGTGCGGCGGATCTGCAGGTGCTCGATGGCGAACGGATTGCCTTTGGCGCAGAGGAGATCCGGGTGATCCATACACCGGGTCATACCGCCGGCAGCGCGAGCTACCTTTGGCGTGACAACCTGTTCACTGGTGATGCGCTGCTTATACTGGGTTGCGGTCGCACCGACTTCCAGGGTGGTGATGCAGGTGTCCTGTACGACAGCATCACGAAAAAGCTGTTCACCCTTTCCGACGACACGAAGGTGTGGCCGGGGCACGACTACAAGGGGTTCACGGTCTCATCCATTGGTCGCGAAAAAGCGCACAACCCGCGCTTGTCCGGCAAGACCCGCGAACAATTCATCGACCTGATGGGAAAACTCGACCTGCCAAAGCCACGCTTGATCGAAGTGGCCGTCCCGGCCAACCGGCGGCTCGGCATTCCGCATGGCTGAGTCGCAACAGGCGGCGCCGCCGCTAAAGCCAGCCTGATTTTCGGAAGCGATAGAACAGGTAGGTGTCGATGCCCCCCATCAGCGCGAGAGCGAGCGGGTAGCCAAACACCCATTTGAGTTCGGGCATGTGCTCAAAGTTCATGCCATATATACCCGCGATCAGCGTTGGAACGGCGACCAGTGCGCCGTAGGCAGCCAGGCGTTTGGTCACGTCAGACTCGCCGACGGCGATCATGGACAGGTTGACGGAAATTGCCGTTGTCACCATCTCACGCGTGGAATCGATCGACTGGTTGAGTCGCACGAGGTGATCGTAGACATCGCGGAAATAATCGTTGAGTCCTGAGCATGCTTGGGGCACGCGGCCCCCGTACAGCTTGCCCACCGCCTCCAGGAGTGGCGTTGCCGCGTGTTTCAGCGTCATCAGCTTTTGTTTCAAGCCGTACAAGGCCTCGATGTTGGCGCGGGCGTTGCCGCCGGAAAATATGCGCTCCTCTATGCCCTCGAGTTCCTCCTCGAGCTTGTCGAGGATGGGGAAGTAACGGTCCACCACCGCGTCGATCAGTGCATACAGCACATAGCCCGACCCGTGGCGCAACAGCTCCGGTTCGCGTTCGCAGCGTGCACGGACATCGGCGAAGCCTTTTTGCGCGCGGCTGCGAACCGACAGCACGAAATTGCGCCCGACAAAAATATCGGCTTCACCACCAGCACCGCCGACAGTCCCACCATTGCCACCTTCTAGTAAAACTACTAATGCGGCTTCAACCAGTCACATTCAGGTGAGCTCGGCGTATCTAAGCGGTAAGATGAGGCCAGCACCTGCTCCACCGGCGCCTCCTTCGACTAGTCGAATTGTCCAACAACTGTTGCTATCGTCGGTTCACGCAAACCAAC
>CAITSH010000131.1 GCA_903895005.1 uncultured Pseudomonadota bacterium
AGAGGCGAAATTCGATCCGCCTTGAACGCCAGGTTCTCCAGCGTAAAATGGAAACCGCCAAAAAGACTGTGTACGATGATCGGCGTAATCGCGAGTGGCGCGCTGAAGAGCAGCACGATCAAGACCGCAGAGCCGAACCTGTCGCCGACGATCGCGAGGAGCGGAATATCCCGCAACAGCGGCCCGGAGACATCAAGGCCATTGCGGAATGTGTTGACCATTTCGTTGAAAAACGCGCGGCCAAGGAAAAAGAATTGCAGCGTCGCTGCAAGCAGAACCGCACTCATGACCAGGTCTTTCGAGGTGAGGACCTGACCTTGCTCGATAGCTTCGCGAAGCCGTCGTTCTGTTGGTTGTTCTGTTTTTTCCTGACCGCTGTCCTGATCGCTCATGGCAGCGCCTTTGTTTCGAGGATGAGATCACGCACGATCCCGGATGCGGTTTGCAGAAGACCGCTCATGGAGTTGCCCATGGCGGGCAGGCTGACGAGCACCATCACAAACCCGACCATGATGGTGAGCGGAAACCCGATGGAAAAGATATTCATCTGGGGCGCTACGCGCGTCATGAATCCGATGAGGGTGTTGACGAGGAACAGCAAGACCACGGCGGGTAGGCTTATGATGAGCGCTGCTGAAAACATGAGCGCGCCAGCCTTGATGATCCCGATGAACAGGTCCGGGCTGAGTTCGCCCGCGATAGGCGCCACCTTGTAGCTGGCGATCAGTTGCCGCAACAAAACATGGTGACCTTCGGTGACAAGGAAAATCAGAACCATGAGGATTGACAAAAACTGCGTCACGACCGGAGACTGTGCGCCTGTCTGAGGATCGACCATGGACGCAAAGCCCAGCCCCATGGACAAGGCGATATGCTCGCCCGCCATGGCGACGCTGGCGAAGGCGATCTGGAATATAATACCAACAGAGATCCCGATCACCAGCTCCCGTGCAATGATGGAAACGCCCTGGGGGGAAAGTAGATCGACCGCGGGGACGGTGATTGAATTGAAAAGTGTGAACGTAAGGCCCATCATCAGGGCGATGCGAATGGGCAGGGAAACTGCGGACGCGGAAAAGACCGGCGCCACAAGGAAAAATGCGGACAGCCGGACAGAGAGCAGCAGGAACGCGCTCATTGTTTTCATCAAGAATTCATCGTTCAGGACGATCATCTGCTGACCTTCGCGATTTCGCTGAAGATGGTCACGAAAAATCCCGAAAGCGTCGAGATCATGAATGGCGCGGAAAGGGCAAGCACGCCACCAATGACAAGCAATTTTGGCACAAATGTCAGTGTCGCCTCGTTGATCGACGTCGCAGCTTGAAAGACGCCAATGATCAACCCGATCAGGAGCGCCGCGGTCAGCGTTGGCCCGATGGTCCAGAGCACGCTCTGGAGTGTTTCGCGTCCTATCATAATGAATTGCTGATACTGCATGGCTCAAGTCCTCAGAAAACTTTCCACCAGCGCGCTGACAGTTGCGCTCCAGCCATCGACGATCACAAACAGAAGAAGCTTGAAGGGCAGGGACACCAATGTTGGCGAAAGCATCATCATGCCAAGCGACATGAGAACGCTCGCCACAACGATGTCGATGACAAGGAACGGCAAAAACAAAAGAAAGCCGATGGTGAAAGCCGTCCGGAGCTCGCTGATGATGAACGCCGGTACTGCGACCTGAAGCGGAACAGCTTCGGCGCCATCGTATTTTGTATCGCCTTGCAAATCGGCCATGAGGATCAGGTCGCTTTCGCGGGTGTGGCGTAACATGAAGCTCTTCATGACGCCGACGCCCTTTGTCGCCGCCTCCTCCATTGGCATGGCTCCCGTGGAGTAGGGCTGATAAGCGACCTCATTGATCTGTTTGATTGTAGGCGTCATTACAAACAGCGTCATGAAAAGCGCAAGCCCGACGAGAACCTGATTGGGAGGCGTCTGCTGCGTGCCCATCGCCTGACGAAGGATGGAAAGGGTGATGATGATGCGCGTGAAACTGGTGGTGACGAGCAAAAGAGAAGGCAGGAGAGTCAACGCCGTCATCAAAGCCAGCGTCTGCAGGGATAAAGACAGGGTTTGCCCGCCTCCCTGTTGCGACTGAAGTTTAAGAAGCGGTATGTCGAAGCCTGGCGATTGAGCCAGCGCCTGCGTTGCGTTCCCCGCCAGGAACACAAGCAACAACGCAAGGCAAAAAAACGGTGAAGCCGTGCGCAACCTCATGTTGCGCTCCCGATGTGCACGTTTTGAACGACCTGCAAAGCTGTGATGCCTGACTTGTTAAGACCGCATACGACTGTAATGCCATCGATCTCCACCACCATGAGACGCGCGCCCGGCGCGATATCGATCATCGCCCTGGAAACGCCGTGGCGCGCACCGAAATAGGTGTGCAGTCGATCACGATAACGCTTCAGCAGCAGAGCGACGCCAATGAGGGAGCCCAGCAGTACGGCCATCGTTATCGAATATGCGCCCAGGTTGTTCACAGGCTGCGCGCTCTCTTCTCGGGAGAAATGATCTCGGTGAAGCGGATGCCGAGACGCTCGCCGACGAGAACGACTTCGCCGCGGGCAAGGAGTGTCCCATTCACAAGGATGTCCAGATGCTCGCCTGCAAGCCTCTCGAGCTCGACGACGGAACCATCGTTCAGCTTCATCAGGTCGCCGATGGAAATCTTGGTCCCACCAACCTCAACGGTCAACTGAACCTCGATGTTTTCAAGGCGCTTGATGTTGGGGGCGGCGGCTTCAGAGAGCTCTTCCCCTGATTGCTTGTCG
>CAITSH010000132.1 GCA_903895005.1 uncultured Pseudomonadota bacterium
AAAAACTTTCACAAGTCTTTGAGGCTAAAGTGGTGCCAGAGGCCGGGATTGAACCGGCGACCAAAGGCTTATGAGTCCTTAGGTTTGCATAGCCTCAACTGTCCTCTTTTGACTGCTTGCGGACACAATAAAACCTGCTTTCCCATTGTTAAAACAAAAAAATACTTACGACCATGAAGACCCAAAAGAAAACAGATGAGGACAATAAAAACGGGACAGTAACGGGACAGTCAAAAGTGACTGTCCCGCCTTCGAGAGCATCGAAGACACATCAGGACTACTGGAAGTCTCGTATTGTTCGTCGCCCCTTCGTCACAAAGGCAGGTAAGCGGGGCGTTCCGCCCGAGTTCTCGGTTCGGATGCGTCACCTAGGCCGCGACGTGTGGTTCAATCTTGAGACCGCCAACCAATTGACCGCCGCCGCGAAGGCCCGTGATGTTTACGTCTCCCTTGTCTCCGTCGGTTGGGATGCGACATTCGACAAGTATAAGCCCAGTCCTGTGGCCAAGGACAGTGTTTGCACTTTGGGCGAATTCCTTGCGGCTGTCACCGCGACTGGCAAAGTGCGCGAGCGAACGTTGAGGATTTACGCAACGAAGCTGCGCAAGATCGTTTCCGATATCGCCAGGATTGAAGCGGGCGTCAAAACGAAGGCTAGATTGTCAAAATTCGATTACGTCAACGGCGGGCGGGAGGCATGGCTTACCAAAATAAACGGACAGTCAATGGCCCTACTTACACCTGAGTCGATCAGCGCTTGGCGCATCGCCTACGTTGCCAAGGCCGGGACCGATCCGGTTAAACGCAACTCAGCGGAACGCTCGTGTGCATCTATGTTGCGCGCGGGGCGTGCGCTATTTCGGAAGAAGCTGGTTTTGGAGCTGGTGAAGCACTTGAAGGTGAGTTCTCCGCCAAATCCATTCGTTGGTCTTGATTTACCACGCGAAGCCGGGAGCCGGTATCAAAGGAAGGGCAAAATCGAAAAAATCCTTGCTTCCGCGGCAAAGGAATTGCGCACAGAGCATCCACAGGAATTTCTTGGGTTGAACCTTTGTTTTTGGGCGGGTTTGCGACGTAAGGAGGCGGACACGTTGACATGGAGTCAGATCGATTTTGAGGAAGGAACGCTAGCGGTGCAGCGCACGAAGTATTTTGAGCCGAAAACGGCGGAGAGTGAGCGGGTGATCGACTTGGCCCCGGAGGCGGTTGAATTGCTGCGCGGATTCAAGAGGGCGGCAAAGGGTGAATTTGTTATGGAAGGCGGGGCGGCAGACCCTGGCGCGACCTATGGTTATTATCGGGCCGACTGCACTTGGCGGCGGCTTATAGAATGGCTCAAGGACAAGGGCTTCAATGATCGGACAGCGATTCACAGCCTGCGCAAGGAAAGCGGTAGTATTATTGTGCAACGCTACGGAATCGAGGCCGGTCGCCAACACCTCGGGCATCGGGACATCAGGACGACCTCGGAGACATACACCGACAAGCGTCAGCGCGTGGAAATTTCCCTGACGGTGGGCGCGCCGGGGCTGGCGGTTGTTGGTGATGGTAAGACGGCGACGGCGTGACCATGTGGGAAACTTTCGAAAACCTTATGAAACCGAAACAAAAGAAGGCTGAGAAAACCGACGCCGATCGCGGTCCGGTCCGCGAATCCGAACTGGTCGATCTGCCGAGGCTGGCTCATTTATCCGATCAAGAGATACGTCAGGTGGAAACCGCCTGCGCTCAAATTGTAGGTGAATCCATGCGGGGACACTTTGGCGCGATGAAAGCGGTGATGGAACTGGCGCAGTATTTTACGGCGGCGCTTGAGAAATTGGGGCACACTCGACCGGAGGAGATTGGCAAGCTGGTGAGGTGCCGAAAGGGCGACGGAGTTCCGGTGATGGTCAACGGGCCGTTGTCGGACAAGACGGCGCAAGAAATAAAAATCAATAAGTTCCTAGAAAAAATCGGCGCGCCTGAGCGGTGGGCGGGAAGGAAAAAGGCGGAGCCCGATGGGGGCGCGGCCTGGGTGGAAAGTATCGCGCGTGAGGTGATGAACCGCGAGGCGATGGGCAAGGCTCCCGGTTGGAAAGCGTGGTTAAATGATCCCGATGGAGGCCGAGACGGGTGCGTGCTCAACGACTGGCGGGTCAAGGACCATGCGGCCGGCCGTATGAATGTGGCACGGGAACAAGCGGAGGGGCGCGGACTGGTGAAGACGAGCGCGCTGGTTGAGGCGGGATATAAAGCCGAACAGAGGGCGAAAAGCGCTTTCAAG
This sequence comes from uncultured Pseudomonadota bacterium, assembly GCA_903895005.1. The sequence goes on from CAITSH010000132.1 coordinate 2,267, forward strand.
GGGGACATTACGAAGGCGGTGGGGCGGTGGATC
>CAITSH010000133.1 GCA_903895005.1 uncultured Pseudomonadota bacterium
AGCGCTTCGGGCTGAACCACGTCGAAATGTCCGCGATGATGCTGCACGATTGGGGGCTTCCGGAGCTGTTTGTCGATGCCATCCGCTCCGTATCGGGGCAGTTTCGCGGGCACGACCAGGTGTCCGAGCGCGTTCGGGTGATTCAGGGTGGTCTCATGCTGGCCGACGCGCTGGCCGCTTTTTGCCTTTCCGACGGCGCGCACAGGCGCGAGCAACTTCCGGTGTTGCTCGCCGACGCGGGCCGGGCCGGCATCGACGCGGAGACGATGAGCACGCTCGCCGGTGAAATCGCGGTGCAATGGCGTGAGTGGGGTCATGTCCTCAGTGTGGCAACAACGGATACCGGCGACCTCGTGCGCGAATTGCGCCAGTGCGATACCGAAGCGGCGCGGCCCGATGAACAGTCCGGAACGGTGGTGCCGCTGCGTATCCTGGTTGCCGACGCCGATACGGCTGGGCGTGGTGTGTTGAAGACTACGCTTGAGGCCGCCGGGCATATCGTCGAAATGGTGCGAAACGGCAGTGAAGCGCTGGGCGTTGCGCTTGAATTCAGGCCGCAGGTCCTGATCGCGGACCTGGCATTGCCGGAAATGGACGGTCACGCCTTGTGCCGGGCCATGCGCGAAACCGGTCTGGGACGCAATCTCTATGTTTTCCTGCTTTCGGATTCGGCCGGTGAGATGGAGCTTGATGAGGCATTTTCCGCGGGGGCCGATGATTTCATCACCAAGCCGCTCGTACCGCGCATGCTTCACGCGCGCCTTCGTGCCGCCCGCCGCGTTATCGACCAGCAGCAGCAGATGGTGTCCGATATCCAGACCATACGCACGCTTGCGACCGAGCTGGCGACCAACAACCGCCGCCTGCAGCAGGCGGCGGCGACCGACCCGCTTACTGCCCTGCCCAACCGCCGCTACATGATGGAGCGGCTGGTCCAGGCCTGGGCTTCGTCGGAGCGCCGGCAGACACCTTTGTCGTGCATTGCCATCGATCTGGACCATTTCAAGCGCATCAACGACACCCTGGGGCACGCTGCAGGCGACGCGGCACTTCGCCATGCAGCCGGCGTGCTGCGTTCGAAAGCCAGGCTGCAGGATCTGGTTTGCCGCACCGGCGGGGAGGAATTCCTGGTGATTTGCCCGGACATTGACATCAACGAGGCCCTGCTGTGCGCAGACCGCCTCCGCCAGGCCGTGGCTGCATCGCAATTCAGCTACGGCAAGGGCAGCATGCCGATGACGCTCAGCGCCGGAGTGGCATGTAACACTGCTGGAATATCCGACGTGGAGTCGCTGCTGCGCGAGGCCGATCGGGCGCTATACCAAGCCAAGGCCTCCGGACGTGACCGTGTGATGCTGGCCGGCCAGCGCTGACCTGCAATCCGTCACGCCACGCGGCGTTCATCGGTCTGGATACGGTGCGTCGCATATTCAAAGGGGATTGTGCCAAATGCCGGGTGGACGGAGGGCCCGTGGAGGGACCATCATTTTCTTCAATCTGGCGGATCGGTAGATGGACGCCTGGCCGGATCGCGTGGAAGTGCTGCAATAGCGGTTTGGCGCGCACGAAAGCGACTGTGATCCCCCGGGGGGGGGCGTTACAATGCCGGCGGGGATCCGGGGTCAATGGCTGGAAAGCCACGCCTGGTGCGGTTTTTCAGGCGATACCGCCGATGGCGGCCCAGTCCTGCATGTTGACAACCTTGGGCGTCGATGAGAGTTGGCGCGGGCTGCGTTCGAGCAGCGCAAGAAAGTCTGCCGGTTCGATCGGTTTGCTGAAGTAGTAACCCTGCATCCGGTCGCAACCCTGTTCGCACAGGTACTCAAATTGTTCGCGCGTCTCCACGCCCTCGGCAATGATCCGAAGCTTGAGTGTTTTCCCCAGTGAAGTGATTGCCTGGACGATGGCGGCATCGTCGGAATCGACCGAGATGTCGCGCACAAAGGAGCGGTCGATCTTGAGCGTGTCGATTGGAAACCGCTTGAGGTAGGAGAGCGAGGAGTAACCGGTGCCAAAGTCGTCGATGGAAATGCTGATGCCCATGTTCTTGAAACGGCGCAATGTCTGGATCGCGGCGTCTGCACTTTGCATTGCCACCGTTTCTGTGATTTCTAGTTCAAGATTGCGCGCGTTAATCCCGGTGTCACGCAGGATTTGTTCGATGTGGGCGGCAAGGCTGTCTTGCTTGAATTGGGCAGCAGAAACGTTCACCGAAACGGACAGTCCGTCGTAACCAAGGTCGTGCCACTGGCGCAGTTGTTCGCAGGCCTGACGCGCGACCCATTCGCCAATGCTATGGATCAGGCCGGTTTCGTCTGCGAGCGGGATGAACTGGTCCGGCGGTATGATGCCCAGCTCGGGGTGTCGCCAGCGGATCAAGGCCTCGGCGCTGACGATGCGCCGTGTTTTCATGTCGATGATGGGCTGATAGACGAGAAACAGCTGCTTGCGCGCGATCGCGTGGCGCAGGTCGTTCTCCAGTTGCAGGCGTTTGGACGAACTGTGGTTGAGCTCGGTCTGGTAAAGCTGGAATTGGTTACGGCCCTGTTTTTTGACGGCGAACATGGCGCTCTCGGCATTCTTGAGTAGCGTCTGGGCTTCGCCGCCGTGCTGTGGATGCAGGCTGACGCCGATACTCACCGTGATGAAAAATTCCTGCCCGTGTTGGACAAAGGCCGGCGCGAAGCGCTGCATGATGCGCTCGGCCAGCGTGAGTACCGCAACCGAGTCTTCGATATGGCTGGCAAAGACCGCGAACTCGTCCTGCCCGAGTCTCGCCACCAGGTCCGACCGGCTCATGCACGCCTGCAGGCGGGAGGCCACCTGGCGCATCAGCCCGTCCCCGGTCGGATAGCCGAAGGAATCGTTGATACGCATGAAACGGTCGAGGTCGATGTAAAGCAGGGCGCCCGAGCAGGCCGGCGTGTCGGTGCGCTTGAGCCTGCGGTCGAGCTGCTCGCAAAACATGTTGCGGTTTGGCAGCCCGGTCAGCTCGTCGTAGTTGGCGATCTTTGAAATGGAGTTTTCGGCCTGATTCTTGTCGCGGCGCAGCTTGGCGTGTTCTAGTTCGCGCCTGATCACCGGCAGCATCCGTTCGGGGGTGTTTTTATAGACAAAGTCGCGGGCGCCGTTTTGCATGGCCGAAATGCCCAGTTCCTGCTCAAGATTGCCCGAATAGATGACAAACGGGGTTTCGCTGTTGTGTTCGCGCAGTATTCGCAGTGCCTCCACCGAGTCGAAACCTGGCATGGAGTGGTCGGAAATGACCAGGTCCCATTCACGCCGAGTCAGGGCGGCGCGCATATCTGCTGCACTGTCTACGCGCTGGAATTCGCAACCTGCTTCCATGCGCTTTATTTGTGCGCTTAGCAGGAATGCGTCGTCTTCCGAGTCGTCGACTATCAGGATCTTGGGATTTGGTTCTTCCATGCCTCACTCCAGGATGCGCAGGGGGAATGCGTGGAGGCCGACCGGCCAATCCGGTTCTTTCATGACCTCCAAGTCTCTTATCGACAGGCCCCGGGTAAACATGAGTTTAATTAGCGGGGTAAGTTTGAATTACGGTGTGACAAGTTTACTCACCGGTGGGGGCATTCGTTATCGGTATGAATTGAAGGGGGAAATTCCCGTTTTCATGGGTTGTCATGATGGATATCGGGCGGCAAGACGGGATTGCTTAAGGTTTTTTGGGTGGATTCAGCTGAATGTTTGGCGAAACGCGATATGAATCTTGCCGGGGTCTCGAATCATCGTTGCCAAGCATTTGGGTGAATCGTTTCGACAGCCTCAAGTCGGGCGTGCTTACTGCCGATACAAAGGGGGGATGTCGCGGTTCGGCAAATTGGTCGGGCGCAAGGCCCGAAGCTGCGTATTCAGGTTTATCGAATCAAGTGTGTCGCGTTTTAGCCAGGATCCGGAAATCTCCGGCGAGGATTGCCGTCTTAACGAATCGGAAACAAAAAAGCCCCATGACCGCCACCCTCCTTGAAGCATCACCGCCCGCCGCCGAGGTTCTTGACCGCGAGGCAAAAAAAATTGTCAGCGATATCGGCATTCCACCGTGTCCTGCGATCCTGACCAAGCTGCTGCGTGAAAGCAACGAAGACGAACCGGACTTCGGGCGCATCGGAAGGCTGATCAGCAGTGATGTGAGCCTTGCTGCGGCGATGCTAAAGACGGTGAACTCCCCGTTTTACGGACTGGGCCGAAAGGCGACGTCAATCCAGCAAGCCCTGGTGCTGCTTGGCCTGCAAAATGTCACCCGGCTGATCACCGGCCTGCTGTTGCGACAAGTCTTCGCCGTATCGAACAGTACGGTCATGGAGCATTTTTGGTCGGTGTCCTCGCGCGTGGCGGCGATTACCGCGCATCTTGCTCGCAACCTGCGTTGTGCCGACCGCGATGAGGCCTACACCTTCGGGCTGTTTCGCGATTGCGGCATGCCCCTGATGGCGTGCAAGTTCCCCGATTACGCCGATCTGCTGGAAAAAGATCCCTGCGCGCACGAACAGGCGCTGCTTGATGCCGAGGAGAACCGTTACGCCGTGACCCATGCGCTGGTCGGATATCACATGGCGAGCAGCTGGTTTTTGTCCCCGGCCCTTTGCCAGGCGATTCTCCATCACCACGATGCCGGCGCGTTAAAACGGGACGGCGAAACGCTGAAGGGACGGCAGTTGGTTGCGCTGGGCATGCTCGCCGAACACATTGATGCGCTGCTGGCAGACGAAAAGGCCGCCTTCAATCCGGTGTGGATTGGCGTCTCCGGGCAGGTGTTTGAGTGCCTTGGCATCGGCGAGGACGACCTGCCGCGCCTGCGTTCCAGCGTAATCGAGATGGATACCTGAACGCGCCCCCGGCCGGATTCAACATGGACGCTTTACCTAAAAAAGGTCGTTACTGATGGATCGTGAAGAATTCGGGCAGAAGGAAACCGCAGATCGGCTGATCGCGGCGCTGCGCCAAGAGGAGTTCGTCCTTTATGCGCAGCCGATCGTGCCGGTGGTGCCTGATGCGGATGAGCCGGTTTTTCAGGAAATTCTGGTGCGATTTCTGGAGGAGGAGGAAAAGCTCCTGCCGCCGGGAAGCTTCATACCGATACTAGAGGGGTATCGCCTGATGCCCTATCTGGATCGCTGGGTGGTGAACCGGGCGGTGCGCACAATGCGCACGTTGCGCCGTGCCAATGCCCAAATCAGGCTGCCGCGCAACGGCATCAACCTGTCGTCGGACACCCTGCAAGATAATAATTTTGCCCCTTTCGTGGTGAAACAGATTTCCGCCGCAGGTATTCCGGGTGAGTGCATTTCATTCGAAATCATGTGCTCCGATGCGTTGCGCCTGCCCGACCGGGTGCGCGCGTTCGCGGGGCATGTTAAGCCTGTCGGGTGCAGTTTTACCGTGGCATCCTATGACGGTGAATCCGCGTCGCTCGACATGCTCAAGTTGGTGACGCCGGATTTTGTAAAGATCCGAAGCGGTCTGATCGGCCGCATGGACCGCGATGCGATGGCCGCCGCGCGCGTGGATGCGCTCAATCGCCGGTGCCATTCCATGGGCATCCGCACCATTGCCGAACACGTGGAACGCCCGGAAACCCTGGAGATATTGCGCCAGGCCGGCGTTGATTTCGCGCAGGGCTTCCTGGTCGGATGTCCTGCACCGATGGACTGAAGGCCTGATGCTGACGCACGATCGCGCATCCTCCCCGTGTATCTGCGATGCCCTGACCTGGGGGCGGGAGCGCTATCTCCCTGCAGCTGGCATGTCCCTTAGCCGATATGGGACTGGTGGTTTTGCAGGTACCAGGCGGCGACTTCTTCGCGCGTTGTCCACCAGACATCATCCCGGCTTTTCGCGTGGGTGAGGAAATCCCGGAAGAACTGCATGCGGTGGGGATGTCCCGAGATGTGAGGGTGAAGGCCTATGTTCATCATCTTGCCGGTGAGGGCGCTCTCGCGATAAAGCTCGTCAAACTGGCCGCACAGCATGTCCAGCGCGTCGCGGCTGGTCATGGCCCGGCGGTGGAAGAACGTGAAGTCGTTGATCTCGATCGAGTAGGGCACGTTGACGATGGGGCCTGACGCCGTCTGGACCAGGTAGGGCTGGTCGTCGTTCATGTAGTCGCACATGAAAATGAGGCCGGCTGCGGCAAGAATATCCGGCGTATGCAGGGTGCTTCGCAGCGACGAGGACAACCATCCCCGCGCCTTTTTACCGACGGTTTCTTCGTAGACGCGCAGGGTTTCGGCAATCAGCTTGCGCTCGCCCGGTTCGTCAAAGGCGAAGGCCGGCAGCAATTCGCCCTGCTCGTAGTTGTGCGCCACGAGCTCCCAGCCGCGCGCCTTCACGTGCTCGATGATCTCGCGCCGTTCCAAAGCCGTTTTGGCGTTCATGGTTACCGAAAGGGGCACGCCCGCCTGCTCAAACACGTCGAACAGGCGCCATACGCCGACGCGCTGGCCGTACTCGCGCCAGGTGAAATTGGGGAAGTCGGCGACATTGGCCGGCATCGGGTCGGGCAACATGGGCGGGCCGCCGGCGTAGTAGGGCTTGTTGCCCTCCTTGACGAGGTCCCAGAACTCGCAGTTCATGGTGATGATGACGGCAAGGCGCTTGTTGCCCGGCCACTTGAGTGGTTTGCGGCGGGTTATGGGAACCCAGTCGTAGGACATGTGTGTATTCCGGATTGAGTGAGATGCGAAGGAGTGGCGGGGGAGCGTGCCATCGATTGAATATTGTATACACCGGCGGGCCGCCGATCGGGTTTTGACGATCCCTATTTTTGTTGTGTCCCGGTGCGCTTTAATTATGATGCATGGGTAAAATGCGTGAATCGCTTTTCCATTTCCCTGTTTTGTCTCCCCCCTTGCCGTCGCTCTGGGGGGGGCGGGTAGCGCAACGCGGCATCCGGTTTTTTTCATAGATAGGAGGTGGGGAAATGTCGCGCCTGTTCGTGGTATTCCTGTTGTCCGTTGTCATCCCGTCGGCGCACGCGCTCACGTTTTATACTGAATCGAACCCGCCGATGAATTTCACGGCCAATGGCAAGGTGTCGGGTTGGGCGACCGACGTGGTTGTCGAAGTGGCCAAGCGGGCTGGCTTGGCCCCGGAGATTGTCCTGGGGCAGTGGGATGACGGCTATGCGCGCGCCAGGGACCAGGCGGATACGTGCATTTTCTCGGCCGTGCGCAGGCCCGAGCGATTCAAGCTGTTCCAGTGGGTGGGCCCGCTCGGGCGTTCGCGCTACTCCGCTTTTGCGCTTGAGGCGTTTTCGCAAAAGCTCACGCGGGTCGATGACCTCAAGGCGTTTCGCATCGGGGTTGTCGATGACGCGCGCGCCGCCTACCTGCGGCAACGCGGGTTTCCCAACATTGTCCTGTCGTACTCGGATGAAACCATTCCCGGCAGGCTCACCCTCGATCCGGCGCGTGCCGACGGTGTCGATCTCTGGGTGACAGGTGCCGCTGGCGCAAAAATGGTCTCGGGCGCGCAAGGCGTCAAGGCGATCAAGGAGGTGTTTCCGGATATCCTCAGCCAGGATTACTGGCTGGCCTGCAATCTCCAGGTGCCGGTCGAGACCATTCGCGCCATGATGGGGGCTTTGCAGGAAATGCAAAAGGACGGCACGCTGAAAAAGCTGTCTGATCCGACGCGCTTCCTGGCGCAATAATCGCGGCACGACGGCGGACGCGCCCGCAGCCCGGGTGCCCCGCCTGTGCAGGGCTGATGCACGCAGCATGGCAAGTCGGCTAGAATCGACGCAGGGGCGATACGTTCCCGAACCCTTGATCGCAAGACTGCTTGTGAGACCGATGATGAGCCCAGAACCCACTACCCGGATGCCGTTTGTAGACGACGATGTATTCGTTGTCACCAGCGCAGGTGAAAAGCAGTTGAAGGATTCCGAAACATCGGCGTCCAGACTCGAGCTTGAGTTGCTGGTGCTGGTGAACGGGTCTTCGACGGTGGCGCAGGTTCGCTCACGGGCGGGGCGGGCTCCTGCCGAGGAGGTGCTTTCTGCGCTGAGGTCTCTGCTGGAAAAGAAGATGATCGCGCTCGCGCCGAATACCGCGGCTTTTGGCGGGCTTGGCACCGGTGACTTTCTCAGCACGAGCACGTTTTACGCTTCCTCATCCGCGTCTACGAAAAGCGCCAATGCCGCGTCGAGCGAGGATGAAACGGAGGCGAACGAGGGCGCCGGTTACCTGCAGTCACAGGGCTACTATGTGCGCATTGCGCGCCGCCCTCCGGTGGAGCGCAAACCCACGGCAGGCGGCAAGTTCAGCGTCGTCATCGTTGAGGATGAACCCCACTTGTCGAAGCTGCTGCGTGCTTTTTTTTCTATGGAAGGGTTTGAGACGCGCACTGCGGCGAATCGCGCCGAGATCCTCGATGCGTTGCGCAAACCGCCTGCGCCCGACCTGGTGCTGCTGGACGTTGTTCTACCCGATGCGGACGGTTTCGAGATACTCGCAAAATTGCGGCAGCATCCTGCATTCAAGGATGTTGCCATCATCATGCTTACCGCAAAGACCACCCGGGAGTCCGTGCTGAAGGGACTCTCCGGAGGCGCGGACGGCTACATCACCAAGCCTTTTGACATGGACGTGCTGATGAAGGCGGTGCATACCGTGTTCGGGATGACGCAACGCTGAGCGGTAACTTGCAACGCGTGCGGGTATTCGAAGGGGGACGGTGAGATGACGAGTGAGGTGTTCCGGCAGCAACTCGCCGCCATGGCCGCCGAGTACGGCGCGTCGCTCCCTGCAAAACTCGACGAACTTCAAGCGATGTGGCTGGCGACACGCAACGGCGGCGCTCCTGAGCCGCTGGACCAACTGAGGCGGGCCCTGCACACCATGGCCGGCACGGCCGGAACCTTCGGCCTGCGCGCTGTCATGGATTCGGCGCGCGCCGCAGAGTCTTTTATTGAACCCTTTTGTGCATCCCCCGCGAATCTGAAGTCCGATGATCATGCGGCATTCGATGCATTACTTGCGGCCGTTCGTGCTTCAGTTTCGGCAACGGCAAAGTGAGTAACTCGCCCCCTGAAAACCCGATGCACGGCGGCCGCCGTCGTTGGCTAAGAGCGAGCTTCGGCGTCAAGATCAACTTTCTGCTGGGGTTGGGACTCGCAATCCTGCTCGCGGTCGGTGTGTCGGCCCATCGCAGCATTGATGCTTTGATGGAGGCGGGGCGCGAGGAGACGCTGACCCAGGCGCGCATCACGCAATTGGAGGGCACGCTTGCGAGCCTGCAGGGGGCCGTCGCCTCCCAGCGCTCCCACCTGCTGACGCTCAGGCAAACCGACTTACGCGATTACCGCGCACGGCGCATTGCGGTTAACAATGAACTGGGCGTGTTGCTGGCGAGTATGCGCGACACCGAACAATCCTGGCTGGTCAGGCAGTTCGCGGTTTCGGTAAGCGAGCGGCTTGCGGGGCTTGATGCGGTCCTGGATGCGAGTGACCGCGTTGGCACGCGCGCAGCCATCGGGATGCTTGAGCGCGCCGACACAGGGAGGCTTGACGCTAAAATCGCGGCCACCGCCGAGGCGCTGCGTACGCGATCCCTGCATTCGCTGCGTGTGCGCCGGGCCAACACCGAACAAAACGCGGAGAACACCGCCTTTCTCATTTCGTGGGGCGGCATCTTCGCGTGCGCGCTGCTCGGATGGGCCATGCTGGCGATCGTTCGGCACCAGCGGTTCCGGCTCACCGCGGAGCGTGCGCTGCGACAAAGCGAGGCGCAACTGCGCCTGATCACCGACTCGGTTCCGGCCTTGATTGGCTTTATTGACAAGGGCGGTCGTTTGCAGTTTTACAATCGCGGGCTGCAGACATGGTTCGACCGACCGCTGGCTGATCTGCACGGCGTGAGCCTTCGGGGACTGTTTGGAGAAGAAGTGTTCCGCGCACTGGAGCCCGGGGTCGAGGAGGTTTTGCGCGGACAATCCGTGTCGCTGGTATTTTCGGTCCCCACCGCCGACGGTGGGATGAAAGACCTGTCCGCGCAACTCGTGCCGAGAGTCGAAGCCGACGGCGGCGTTTCGGGCTACTACGCACTCTTTACCGACGTCACCGCGCTCAAGCAGGTCGAGCGCATGAAAAGCGAATTTGTCACCAATGTCAGCCACGAACTTCGCACACCGCTCACGTCGATCCGCGGTTCACTCGGGCTTGTCGCTGCCGGCGTGACCGGGACGCTGCCCGAAAAGGCGCGCGAACTCATCAACATCGCCGTGCAGAACTGCGAGCGTCTCGTGCGGCTGGTCAATGACATCCTGGACAGCGAGCGCATGCGCTCGGGGAAGATGCCCTTCAAGATGGAGTTGATGGATATTGCGGCACTGATCGAGCGTTCGGTCAGCGAAACAGAGGGGTTCGCGGCGACACTGAAGGTGCGTCTTTCTTTCGAACCGCCTGCCGTCCCCTGCATTGTCAATGCAGACTCAGACCGCCTCGTTCAGGTGGTGACGAACCTGCTGTCCAACGCGTGCAAGTTTTCTCCCGCGGGCGATTGTGTGGACGTGCGGGTCGAGCCAAAAGGCGACAGGGTACTAGTGACCGTTTCCGACCATGGACCGGGTGTTCCGGCGGGGGAAGAGCGGGAGTTATTCGAGCGTTTCATGCAGGTGGGCGCCGGCAAGTCGCGCCAGGTCGGTGGCACGGGACTGGGGCTTAACATCTGCCGCCTCATCGTCGAGCGTCTTTCCGGCGCCATAGGCTATTCACCGCGCCCCGGCGGGGGCAGCGTTTTTTACTTTGATCTTCCACGCGTGGAATCGGGGGGCGTACTCTGATGGACGGGATGTTGAAAAAGATTCTTCTGGTCGAGGATGAGGACAGTATCCGGACGATCGCCGAAATGTCGCTGGGCATGGTCGGCGGTTTCGAGGTGAGGGCGTGCGCGTCCGGGGCCGCCGCGCTTGAGGTGGTGGGTGCCTTCGAACCCGACCTGATGTTGTTTGACGTGATGATGCCCGGCATGGACGGGCCGGCGCTGCTCGCCGCCATGCGGCAGCGGCAGGCAACGGCCGCAGTGCCGGTGATTTTTTTCACGGCAAGGACGCAACGTGAGGACGTCGAGGCCCTGCTGGCGCTCGGTGCGCTCGAGGTAATCGCAAAGCCCTTTGACCCCATGCAATTGGCTGATTCGGTTAAATCAGCCTGGGCGCGCGCGCGCAATCCCTAATCTTGCCGTTCTTGGATCCGATACGCCCCGCCGAGGGCGGACATCGGCGAAAATCGGCGTATCCGAATTGTTTAATCGAAAGGCAGGCACTTTGACTTCCGAGCACGAACTCAAACTTGACCATATTGTTATCGGTGTGGCCGACCTCGCGCAGGCGATCGCCGATTACCGCAGTCTTGGTTTCACCGTGGTTGAGGGGGGAAAGCATCCCGGTCGAACATCGCACAATGCGCTGGTGGTTTTCCAGGACGGCGCTTATCTGGAACTGATCGCATGGCAGGCCCCCGCCCCCGAGGAGCGGTGGTACCGCGTGCGCAGCGAGCACGGCGACGGCCTGGTGGATTTTGCGTTGCTTCCCGATAATACCGTGACGGTCCTGACCGCGGCACGCGCGCGGGGATTGACCACGCTCAATGGCCCGCTTGACGGCGGTCGCCTGCGTCCCGATGGCGAGCGTTTGCAGTGGCAGACAGCGCGCCACGCAACACCCGACCTTCCATTTTTGTGCGGTGATGTGACGCCGCGCCGGTTGCGCGTGCCGGAGGGGGATATTCGCGTGCATGCCAACGGCGTGACCGGTGTGGCCGGGATTGCAGTGGGCGTGCATGATCTGGATGCCTCGCTGACGCGCTACCGCGCCCTGCTGGGTACCCAGATTCAGGGAAACGCGGCACCCTTCGTGCTGCCAGGTTCGGGATTGCGCATGGCAGTGCTGCCGCTCGCAGAGATGCGACTGGTCGTCATGAGCCCGGCGAGCGCGGCAGCGGTTGCGGGCGAGCCCGACATGGCGGGCTCGCTGCGCCAGCGTCTTGGCGCGCGCGGGGAGGGGCCCTGCGCGGTCACACTTCGTATCGCGGAAGGGTATGGGGCTGCGACGCTGGATGTTGTGCGTACGCATGGGGTCGTATTTGATCTTCTCAAGCTGCCACCCGACTGAGCGCGTCCCGCTTGCGAATATTTTCTTATATCGTCATGCCCTGGCCCGGGGGTGGCATACTCATTTCGCGGCGCTGAAGCTGCGGGTTTCCGGCCACTTAGCGTTGCGCCCGGAGTCCGGCGATCGGGGATCTGAAGTCCAAGGCATGCCGGACCCCGCGCCGCCGGGCACCCTCGCAATCTTTTAATTGTCTTTGCATTCACTAGGAGTAACTGCATGAACCGACTCTTGCGGGCTGTTGGCCTCGCCGCCCTTGTCGTCCTGCCCACAACCAATGTTTCGGTGCACGCCCAGGAGTTCCCGGTGCGCCCGATTCAAATGATCGTCCCTTACGCGGCAGGCGGTTCGGCCGATGTGCTGGGGCGCGTGATCGCCCAGGAAATGGCCAGGACGCTCGGCCAGAGCGTCATTGTGGAGTTGAAGCCGGGTGCCGGCGGTAATCTTGGTGCCGAGCAGGTCGCCAAGAATTCCCGGGCCGACGGTTATACCTTCCTGTTTGCGTCGGTGAGTCTTGCCACCAGCGTCAGCCTGTCTAAACTCAACTTTGACCCGCGCAAGGACCTGGTGCCGGTGGCCGGTGTGGCGACTATTCCCAGCCTCATGGTGATCTCGGCCGAGGCCCCCTACAAGACACTCAAGGAGCTTGTTGCTGCGGGCAAGGACAAGAAGGTGCAAATCAGCTTTGGTTCCTCCGGAAATGCCACCGGCAGCCATCTTGTGGGGGAGGTGTTCAAGGCGGCGGCAGGCATAGACATGCTTCACGTTCCGTACAAGGGAAGCGGCGCGGTGTATCCGGACCTGATCGCTGGGCGCATCACGATTCTTACCGATGTCATGGGTTCGGCGCTGGGGCAGGTCAAGGGCGGCAAGGTCAGGGCGCTTGGCATCACGTCCCTGCAGCGTTCCAAGTCGCTGCCTGAAGTGCCGACCATCGCTGAGCAGGGCTACCCGGGCTTTGAGTTCGGAACCTGGTTTGGCTTTTTTGCGCCAGCCGCCACGCCACCTGATGTCGTGAAGAAGCTCGAAACCGCTGCTCTGCAGGCCTTGCAAAGCGACGCGGTCAAGGAGCGCCTTGAATCGGTCGGTGCGCAACTGCTGCCCGGCCCGGGGCCGGCGTTTGGCAAGTGGTATCTGGCCGACGTGGAGCGCTGGGCGAGGTTGGTGCGCGAGGGGCGCATCCAGCCCATCGAGTAGGTTCTGGGCGCAACCGGCTGCAACGGGAATTGCGGCCGGTTGCGCCCTAAGGTGGTTCAGGCGGCCGGGCGGCGCGCGATCATGTCGATCTCGATGCGTGCGCCCCGCGCGAGACCGGTCACACCCACGCAGGTTCGCGCCGGGCGCTTGCCCTGGGCAAAGTACTCGGCGTAGACGGCGTTCATCGGAAGGTAGTCTTCGTCAAAGTGGGTGAGAAAGACCCGCACCGATACGACATTGGCGAGGGTCAGCTTGATACCCTCCAGGACGGTCGTCAGGTTGGCCATAACCTGGCGCGTCTGGCCCTCTATGGTGTCCGGGTAGGGCGAGGTGTTGGAGGTTCCGGTAAAGGGCATCTGCCCCGTGACAAAAACCCAGCCGTCGGCTTCAACTGCGTGACTGAATGGCGCCACCGGATCGGGCGCCCCGCCTATCATGTGGAACAGGGTTGCAGACATGGAATCCTCTTTTAACGGTATTGCCTGGAGTGGCGTTGTTTAATTGATGGCGCAGCCGGTCGCGGGTGCTAAAGCGGCAGCGCCACCATGGTGTCGTAGCGCATCGAGTCGGTGACCACGGTTCGTGCTGACAGTCGCGCAGCTCCCGATTCAATGACAACCTCGTCGAGGTAGCGCCCCACGGCGAATACCGTCATGTCACCGTCGTACATTGTGCGCACCACCATGTAGTTGGTTTCGGCCACGTAAGCCTGGTCCTTGCGTCCGGTTATTTCCGTCGGACCGAGGATGTGACGGTATACATGCGGCTCAAACACGTTGACCGATCGGATCGAATTGACCCGGTCGATCAGCATGCCGCGGGTATCGCAGAACCAGACGCCGAAACTGCGTCCGGCCTCGTGGTCGATGCGGGTGATGATGCGGTAAGTGCATTTTTCGGTGAAGCACGAAGGCCAGTCTTCCAGGCGCCCGTTGTCGATGGCGTGTGCGTACGCCACCATGAGCCGTCCTATGGCGTCGGCATCACCTGCGCCGAGGGAGAGGGCGGCATCCCGTGTGACGACGTTAGACATCGAGGAGCTCCCGGTAAAATTTCCAGAAACCGCGGACCGAGGTCTCGGTGGCACGTGTCGCCATGCCGCCGACGCCTTTTCCTCCCATCTCGATCACAGCCACGCCGTCAAGGTCGCCACGAATGCCTTTTTCGACAAAGGAGCCGATGGCGCCGTCCTCCATTGATACGAGTCCGCCCGGCCCGACGAGATTGCTTTGTTTCATGCGCACGTATGTCTGCTCTTCGGTGTCCTCTTCGAAGCCGAGCAGGGTCCAGACCAGCTCACACTTACCGGGGCCAAGCGGGATCACCTGGCGCGTTCCGACGGAGTTGAGTACTTGCTGCAGCACGAAGCCGGGGAAGATGCTCTGGATGGAGTTGGTGATCTGGTCTTCGTATTCCATCCATTGGTCGATCAGCGAGGGGTCTTCCAGGCCATAGCCGGTTTTCATTGCCCGAATCATGCCCGAGTCATAGGCGGTGTCGCCGACATCGGTGAAGCGTTTGGTGAAGGTGATGTGATGGCGTGACAGATCATCCTGAAGCGTGCCGCCCTCGGCAGAGAGCCGGTTGAGTTTGAAGGTGGAGAAAAAGGCGTGCAGCAGGCTGGGGTGGTAATTGTCGCGACTGTTCTCGACGTACAGCTTCCAGTTGTTCTGCATCACCTGGCTGTAGCGGCCGAGGATTTTCGGTTTGCCGTGCAGGGTCCGTGCCATGTGGTTCACCATCACCGGTCCTAGGAAATCGCGCAGCGTCGGGGCGGCTGGTGAGAAGGATGCGAACACGAGGCCGCTGATGGTTTCGACGCGCAGGCGCGCGAGGCGGTGCGCCGATTTGTCAAAGTCCTCGGGCATCCCCCCTTTTTTCTGGATGCCGCGCTCGAACGCGACCGAACTCAACTTGCCTTCGAGGTCGTACATCCAGTTGTGATACGGGCAGACGAGGTCATGGTTCTTGCGGTGCCCCCTTGCGTCGTAGCAGATGATCGAACCCTTGTGCACGCACCGGTTGACGAGGGCATTGATGCCGCCCTCCGGCTTGCGGATTGCGATGATGGAGGTATCGCCTATTTTGGTCGTGATGTAGTCGCCGGGGGCGGCGATCTCCGACTCCATGCAGAGGAAGCTCCATGTGGGCCCGCGGAAAATCAGATCCTGCTCCCACTTGTAGATGTCCGGGTCGCTGAACACGTTCAGCGGTACCCGCGTAATGCCTTCGCTGGGCCACGTAAGCGCTTGTTTGATCGGGCGTGCCCCGACGGCCTGACTCATGTACTCGACTCCTTTATTCTATTTTTGGTTGCGGCGATCAACGAGCGCTGGCGCGACTACTGCCAAACCAACGCACTATTGCGCGGGTACGAGTTTACCCGCCCTGACCAGCTTCGCCCATCGTTCCACGTCGGCATCAAAATATTTTCCGAAATCGGCGGTGGCGACAGGGATCGCTTCCGCGCCGCTTTGCTGCAGTCGCTCCCGCACTTCGGTGCTTTGCAATGCGCGCATCGTGGCCTGGTTGAGCTTTTCGATTGCTTCGGGGGGCGTGCCCGCCGGAACGAGAAATCCAAACCAGGTGACCATTTCGTAGCCGGGAAAACCCGATTCGGCGAGCGTCGGAACATCGGGGAAGGCGGGCGAGCGTTTGATCGAGGTGATCGCCAGCGGCTTGACCTTGCCGCCCTTGACCTGGCCGGAGGCCGAGCCCATCACGTCAAACAGAACGCTGATCCGCCCGGCGATCAGATCCGGATACACCGCGCCGCTGCCCTTGTACGGAACATGGAGCAGGGGCAGCGAAAAATTGCCCGAGAGCAGCTCACCGGCGAGGTGGCTTCCGGTGCCGGGCCCGGAGGAGCCGTAGCTGACGGTGCCCGGCGATTTTTTCGCCATCGTAACTACGTCAGCAAGGCCCTTGAACGGACTTTCCGTAGAAGTCACCAGCAAGCTGGGGATGGCGGCGACACCCGCGAGTGGGGCGAGATCCTTTTTGGGATCGAACGGCAGCTTCATCAGCGATACGTTCGAGGCGAGGCTGCTCGAAGCAAACAGAATGGTGTAGCCGTCCGGTTTGGCCTGGCGCGCAACGTACTCGGCACCGATGTTGCCGCCTGCGCCGGGCTTCAATTCGACAATCACGTTTTGCCCGAGCGCCTCACCCATTTTCAAGGCGAGAACACGGCCCAGCACATCGCTGCTGCCGCCGCCGGCGTAAGGGATGATCATCGTGATGGGCTTTGATGGGAATGATTGTGCGACGGCGTGGGACGCCGCGAGGAGGGAGATGCACAAAAGGGTTGCCAGTTGCGATCGCATAAGGGGTTTTTCCTGAAGGTTTGCCGGATGGGTGAAATTCAGAGGTGCCGCTTGCCGTGGAATTGCAAAAGACGGTAGGGCAATGCGTCCAAGCGCCCTTCGCACAAGCGCACCAAAGCGGTGAAAGACGAGGGGGTGGGCACGGCTTTGATGCCTTGGTCGAGTAGATTCAAGGCAAGCGTGCACGGGTGTGTCGCTGAATGTTGTATGCATACCAACAGTCGTGAGCAAACTCCGTGCCATTGGTGGTGAACTTCACACAGGTGGCCGCGTACCCTCGGCGGATGTGATGTCGCGGGTGGTGACGCGATGTGAGCGGCGCTGCCGCCAGGCGCGCGTAGCGCCGGAGCGCAGCCGGTTAACGAAAAACCGGCGAATGTTCGCCGGTTTTTCGTTGGTTCATGTGCGCGCCGTCCGGTGCGGACGGCGGTGGTGACTCAGGGCTTGGCCGCGAACTTCGAGCCTTTCAGGCAGATGCGTCCGCGCGGATCCTGCCACAAGGTCCCGTCGGCATGCAGTTGGCCGAAGGCGCGTGCCACAGAGGCAAAGTCGTAATCGCTCAGGCGTTCGGCCAGCTCCGAGTAATACAGCGGTGCCGGCTCGATCAGTGCGGTTATTTTTTTTGTCAGTTCCGAAAGCGCGCTGGCCGGAGCTGCTGTACCCGCATCGCTTTTCCCGGCAACGTAGTCGGCGATTTTAGCGCGGTCGAAATACGCATAGGAGATTCGCTCGAAGCGCTCTTTTGGAATGCCCTCGCCGATGGTGGCGTCGATCCCGACCTTGGCGCCGATGGGCACCTGGCCCGGGGTGATGTACAGGCTCGGGTCGAGCGGCTTGGCCCGCGCACCGGGGATGATGATGACGTCGCGGTCGCCTTGCACGCGCGTGGCGATGGCCCATTCGACTTCGGTGGGGTTGTTGACGTCGATATCGTCATCGACCACCACCACATGCTTGAGGTCCATGACTGACAGCGCGGCGAGCAGTGCGTTCTTGCCTTCACCGGCCTGCTTCTTGATCGAGATTACGGCATGCCAGAAGGCGCGGCCGCCCAGGGTGACGTTAATGTCCTTGACCTGCACTCCGGCGGTTCGCAGCGCGCGGCGGATCGCCTGGTAGCGCGTCGGCGCGGCAAGCCAGGTGTTTTCCCAGGGCATGTGCAGCGCGTAGTAAATCGGGTTCTTGCGCATCATGATGGCCTTGATGCGCACGTTCGGATTCCAGTGCAGGCCGCCCATCAGGCCGGTGAACTCACCGAAGCGTCCTTCAGGTTGCGTCCAGCCGATGGGCAGGATCTCGCCCTCAAGGACGATTTCGCTGTCCGCGATATAGGGCAGGTCGATGGTCTTGCACTGGCCAAGCGGAACGGCTGCGCCGCGTATGCCGCCGGTGATGCCCATTTCATCCACACCGATCGGTGCGCGGAATCCGGCGCCCAGCACCTCCATGGGATGGGTACCGATGGAAATGGAAATCGGGCAGGGACGGCCGGCTTCATAGGCACGCTGCGCGTACATGCGCATGTTGTTGGGCGTGACGATGTCGATGCCGGTGAGGTTCTTTTCCTTAACCATGAAGCGGTACACGCCGGAGTTGACCCCGTATTCGGGATCATGGGCCATTACGACGCCTGCGGTGATCATCGGGCCGCCGTCGTAGATCGAGCTCATCGGCACGGGCAACTTGAACAGGTCGACATCGTCGCCGGTCAGGATGATCTCCTCGGTGCTCGAAGTCGCGACGCGCTTTGGCGAAATCGGGTTGTCTATGCCGATTTGCAGCTTGTCTTCGATTTCGCGAAAGGTTTCGCAACCGACCGACATGATGGCGCGCTTTTGCGTGCGCACAATGCCAGAGAGCACCGGCATGTCGTAGCCGATGACATTGTGGAACATCAGTGCCTTGTCGGACTGGTCGACGAGGGTGGCGATATGGCGGATATCAACGGGTTGATGCAGGTCTATGAGTTCGCCAGCCGCGCGCAGTCTTTCGACAAAGCCGCGCATGTCTTCGGAAAAGGGTGTGTTACCGGATGCCATAGGTAGGGTTTCTATTTTAAAAAAACGGAGGGGGTTATTCGAGTTTTGCGCCGGCGTCCCGGACCACCTTGGCCCATCGCACCGTTTCAGATTTTATGAACTCGTTAAATTCTACAGCGTTTAATGCCAGTGGCTCGCCACCTTCTGACTTGACGCGCTCAAGATAGTCGGCGGATTTGAGGATGACCGCGGCCTCTTCGCTCAATCGGTTGAGAACCGACGGTGGTGTGCCGGTCGGTGCGACAAGGCCGAACCAGGACACCAGTTCATAGCCGGGAACACCGGCCTCGGCGATGGTCGGCACCTCCGGCATGCTGGCAGAACGGCGCGCGCTGGTGACGCCAAGGGCGATCAGCTTGCCGGCGCGAATATGCTGCAGCACCGAGGGTATCGAGGCAAACATGACCGACACCTGTCCGCCCAGCGTGTCTGTCACCGCCGGGCCGGTGCCCTTGTAGGGAACATGCGTCATGTTTGTTCCGGTTGCCACCTTGAATGCCTCGGCGGCTAGGTGCGCGCCACCCCCGGATCCGGCGGAGGCAAAGTTGAGGAATCCGGGCTTTGCCTTGGCCAGCGCAATCAATTGCTGCGTGGTTTTGACGCCCACCGAGGGATGGGCCACCAGCACAAGCGGGAAGGTAGCGAGTCCGGCCACGCCCGTGAGGTCGCCGGTGAGGCTGTAGGGCAGCTTCGCGTACAGGCTGGTATTGGCGGCAAGTGCCGAGGGCAGCAACATCATCGTGTAACCGTCGGCTGGCGAGCGCGCGACAAACTCCGCGCCGATGTTGCCGTTGCCTCCACCCTTGTTGTCCACCACCACCTGCTGATGAAGCGCAGTGCCGAGTTTGTTTGCGACCAGGCGCCCGACCGTATCGGCGGGCCCGGCCGGCGGAAACGGGATGACCATGCGCACCGGCCGAGAAGGGTAGGTTTGCGCCGAGGCGAAGAGTGGTGCGAGCAGACTGCTTGCCAGCAGGATCAAGGCAAAGGCATTGCGGTGCATTGGCATATACAACCTTCAGGCTATGCGGGACGCAAAAAATGCATCCCATGGTTTCGACGGTCCGGCTTTTCGATTGCAGTGACCGGTGCCGCACGGATTCCGGGAAAACGGCTGAAATTTTATGCGTTCCCAGGCTGCTTTAAAAGCATGATGCATGCCATGGTGGGTTCGATTGCAAGGGCGCGCAGGTGCAGCGTAACGCTTATGCGAAATTGAGCGGTAGTGCAGTGGTGTACTTGATTTGTTCCATGGCAAAACTCGAACTGACATCGAACAAGTCGGCGGTCTTGATCAGCTTCTTGTAAACGGCATCGTAGCCCGCGATGTCGGGAACGACCACGCGCAGCAGATAGTCCATGTCGCCGCTCATGCGGTAAAACTCCACCACCTCGGGCAATTTCATCACCGCGGCGTGGAATTTTTCAAACCATTCCTGGTTGTGCCGGCTGGTCTTGACCGCGACGAACACGGTGACGCCAACCTTGAGTTTTGTAGCATCCAGCAGCGCCACACGCTTGCGAATGTAGCCGTCGTTTTGCAGGCGCTGGATGCGCCGCCAGCAGGGGGTCATCGAAAGGCGCACCTTTTCGGCGATCGTGGCGACAGGAATGGAAGCGTCTTGCTGTAATAACGAAAGTATTTGCAAATCTATTTTATCGATTGACATAATTTTGGAAAAAAATACCTTAAAAGGACCGTCAGCTTAACAAAATTGCAAGCCTATTTCACGCTCTCCGCGCTACGATGGAGCGTCACCAAATTGGCGTGCCATGGTGAGAAAAACGCTGGTTATTTAAACCGCGGCGACAGAACTCAAGAGAGGTATCCCGCCCATGATCACTGATGCCCCCGTGCATGCGCCCCCGGCAGGCATACGCCGCCTCGCCGACCTGGTCGGTGCGGCCTGCCGCGCGCCGATGAACGAGATGCCTGAGCGCCTGTCCGCGGCCCTCGCCGGAGTCGCGGGCGAGGACGAACACGAAGAATTCGTGCCAGTCCACGCAAGGCAGCCGGATCCGCTGCGTTATGCACGTCACGTTTTGCATACTGATCCACTGGGTCGGTTCACGATTGTTTCGCTGGTTTGGGGGCCGGGACAGTTCAGCCCGGTTCACGGCCACCACACCTGGTGTGCTTACGCTGTTTGCGACGGCGAGCTTCATGAAACGGATTACGCCTACGATGCCGCCAGCCGCCTGGCCGTGGCGCAGCAAGGCGTCGCGCTGCGCGCAGGCGAGATAAAATTCGCCTACGCCGGGATTGATCAAATCCACAAACTGGGGAATGGCTGCGATAATGTAGCCCGTTCAATCCACATTTACGGCGTGGATGCGGAACGGATAGCCACGCACGTAAACCGCGTCGTGGCCGTCGGTCCGCAGCACCGCTTGTAGCGGGGTAGCCGGTAGATTTTTCCCCGGGCGGTGCGAAATGCGATTGCCCGTTTTCACACTTTGCGACCAGACATAGAAGGAAATCCAATGAAAGCCCTAGTCCTGCGCCAGCACGGCGGCCTGGAGAATCTCGAGTACGTCACCGATCATCCCATGCCCGTCATCAAGGACGGCCATGTCATCATCCGGGTCGGCGCCTCGTCGTTCAATTACCACGATGTGTTCACGGTCAAGGGCATGCCGGGCATCAAGGTGCCGTTTCCGGTGGTGGTCGGCCTGGACATGGCGGGTGAGATTGTCGAGGTTGGCGGCGGCGCCGGCGACTGGAAAAAAGGCGACCGCGTGCTGGTCAACCCGCTCAACAAGGCCAAAGGCCTGATGGGCGAGATGCTTGACGGCGGCATGGCCGAGTATTGCCTCGTGGCCGCCGACCAATTGATGAAGGTCCCCGACGCCGTGACATTCGCCGAAGCGGCGTCACTGCCGGTTGCCTACGGTACGGCCCATCGCATGCTGGTCACACACAACACCGTAAAGAAGGGTGACCGAGTCCTCGTTCTCGGGGCCTCCGGCGGCGTTGGTACCGGTTGCGTGATCCTCGCCAAGAAGCTGGGCGCCGAAGTCATCGCCTGCGCCAGCAGCGCCGACAAGCTCGCGCGCCTGAAGGAAATCGGCGCCGATGAGGTGATCAACTACAAGGATGTGGATTTCTCCAAGTGGGCGATCGAGAAATACGGCAAGCCGCAACGACGCAACTATGAGGGCGGCGTGGACGTGGTTGTGAATTTTACCGGTGGCGACACCTGGGTGCCCTCCCTCAAATGCCTCAAGCGCGGCGGCAAGCTCCTGGTGTGCGGCGCGACGGCAGGTCATGACCCCAAGGAAGACCTGCGCTATATCTGGAGTTTCGAACTCCAGGTCATCGGTTCGAACAGTTTTTACATGGATAACCTCACTGCGCTGATGGACATGATCGCCAAAGGCGAAATGAAACCTTTGATCGACAAGACCCTGCCGCTGTCCGAGGGACGCGAAGGCCTGCGACTCATCCAGGATCGCGAAGTCATCGGTAAAGTTGTCATCACCCCCTAAACAATCCTGGCGAAACGGCACATACCATGAGCGAAGAAAAACTGACCGCGGCGCAAGTCGAGGAAAAAATCACCCGGGCTCCTTATCACCAATGGCTGGGCATCAAGGTCTTGTCGGTGGGCGAGGGCGAAATCGAAATCAAGGCGACCTGGCGTGAAGAGTGGGTGGTGAATCTGGAGCGTAGGTACACCCACGGCGGTATTCTCGCCGCCCTGGTGGACCTGACCGCCGATTGGGCGCTGGTTTCCAAGACCGGCCGGGGCGTACCCACCATCGACATGCGCGTGGACTATCACCGTGCTGCCATGCCCGGAGACCTGACGGGCAAGGGCAAGATAGTCAAATTTGGCAACCAGTTCAGCGTCGCCGAAGCCCAGATATTCGACAAGGACGGGGCCTTGTGCGCCAGCGGCCGTGGTGTCTACCTGACGGCGCCGCCGCCCCCGCCCAAGGCTTGAGGGTCTGAGGCACGGGCCTCTTACGGGCTGAAGGGCGCGACGCTGGTCGCCGCCCTTCAAGTCTTTTCCGCTTTGAACTGACTGCAAGCTTTGTGCAATGAGCCTTCCTGAATTTCTCAATCTTGGCGACCTGATCCGGCGCGATCTGGATCCACAAAAGACTGCGTTGATTGACCTGGGCGGGGAGATTTCCCCGCGAGAGTACAGTTATGCGGCACTGGATGCGATGGCCAACGCGGTTGCGCGCGGCCTCCTCAAGCGCGGGTTTAAGCGCGGCGAGCGCATCGGCATACTGTCGGCGAATCGCGTCGAAAATCTCGCCGCTTATTACGGCATCATGCGCGCCGGGCTCGTTGCCGTTCCGGTGAATTTCAAGTTTCCGCGCGCGATGGTCGAGTTCGTGCTCGATGATGCCGATGCGCGCATCGTGTTCTGCGACGCCGCCCGCAAGGGGGAGCTCCCCGCTTCGGTGGAGGCGGTGACCTTTAACGAAGCCGGCGAACACGGCTTTGATGCGCTGCTGGATCCCGGCCCCTTTCAGTCCGTGGTGCCGCTGCAGGACGAAGTGGCGATGTTTCTGTACACCTCCGGCTCAACCGGCAAACCCAAAGGCGTGATGCTGTCTCACCAGAGTCACATCTGGGTGGCAAGGGCACGGGTGGGTGGCAATGACTGGTCGCGGCACCGCTACCTGATCGCCGCACCGCTTTATCACATGAACGCGCTGGCGCTGTCCACGCTTGCGAGCGTTGCGCATGCGACCATTGTGCTGTTGCCGCAATTCACCGCGCTGGCTTATATCGAGGCGATTGAAAAATACCGCTGTACCTGGCTCACCGCAGTGCCACCCATGGTGGCTATGATGCTGCAGGAAAAAGAGGCGCTTCAGCGCACCGATCTTTCGTCGGTCGAATTCCTGCGCATGGGCTCGGCGCCGGTATCACCCAGCCTCATGTCGGCCATTCATGCCGCTTTGCCCAAGACCCAGGTGACCAATGCCTTCGGAACGACCGAAGGCGGGCCGGTGGTCTTCGGGCCGCACCCCAAGGGTCTGCCGCAGCCGGGCTTGTCGGTCGGCTATCCGCATCCGGCGGTGTCGGTCCGCCTCGCTGATGGCGACAACCTGGATGCCTCGCAAGGCGTGCTGCAAATGAAGTCTCCCGCCGTACTGCTCGGGTATCACAAGGGCAGCCTGCGCAACCCGCCCCTGAAGAATCCATTTACTCCGGACGGTTACTACATTACCGGCGACGTTTTTACGCGCGACGAGAACGGTTTTTACACTTTCGTCGGTCGTGTTGACGACATGTTTGTGTCGGGCGGCGAAAACATTTATCCGGGCGAGGTTGAAAAGCTGCTTGAAACCCACCCGGCGGTCCGGCAGGCGGTCGTAGTACCCGTGGAAGACGACATCAAGGGACAAAAGCCCGCGGCCTTTGTGCTCAAGCGGGCCGGTGCCGAGGTGAGCGAACAAGCGCTGAAGGCGCACGCGCTGGCGAACGGGCCCGCCTACCAGCACCCCCGCTGGATCTGGTTTGTCGACGCGCTGCCGCTGGCAACCACCAACAAGATCGATCGCACTGCTCTGATTGCCGAGGCGAAACAGCGGGTGTCGCGCGGCTGAGCCTGAAACAGATCTCAGCAGCGAGCGTGGTGTGACTGGAAAGGGGATGGTGCGCGGCGAGGGTTTCGAACCCCCGACCCCCGCCGTGTGAAGGCGATGCTCTACCACTGAGCTAGCCGCGCAGGCCAGGCGGCATTTTCTCACGGCGGGTGGTGCAGGGTCAACGCGGCAATCGGCGCGGGGCAGAACCGCGCGTCATAGCGCCTTATTTCTCGGCATAATGCTACCCGGTTGTCGATTCGGGAGGCGGCATGGCCAAGCAGGAAAAACTCACGGCAGCGCAGGTTGTCGAACAGGTGCGTAAGTCGCCGGCGACGCGGGTCAAGGTCGCGGTTGCGGACATCGACGGGGTGCTGCGCGGCAAGTACCTGCACAAGGACAAGTTCCTCGGGGCGGTGGACAGCGGTTTCGGGTTTTGCAACGTGGTTTTCGGCTGGGACGCCGGCGACACGTGCTACGACAACACCACCTGGACCGGATGGCACACCGGATTTCCCGACGCACTCGCGCGTATTGATCTGGCGACATTCCGCCGCATCCCCTGGGACGATAACGTGCCGTTTTTTCTCGCCGATTTTGAGGCGGGTGACGGAAAACCGCTGCCGGTGTGTCCGCGCCAGGTATTGAAACGCGTACTGAAGCGCGCCGACAAGCTTGGCTTCAAGGTGTTCACCGGCATGGAATTCGAGTGGTTCAATTTCGCCGAGACCGCGCAGAGCATCGCGGACAAGGGGCACATCCGGCCGCAGCCGATCACGCCGGGCATGTTTGGTTACTCGCTGATCCGCATGAACCAGAACCAGCCGTTTTTCAAGGCGCTGATGGAAGAGATGCCGCAGTTCGGCATTCCGATCGAAGGACTTCATACCGAGACTGGTCCCGGTGTCTACGAGGCGGCGATCCAGTTTTCCGAGGCGCTGGAATCGGGGGACCGCGCCATCCTGTTCAAGCTTGCGGCCAAGGAAATCGGCAATCGCTTCGGCATCATGCCCAGCTTCATGGCCAAATGGAGCCAGCAGTATCCCGGTTGCAGCGGGCACGTGCACCAGAGCGTTACCGATGGCAAGTCCAACCTGTTCTACGACGCCAAGGCACCGCGGCGCATGAGCAAGCTCTTTGAGAGCTATCTGGCAGGGCAGCTTGCCTATATGGAGGAGTTCCAGCCGCTATACGCGCCGACCGTGAACAGCTACAAACGGCTGGTCGACGGATTCTGGGCGCCGGTCAAACCGACATGGGGCCTCGATAACCGCACGACCTCGTTCCGTGTCATTGCCGGATCACCCAAGTCGACGCGGCTTGAAACGCGCTGCCCCGGCGCGGACGTCAATCCCTACCTTGCGCTCGCAGCTTGTATCGCGGCGGGGCTGGAAGGCGTGGAGAAGGGGCTCAAACTCAAGGACGCGCCCATCGAGGGCGATACCTCGCGCCTGGAAAAAATTCCGCGCTTTGCACGCAACCTGCGTGATGCAACGGATAAAATGCAGCACTCGAAACTGGCGCGTGACTGGTTCGGCGACGTGTTTGTCGATCACTTTTGCAAGACGCGCGAGTGGGAGTGGCGCCAGTTCCAGGACGCGGTCACCGACTGGGAACTGAAGCGTTACTTCGAAATCATTTAACGGAATTCTCCGCATGACCCTCAGCAGGTTCGCCTTCCCGACGCAGGTCGTTTTTGGCGCCGGTGCGCGTAACGAAGTCGCCGCCCATTTGCGCGCGCAGGGTGTCAAGCGCCCCCTCATTGTGACTGACCGCGGTATCGCGCCGTTGCCCATGCTGGCGGCGTTTCGCGATGGCCTTGCCGGTGCGGGCCTGTCGCCCGAGGTGTTCGCCGGCATCTGGGGCAATCCCACCGGCAGCCAGGCAATGGCCGGTGCCGCGGCGTTCAAGGCGCACGGTGCCGATGCGGTGATCGGTTTTGGCGGTGGTGCGGCGCTCGATGTGGCCAAGGCGGTTGCGTTGATGGCGGTGCACGCGGGCGACGTGCTCGAATATGCCTGGGATCACCCGCAGGTACGTGCCATCGAAACCGAATTGCCGTACTTCATTGCCTTGCCCACGACTGCGGGGACGGGTAGCGAGGTGGGGCGGTCCAGCGTGGTGTCGGATGACGTGACCCATGTAAAGAAAATCATCTTCTCGGCCAAGATACTTGCCAAGGCGGTGTTCGCCGACCCCGAGCTCACGCTCGACCTGCCGCCGAACGTGACTGCCGCCACCGGCATGGATGCGCTGACGCACAACGTGGAGTCCTACCTGTCGCCGGCCTACCACCCGCTTTGCGACGGCATCGCCCTTGAGGGCGTGCGTATTTGTGCCGGTGCCCTGCCTGCGGTGATGAAATCCCCGCGCGACCTGCAGGCGCGGTCGGACATGCTGATGGCCTCGATGATGGGGGCGATCGCCTTCCAGAAGGACCTGGGCGCCGTGCACTCGTGCGCGCACGCCTTGTCGACCGTCGCGGACCTTCATCACGGTCTTGCCAACGGCATCATGATCGATCATGTGATGCGCTTCAACCTGCCTGCGGCATCGGTAAAGATGGCGGAAATGGCAAGGGTTGCAGGTGTGACGGGCGTCTCCGGTGGCGGTGCAAGCGTCGAAGCCGCCGCCGCAGCATTCATCGACTGGCTGACCCGCCTCAAGGCCGGGGTCGGGCTCCCGGCGGGACTCGCCGCGGTGGGGGTAAAGCCGGCGCAGATCGATGCCCTGGTGGAGGTGGCTGTCGTGGACATCTGCCATCAGACCAATCCGCGTCCCTGCAGCCGCGAGGATTTTTCAGCCCTGTTTCTTTCGGCGCTCTGACGCATGCTCAAGATCGGCCTGTCGGCCTGTTTTTTTCACGCCGACCCCAAACGCGCCATATTCAAGGGCAAGACCCTGCAGTACAGCGAGCAGTCGATCATTCATTGGGTGATGTCGCAAGAATCGCGCGGCAAGCCCGCCGCACTGGCGGTGATGATTCCCTCTGCCGATAGCGAAACGCGTCGCGGCAGGGTGACCGCGGCCGATTACGCGCGCGAACTCGACGGCCTTGTGCTGCAGGGCGGGGCCGACGTCTGCCCGGCAAGTTATGACGAAGCGGCGATGAAGCCCGAGTGGAACGGGGACCGTATTCGCGATCTCTACGAAATCGAACTGCTCAATGCCTTCATGGCGGTGGACAAGCCGGTGCTGGGCATTTGTCGCGGCGCGCAGATCATCAACGTTGCTTTCGGCGGCACGCTCTACCAGGACATAGGCACGCAGCAGCCCAAGGCGCTGGAGCACAGAAACTGGAACATCTATGACCGCAACTTTCACGCGTTGCGCGTGGAGGCGGGGAGCGGCCTTTCGCGTTGGTACGAGGCCGGTCGCAGCTACAAGGTCAACTCCGTGCATCATCAGGCGGTCAAGGATCTGGGAACCGGCCTCGCCGTCGAAGCCCGTGCCGAGCCCGACGGCATGATCGAGGCGGTGCGCCACACCGGCAAGGCCTGGGTGCTCGGCCTGCAATGGCACCCGGAGTTCCAGGATCCGGCTGACGACAGCCTGATCGACAACTCACCAATCCTCAAAGAATTCCTCCAACAGGCGCGGAAAAAATGACACTGAAAATCATCAATCCGGCGACCGGCAAGCAACTGCGCATCCTCGCCGAGGACGGCCTCCTTCAGGTCAAGCGCAAATATGACGCCGCGCGCGAAGCGCAGCCGGCCTGGGGGCGGACGCCCTTCAGCAAGCGGCTGGCCGCGATAAAGCGGTTTCGCGCCGCGCTGGTGGCCGAGCGCGAACCGCTGGCGAAAATACTTACCAGCGAAGTGGGCAAGCCCATCGCGCAGTCGCGCAACGAACTGAACGGGGTGCTGGCGCGCATAGATTTTTTCATTGAGAACACCAAGCCGCGCCTGCGCAACGCCATCGTGTCTGATGACGCCGGACAGAAACTCAAGGAGATGATCACGCACGGACCGCTGGGCGTGATCGCCAATATTTCCGCCTGGAATTACCCCTATTTTGTCGGTGCCAATGTTTTTGTCCCGGCCCTGCTCACCGGGAATGCCGTGCTGTACAAGCCCTCCGAACACGCGATGCTGACGGGCCTGGAGATTGCGCGGTTGCTGCACGCGAGCGGGGTTCCCGAGAGCGTGTTTATCCCCGTCATAGGCGGCGGCAAAACCGGCGGTGCGCTGATCAAGCAGGAGGTGGACGGCGTGTTTTTTACCGGATCGTACGAGACGGGGGTCAAGATCGCGCGCGCCGTTGCTGATCGCATGATCAAGCTGCAACTGGAGTTGGGGGGCAAGGACCCGGTCTACGTTTGTGATGACGTGGATGTCAAAACCGCCGCGGCGAGCGTGGCCGACGGTGCATTTTATAACACCGGGCAAAGCTGCTGCTCGGTCGAGCGTGTTTACGTGCACGAAAAAATCTATGACGAATTCGTGCGTGCATTTGTCGAAGAGGTGAAGGGTTTTCGCATCGGCGATCCGGCCGACGACAAGACTTACATCGGGCCGCTGGCCCGTGCACCGCAACTTGCGGTACTGAAGCACCAGGTTGCGGACGCAAAGAAAAAGGGTGCGCGCCTGTTGTTGGGTGGGGCGCCGATGATGACCCCCGGCGGCAAGGGAAACTGGTTTGCGCCCACGGTGTTTGCCGATGCAGGACAGAACACGGACCTGATGCGTGAAGAGAGCTTCGGGCCGATCATAGGCCTGCGCAAGGTGCGTGACGATGCCGAGGCGGTGGCGCTGATGAACGATACGAGTTACGGGCTGACGGCCGGGATTTACACCCGGGACGGGCGCCGCGCCGAGCGCGTACTGTCGCAGGTGCGTTCGGGGTCGGCGTATTGGAATTGTTGCGACCGTGTCAGTCCGCGTCTTCCGTGGACGGGAATGGGACAATCGGGCGTGGGCGTGACCTTGTCCTCCTACGGCATAGAGACGTTCCTGCGCCCCCGCGCCTGGCACTTGCGCGAGGCCTGAGCCCTTTATCCGCGCGGTCGCAGGATGCCCGGCTGCGATGCCGGTCCGGAAATAAAAAAGGCTGGAAACCCGCGCCAGGCGCCGGTTTCCAGCCTTTCGTGCAGTGCCGCCTAGCGGCAGGTGGCGGGCAGGTACTTGCCCGGCGAACCCACGCAAGACCAGGTCATCGTGCCAGTTGCCGAATTCGGTGATGCTGTCATGGTGACCGTTACCGATGCGCCGGTGCTGCTGCTGGTTGCGCCCCCTGTGATAACGATGGTGCCGGCGTCGTCAACCAGGCCGGTGACGATTTTACCGACGACGGTGATGGTTGCTCCGGCGCCAAAGCCGGTGGTGTTTGACGGATCCGTCTGGTATTTCTCGGAAAGCGTTGTGCGCTGCGAACTGGCTGCGATCAGCAACTCCGATACCTTTGCACGGATGGTGTAGTCCTGATAAGCCGGCAAGGCCACAGCGGCCAGGATGCCGATAATCGCGACCACGATCATCAGTTCGATCAGCGTAAAGCCTTTTTGGATTGCTCTCATTTGATTCCCCGGTGGGTGAAGTTCCGCGACGCGTAAATACGCCGCAGGTATGGGAACGCAAGAAGCGAGCCGCGATAATGGCTTTGGGAGGAAAACTTTACCTGTTCGCAATCATGCGCTTGCAAGGGGGCGGCAGCACCGGCGCAACGGCCTGTGTGCATCGCGGACCAATAAACGTCACTAGCTGACCGGAAAGACCCCTCGTCGGTGGGCGCTGGCGAGAGCCTGATTACGCTACCCAGCGAGCGCAGCGGCGCAAAAGTCGCCGTCTGCGGCAATCGTGAACACGCGGAAGGTATGGATTGGGAAGCGTCGAGACTGCGGCGAGCCCGAAGCGAATAGCTAGTGCTGAATAGCTAGTGCTTTTTGGCAGCAGGCCGAACGGCCATCAATTGCTCCACTGCGGCATCAAGCGCTGCGTCCAGTTCAATTGGAAACAGATCCGGTGGCGCTTCCCCGCCGCCGTTGCGGAGGCGGTTGCGCAAGGCCTCTTCAAGAGGCCTTGCAAGTTTGCGGCTGCGGCGCGGACCGGGTGTGGGCATCGGGCCTTAGTCTACTGGAACGCCTGGATCCCTGTTTGCGCCCGACCGAGAATCAGGGCGTGGATGTCGTGCGTGCCCTCGTAGGTGTTGACCACCTCGAGGTTGACCATGTGGCGGATGATGCCGAACTCGTCCGAGATACCGTTGCCCCCGAGCATGTCGCGCGCCATGCGGGCGATGTCAAGCGACTTGCCGCAGGAGTTGCGTTTCATGATGGACGTGATCTCTGGCGAAGCGGTGCCTTCGTCCTTCATGCGGCCGAGGCGCAGGCAGCCTTGCAGGCCCATGGTGATTTCGGTCTGCATGTCGGCAAGCTTTTTCTGGATCAGCTGGTTGGCGGCAAGCGGCCGGCCGAACTGGTTGCGGTCCATGACGTACTGGCGCGCACGGTGCCAGCAGTCTTCTGCCGCACCGAGCGCGCCCCAGGCAATGCCAAAGCGCGCCGAGTTGAGGCAGGTGAACGGGCCCTTGAGGCCTTTGACCTTGGGCAGCAACTGGTCTTCGGAGACTTCGACGTTGTCCATGACGATCTCGCCGGTGATGGAAGCGCGCAGGCCGAACTTGCCGTGGATGGCCGGTGCCGACAGACCCTTCATGCCTTTTTCGAGAATGAAGCCGCGGATTTCGCCGTCATCGGTCTTGGCCCAGACGACGAACACGTCGGCGATGGGCGAATTGGAAATCCACATTTTGGAGCCGCTCAGGCTGTAGCCGCCGTTCACCGCCTTGGCGCGCGTCAGCATGCCGGCCGGATCGGAGCCGTGGTTGGGTTCGGTCAGGCCGAAGCAGCCGATCCATTCGCCGGTGGCCAGCTTGGGCAGGTATTTTTTCTTTTGCGCCTCGGAGCCGAATTCATTGATCGGCACCATCACCAGCGAGCTTTGCACGCTCATCATCGAGCGATAGCCTGAGTCGACGCGCTCGACTTCACGCGCGATCAGGCCGTAGCAGACGTAGTTGAGGCCGGCGCCGCCGTATTCGGTCGGGATGGTCGGCCCGAGCAGTCCCAGCGCGCCCATTTCGGTGAAGATCGCCGGATCGGTTTTTTCGTGGCGAAATGCCTCGAGCACGCGCGGCAGCAGCTTTTCCTGGCAATAGGCCTGGGCGGCTTCGCGCACCATGCGCTCGTCTTCGGTGAGTTGCTGGTCAAGCAGCAACGGGTCGGCCCAGTTGAATGAGGCTTTGACTTTGCCTGGTGGAATGGGGGCGTTCATGAGGTAAGTTCTCCAGTTGGGGTGCGTCGGTTTCTATGCATCTGGTGCAAGCAATGATACGCCGAGCCGCGCACGCCGCTGCAGCCAGGGGCTGGGGCGGTAGCGCGGGTCGCCGTAATACGATTCGAGCCCTTCGAGGATTTGCAGCACGCGCTTCGGTTCCAGCGCGTCCCCCCAGGCGAGCGGGCCTTTGGGATAACCCAGGCCCAGCGTCACCGCGAGGTCGATGTCGGCGGGTGAGGCGATACGCTGCTGTGCGATGTCGCAGGCGATGTTGATGACGTGGGCCACGACGCGCTGGGAGACGAATCCGGCCGAGTCGCGGATGGCGGAGGTGGGCGCGCCGTCCGAGCCGAACAGGCCGAGGGCGGCATCACGCATCGACGGTTCTGTGAGGATGGTGCTCATGATGACGCGGTGCTGGGTGAATCCCATCAAGGGATCGAGCGCAACCGTGCGCCGCGGGTCGAGCTCAAGATCGGCGGCGACGTTGCTGGCGTCATGCCCGAGCGGCGTGACCACGCAAAGTGAGTCCTGTGCCGGGTTGTCGCCGGTATCGAGACGTCCGCCGAGCTTTTTGACGAGTTCCACCACCGCATCGTGGGCGGTGGACAGCCCGTCGGGCTCGTCGGCTTGATCGTCCGGCGCGACCCATACGCGTGTCGGACGGATGTTGGGGAGCGGCGGGGGGGCGATGATTTCCTGCTTGCCGCCCTCATAGCGGTAAAAGCCGCGACCGCTCTTTCGGCCGAGCAGGCCTGCGCAAAGGCGTTGTCCGGTGATAGGGGACGGGCGAAAACGCGGCTCCTGGTAGAACTGGTCGTAAATGGATTCCATCACCGGATGCGAGACATCGAGGCCGGTGAGGTCAAGCAGCTCGAAGGGGCCCATGCGAAAGCCGGCCTGTTCGCGCAGGATGCGGTCGATGTGGTGGAATTCTGCGACGCCTTCGCCCAGCACGCGCAGCGCCTCGGTTCCGTAGCCGCGACCTGCGTGGTTGACGATAAACCCCGGTGTGTCCTTGGCGCGAACGGGGGCGTGCCCCATGCGCTTTGCCAGTTTGGTCAGGGCAGGTGCCACCCAGGCCTCGCTGAGCGCGCCCTCGATGACCTCGACCACTTTCATCAGTGGCACCGGATTGAAAAAGTGAAATCCGCCGACGCGCCCCGGCCGTTTGCAAGCGGCGGCGATGGTCGTGACCTGCAGCGAAGAGGTGTTGCTGGCGATGAGGCAGTCCTCGCGCACGATGGACTCGAGCTTTTGGAACAGCTCGCGCTTGACCGCCATGTTTTCGACGATGGCCTCGATGACGACATCGCAGGCTGCGAAGGCTTCGAGGGCGCTGATTTCCAGCCTTGCCATCGCCTCTGTGTGCTGCGCGGCGGTGAACCTGCCTTTTTCGACCAGCTTTGCGAACTGGGCGTCAAGCGAGGCACGCGCCTCTTGCGCGGCGCCTTCGCGATTGTCGTGCAGCAGTACGCGGATACCCGCTTGCGCGGCGATTTGGGCGATGCCGCGGCCCATGACGCCGGAACCGACGATGCCAAGGGTGAGCGAAGGACTGTCGATGTCGGGGGGCATGGGCGGGGGTCGTGTGGGGTAACGCTGCGAGGAGGTGTGGGGTAACGCTGCGAGGAGTTCTGAGGGGGGTGCAACAGGCGATATTTTAGCCTTAAAATTCCGCGCCGAGAGCGTTGTCGGCGCTTGTGCAAGCGCATTGACGCTGGGGCGCATTAAAGGCAAGCTCCAGACGCAAGAAGAGTGCACGTTGCGCAACTGGGTTGATCAGATTTGTTCAGGTGCATCGCCGGTTCATGACCGGTTCGTGATCAGTGTCCTGTTTTGCGCGTTGGCATCTTGAGGAGGAAGCCATGTACCGTAAGATTTTGATGGCCTATAACGGGTCCCAGGAGGGGCGCGCCGCGCTCATCGAGTGCGCCGATTTTGTCGCCATGACCAAGGCCGAGACCCATTTGCTGGCTGTGGCGGGGATGCCCTCAAGCATGTTTCTGACCGAAGGCTTTCTTCCTGAGGAATTGCTCGATGAGGAAAAAAAGCGCTCGCAACAGGTGCTCGATGAAGGGGTCGCCCAGATGCAGGCGAAGGGGTTTGCCGTCACCGGTCACCTGGCCGTGGGCGAACCGGTCGAGGAAATCTGCCGCATCGCGGTCGAGTTGCAGTGCGACCTGATCGTGCTCGGTCACCGGCAAAAGACCTCGTTCGCCGCGAGGTGGTGGAAGGGATCGGTCGGCGCATCGCTGCTCGATTACAGCCCGTGCAGTGTGCTGATCGCAAGGCACCGTTAATACGCGTATCGGGCGCTCGGTCGCGAGGCCTTGGAGGAGGCTTTCGCGTGGCAGACAGCGGCGAGCGTGACGAAGAAGCTGCATTACGAAGGCGAAACGACGACGCCAAAGGTGAAGGACTTTGTGAAGTATCAAATCGATGCCCGCGAGAGATCG
>CAITSH010000134.1 GCA_903895005.1 uncultured Pseudomonadota bacterium
AAGTCCGGGCCCTGCGCCGGGAATACCTGCGCAAGTGGATAAAGGGCATTTTCAGCAGCAAAGACGCATAAATCGAATCTGGTCAACGCGGCGGACGTGGGGCGGTCGTTATCCTCCTCCTCCTCAACTTCGGTTCCACGTTCGTCCGCACCTTTAATTTAACTGAACCGCCTGAAAACCCGAGGCTTTACAAATGAATACGTTACCGCTTCGCAAGCCAATCGATGTCGATACAGGGCTTTTCGCCGCGCTGGCTGCTCTGTTTGCAGCCTGGACTGCGCGAATCAGCGCGTGGCGGCTCAGTACGGAACAGCGCGATCTGGAAACCTATCTCGGCGCATCACAGAACATGGCCGATCTGGATCGCCGCATGCGCGATGCACAGTACGGTGACCAGCACACGCTTTTCTGAGGTGTTCGTCACGATTTGATGCAAGGTTTTTCCTGAGTGCCGGTGCGCGACCTCCTCCCGCAATCCGGCATTGGCGTCCATCACGGCGGACGCCGCGCTACCAGCCTTGCTGGTTGCGCCGGGGACCGGTCATTCAGGTTCGCACTGTCGTGCCCGGAGACGATTGCCCCGCGAGGCCTAGTGCAAAAGCGCTCGTACCGTCCAAAACCCCAGAATGGTCAGCAGGATGGATCCGGCGAGGTGGCCGGCACCGTGCAGCAAGGCCATTTCGTAGCGGCCCGACTGCAGCAATGCGACCGACTCTGCCGAGAACGTCGAGAACGTGGTCAGCCCCCCCAGAAAACCGGTCGCCACAAATAATCTGATCTCGGGTGGCAGCGTACCAACCTGCTCAAATACCCCCATCGCAACGCCGACAAGGTAGCCTCCAATCAAATTGGCAAGCAGGGTTCCGAGCGGAAACAGGGGCAGCAACTGATTAAGCCCCAGGCCGAGCGCCCAGCGAAGCCACGCGCCCAGTGCCGCGCCTAGCCCGACCGCGGCGAATCCCGCTACCGACATGCTAGGTGCCGGCCTTCCAGCGCGCGGCGGCATCCTCATCCGACGAACGCGCTTCAACCCAGCGCGCGCCGTTGCCTGTCTGTTCCTTTTTCCAGAACGGGGCTTCGGTCTTCAGATAGTCCATCACGAACTCGCAGGCGGCAAAGGCCTCGCCGCGATGCGCCGAACTGACCACCACCAGCACGATCTGGTCCGTGGGCCGCAGTTCGCCTATGCGATGGACCACCAGCACATCCAGGATGTCCCAGCGCTGTCTCGCCTTCAACACGATCGCCTCCAGCGCCTTCTCGGTCATACCCGGGTAATGCTCAAGGGTCATCACCGCAACGCTGTCGCCGTCGTTGACGTCGCGCACCAACCCGATAAAGCTCGCGATCGCCCCGATTTTCGGGTTGCCCTCGCGCAGCGCCTTGATCTCCGCGCCCACATCAAAATCATTGGTTTGAACGCGCACCGTCATGTCAGCCTCCGGTCACCGGGGGAAAGAACGCGATCTCGTCACCGGCTTTGACGGGTGTATCCGGCATTGCCATGTCCTGATTGACCGCGACACGCAGGGCGCGCTTCTCGCCCAGCGCCGCCGCCCATGCTTCACCGCGCGACATCAGGTGCTGGCGCAATGCTGCAACCGAGGACACGCCTTGGGGCAGCTCGATCTGCTCGGCACCCACGCCCAGTTGCTCGCGCAAGGACGCAAAAAAAAGAATTTTCACACTCACTGAAAGAGCTCCGAGTAAGCCAGCAGCTTTACCGTGTCGCCGCGCCGGATCGCCTGGCGCGGCGGATTGTCAACGAGACCGTCAGCCCAGACCGTCGAGGTCATGACCGCGGAATCCTGCGACGCATACAGCGACAAGCCGCCCTGATCGTTCCATTTTACGCGCAGGAATTCACGCCGCGAATCAGGCGCCGGCCAGTCAAAATCGGCACGGGCTGCGATGCTTCGTGGCAGGCACTGGCTCATGCCCTGCGTCTTGAGCAGGAACGGACGTACGAAAATCAGGAAGGTCACGAAACTCGATACCGGATTGCCCGGAAGCCCGATGAAACTGGCCTTGCCGACGCGACCGAAAGCAAGCGGACGCCCCGGCTTCATGGCGATTTTCCACATCAGCAATTCACCCTCGGCCTCGACAGCGGGCTTGACGAAATCGGCATCGCCGACCGACACGCCGCCCGATGTGACGATGATGTCGTTTTCGGCGGCCGCACGACGCAGCACGTCGCGCGTCGCTTCCAGGTTGTCCGGGACAATGCCGTAATCGCGCACCTCGCAGCCGAACATCTGCCCGAGTCCGTTGAGCGTAAACCGGTTGGAGTTGTAAATACGCCCAGGAGCAAGCGGGTCACCGGGCATCACCAACTCATCTCCGGTGAAAAAGAAACCAATGCGCACGCGCCTGCGAACCGGCAGTGCGGCGATGCCGACAGATGCGGCCAAGCCCGTATCTTGCGGACGAAGGCGCATACCCTCGGGCAAGATCTCGCCGCCACTTGGGATATCGCTCGCGACACGCCTGACCCACTCACCGGGTTGCGGCAGTTGGTTCACGATGACCGCGCCGTCCTCCTCGGTGCACTGTTCCTGCATCACGACGGCGTCCGCGCCGGCAGGAATGGGGGCGCCGGTGAAAATACGCGCGGCAGTGCCCGCCTCAAGCGGTGCACCGACGGATCCGGCGAAAATGCGCTGCGTTACGCGCAATCGCGCTCCGGGACCGGCAAGGTCCGCAAGCCGCAGTGCGTAGCCGTCCATCGCGCTGTTGTCGAGGGGCGGCACGTCCATGGTCGAACGCTGCGCGGCAGCGAGTACGCGGCCTGTCGCGGCCAGGGTCGCGACGGTTTCGGTTTCAGTGACCGGTGTCGCACCGGCGAGTAGTTGCGTCAGCGCTTCTTCGACGGAAAGCAAACCTTTGTTCATTGGATTCCCAGGTATTTCGTGATGAAACCGGCGATGCGTACCGGATCGTTTATGTCGAACTGCGGCAAGGCCGTTGCAACACTGCTGTCCGCCGCAACAGCGACGACATGACCATCGTCCGGATGAAGCAAGGCCTTGCCGTTGGCGACGCGCCATACTTCGAGTTTTGGCATCGGATGGAATTTCCAACCCTCGACCAAAACGAGATCGCAGGGACTGAGTCGCGCAAGTTGTTCGTCCAGACCCGGTTCGGCCTCATCGCGCAATTCATGCATCAACGCCCACCGCCTCTCAGAGACGACCATCACCTCGCTGCAACCGGCTTGACGATGACGCCAGGAATCCTTTCCCGGCTGGTCAACATCGAACGCGTGATGCGCGTGCTTGATCAGCGAAACGCGCAGCCCCTGCTCGGTAAAACAGGGAATGAGTTTCTCGATAAGCGTGGTTTTGCCGCTGCCGGACCAGCCGGCGAAGCCGAAAATTTTCATTGACGCGAGACGCGGACCGCTTGGAATCGGTCGACGATTGAACAGGGAAGCATTATATCAGCGCGACTATAACGGACCTGCCCCGCCTCACACACAACTAGAGCACGGCTTTACACTCACGAAACAAACTCGGCAATACCCGGAAAGCCTCGCCAGACGGGCGTTTCCAGTCATCGCCCCTGCAAACCCCTGCCCCGTAACCCGCTCCGCCTGAGCTCAGCCCGCAGCCACGCGACCGTCTTCGATGTGGAGCCGCGATACCCCCGGCAACTCGATCAGATCTAGATCATGACAGGCAATCAGCACTGTGGTCTTACCCCCGGCGCACAGTGCGGCAACGAGTTCGATGACCTGGGCTCGGGACTCCGCATCCAGATTGGACGTCGGCTCATCGAGCAGCAGAAGCCCGGGCTCCAGAACTTTCACCCGCGCCAGCGCCGCCCTTTGCCTCTCCCCCCCGGAAAGCTTGTCCACCGGCGTTTCAAGCAAGCCCTCAAGTCGCGCCCAGGCGATCGCGGCGGAGACCCGCGCAATCCGGGTTGCAGCCGTTACACCGCGCGCGTGCAATCCGTAGCCGATGTTCTTCGCCAGGCTGGTATGGAACAGGTAAGGATGCTGATGCACGTAAACGATGTCGCGTCGGATACGCTGCGGATAGGCGTCAAGCGCGAACGTCGCAGTACCAAATCGCAGCGTACCGTCCGCCGGCTCCAAGCCGGCCAGTATGCGCAAAAAGGTGCTCTTGCCGCTGCCATTGTCGCCGGTCAGCACATACGCGCGCCCTGCATCAAGCGACGCATCCGCGTTGTCGAAAATCCGCTTTTCGCCAAAGCGCTTCGACAGTCCCCGGACTTCCGCGAGCGGCGTCGTCGCGGTGCTCATTTCATCCCGCCTTCACCTTGCAAAAGCGCCAGCGTCGCGTTGACCGCCAGCGCGAGAATCATCAGCACCAGTCCAAGCGCGATGCCCTGTGCAAACTCACCCTTGCTCGTTTCCAGCGCGATGGCCGTGGTGATATTGCGCGTCAGGCCGGAAATGTTTCCGCCGATCATCAGCGCGCATCCGACCTCGGAGATAGCACGCCCAAATCCATTCAGCACTGCGGCAATCACCGCGAAGCGCACCTCGCCCAGGGTCGTCAAGGCCGCGCGAAACGGGCCGGCCCCCAGCCCGATTGCCGTCTCATGCACGCGGGGGTCCGCCCCCTGGACCGCCGAGAGCGTGAACGCCGCAATGATCGGCAAGGCGAGTATCGCCTGGCCAAGAATCATCGCGTCCTGCGTAAACAGCAGTTGCCAGCCACCCAGCGGGCCCTGGCGCGAAAGCAGCATGTACAGCACAAGGCCGACGACGACCGTTGGAAAGGACAAGAGGCTTTGCACTGTAATCACAAGCACACGCCGGCCGCGAAAGCGCTTCATGGCGAGCAGGTATCCGGCCGCGATACCCGGAATCAATGACAGCATCAGGCCCAGCACCGCAACCTTAATGGATACCCAGACGATGCCCCAGAGCTCTGCATCACCGCCAGACAGGAGACGCCACGCCTCCCCAACAGCATCAATGAGATTCACGGACACTCACCGAAGCAGCGCCGGATTTGCTCACCCGGCAGCAACGTGCCGGGCATGAAACAGGTTGTCGGCGGCATGCGCTTTATCTTGCGCTTGGGAAAAACATCTGCTCGCCGCTCACCTTGAAATCGGCAATCGCCTTCTGCCCTTCGGACGAGGTTAGCCAGTTAATCAGATCCATCGCACCGGCGTGATTGATACCAGGATACTTTTGCGGATTGACGGCGATAATGCCGTAAGGGTTGAACATTTTCGAGTCGCCGGCAAGCACGATGTCCAGTCCCGTCTTGGCCCGGTATGCACCGTAAGTGGCGCGATCCGATAGCGTGTAGCCCTGCATCTCTCCCGCCATGGTAAGAACCTCGCCCATGCCGAGACCGGCCGAAACAAACCAGCCGCCTGCTGGGGTGACGCCCGCCTCTTTCCAGTAGGCTTTTTCCATCTGGTCTGTACCGGAATTGTCGCCTCGCGAAATAAACCGTGACTTGCCCTGGCCCATGGTCTTGAACGCTTCAACGATGCTCTTCTGGGCTTTCAAGCCAAGAGGATCGGTCTTTGGGCCGACGAGAATGAAATCGTTATACATCACATCTTTGCGGTTAATGCCGCTGCCCTCGGCAACAAATTTGTCCTCGGCCGCGCGCGCGTGAACCAGCACGACATCCACGTCGCCGTTTTTGCCAAGTTCCAACGCCTTGCCCGTTCCGACCGAAATGACAAGAACCTTGCAGGCGCATTTGGCTTCGTACTTTGGCAACAACACCTTCAACAGGCCTGAGTTCTCCGTACTGGTAGTGGTCGACATTTTGATGTCGCGCGCCGCCACAGGCGCCGCAATCGCCACAAGCGAGAGCGTGAGGGCTGCAATAAACACCGGTTTCATTCTGCATGGCTCCTTGGAAAACACCGCCATCAAGACGACATGACGTCGAAAATCCCCTGACTTTCTGGTAACTTAGCGCATGTTATGGGAAGTCCTCCAAATCACCAATATGCAAACTTGTTCATATGTTTAAAGTGAACCTGCAATACCAGTGGCAACCACGCACCGACCTGACGCTGACGGTTGATGCCACTCTGTTCCGCGTGCTCTACGCCATCCATGCGACAGGTTCCCTGGCCGGGGCTGCGCGCAAGGTCGGCATGTCCTACCGCCACGTCTGGGGCCTCATGGGAAAGTGGGAGCGCATTTTCGGCCAACCGATGGCGACCTTGCACCGCGGCAAAGGGGCGACACTCACGGACTTCGGTGGCAAGCTCCTTTGGGCGGAACAACTGGTGCAAGCCAGGCTGGGCCCCGAGCTCGAGAGCGTCAGCGCCGAAATCGAACGCGCGCTGTCACAAGCCATGGAATTGTCGCCAAACCGCCTTGAAATATGCGCCAGCCACGACCTCGCACTCGCCCAGTTGCGCGACATGCTGGCCCAGCGCCCCGGATTCAAACTCGACCTGCGCTTCCAAGGCAGCATAGACAGCCTGGCCGCACTCGCCAAAGGGCATTGCACGCTGGCGGGATTTCACGTCGCAGAGGGTATGGAACAAGGCGCCTCGGCTCAATTCCGCCGTTACCTCAAACCACGTCAGTTTTCGCTGATCGGCTTGGCGACGCGCGTGCAGGGCTTGATGCTCGCACCCGGGAATCCCCGGCAAATTCACAGTCTCGCCGACCTGATGCAACCGGGCGTGCGTTTTATCAATCGACAGCGCGAATCGGGCAGTCGCGTCGAATTCGATCAACTGCTTTCCGGCGCAGGCATCGCACCATCGGCGATCAGCGGCTACCAGGACGAGGAGTTCACCCACCTTGCCGTCGCGGCAACCATCGCCGCCGGCAAGGCCGATGCGGGTTACGGAATCAAGGCTGCCGCGGGGCACTACAACCTGGACTTCATTCCACTGATCACCGAACGCTACTACCTCGCCTGCCGCAAGGACGCACTCGACAATCCCGCGTTGGTAGATTTCCTCGGTATGCTCCGCGGCCCCGAGTTCAAGACGATCGTAGACAGCCTGGGCGGTTATGGTTCCGCGATCACCGGCCGGATGTTCGATATCGGCGAAACCATCGCCCGGCCTCGACGCCTTCATCCCGTAATGCCTTCGACTGCAAAAACTGTAAAAAGTGAGATGACATGAAAATCAGCGCACGCAATTCAATCAAGGGAAAAATCAAGAAAATCACCAAGGGCCCCGTCAGCACCGAAGTCGTGATTGCCGTGGGCAAGGGCATCGAAGTCGTATCCGTCATCAGCACGGGTTCGGCCAAGTCCCTGGGGCTGAAAAAGGGTGGCGAGGCCTACGCGGTCATCAAGGCAAGCAATGTCATGATTGCAATCGACTAGCGCGTGACGCGCTAGCGGCGGTCAAGCGAAACGCCCTTGACCATGGCGTAGACCGACATCCCGGATGAAAGGCGTAGCTGCGCGACAGACCGTCGCGTAATGCGCGAGCGCAATTCAACTGCGCCAACCCTCAGTACGACATCCACCGCACCGGCGCGCGGTGCTTCAATCGCGATGATCGTCCCCGGCAGCACGTTCAGGATGCTGATACCAGCGGGCGGCGACAGTGCCAGAGAGACATCCCTGGCGCGCACCCGCATACGAACCGACTCCCCCACCAGGGCGTCCACATCCGGGACCAGAAGCCTGCCCCCGTCAAAGCCGATGACGCTGATGTCGTCATCGAGATTTTGCTCGAGCACCTTGCCCTCGATGACCGTCCCTCCTTCGAAGCTTCCGGCCAACTGGCGCAGTTCCGGACGCCCCATGACCTCGGCCACCGAACCCGCCGCTGCTACGCGCCCCTCGGCAACGATCACCACCTGGTCGGCAAGACGGACCACCTCGTCCACCGCGTGGCTTACGTAAATAATGGGCAGATCGAAGCTGTCGCGCATCAGCTCGATGTAGTCGAGTATCTCTTCCTTGCGATGTCCATCCAGCGAAGCGAGGGGTTCGTCCATCAGGAGCAGCCGCGGATTGGCAAGCAGTGCGCGTCCGATCGCCACGCGCTGCTTTTCGCCGCCCGA
>CAITSH010000135.1 GCA_903895005.1 uncultured Pseudomonadota bacterium
GCTATGCATTGCGTTGAGTTAAAGACCTGGGCAGAAGCACAGGAGGATCACAAGTCGGGAGGTGTCGTCATGGCATGGATTGCTAAGAGAAACGACCTGTTCAAGACAGTGACGGGCACAGACATCGTCAAAGTCAAGGCGGTCGACCACGTCGGCGGGATCTGCCAGTTCACCGCATGGCGCGAAGAGGCAGTCAAGTTTTCGGCAAACTTGAACCAAAACGGCGCAGGCGTCTTTGTGTTTCCATACGGACCCGGGGCGGGTCAGACGTATGACGCCACCGATTACGCTCTCAAAGAAGGAGCTCACTTTGAGTTTAGGATTCCACCTCGCGTGTCTAACGCGTTCCCTCGCCGAGTTAAGATGGATAAGTACCTATCGGACATCATACAAGAGTACGGCGAACCATCGACTTGGCCATCGCGCTCAGCAAATTTCCGCCCAGAGATTGACAGCGAGGAGGAGATTGAAGGCGTCTCGATCGCCTCGTTCTTCATGAAGAGCCCGTCAATTGTGAAGAAGGTTTCGAAAATTTAGTGTGTACATGCATCAGACCGATCAGAGACTCAGAGTCATCTCAAGCACGACGCATGAGATCGCGGTCAGATCGCGGTGTGCGGCGTTCTATCTTTCAAGACAAACATGTCTTCGACACGGGGCTCGACAGAGGCGCTACTACACCTACGAACAATAGTTTACAAAGCTGGAATCAAAAATCCGTTTTGTGACTCGAAGTGTGCACAAGGATAACATTTTGAGGTCACCACGTGCGGATACGCGATTCTCCTTCTATCCATTGGCTCCAAATGCAAGGAACAACTCGAAATAACAATTTTCATCGGTCGGTGTTGTCGCGGGAGGTGTCATTTTCATTTCCACACAATGCGAATCTATGACATGTCTCTTCACTTCCAACCTAGCGCCGAGACCATGCTTAGGGGGAAAGCGGCTTGTCTACACCGAGCAAAGGGTTATAAGATAACAATAAGTTACACTCCGCAAGCTCTATGAAGCTCAAGCGTACTTGCGATTATCAAAAGTGGCTTGCATGACCACAATTGCGTGACCGCAAACCGATTCTAACACTAGACTATAGCATAAGTGAATTTCAACGTGTCAAAATGACGTCGCTTCTTTCACCGAAGCTCTACAAACACTTAATAAAAGCCGCAACCGCAAAAAGGATGTGAATTCATAGTAGGAATGGCACGACAGTCAAAACAGGCCGACAGGGTTCGTAAGAAAAGGGCAGCCGAACTCAAAGCCGCTAAAGAGCTGGCTGACGATGCAACAAGGTCAGCAAACAGAAAGCGGATGCGAATGATACGGGCATTAAAACGGGACACCACGACTGGAATGACAGAGGCAAGTTCGAGATACAAACAAAGACTTGTCGATCTTACAATGATTCATGCCACCTGAAAAACAAACAGGAACATTCGTCCGGCGCAGCACGACGAATCGAACCGGCCAAGTCAACTGTGCTGAAACGAAAGCAGCGAAGCAGACAGCGCGTCTCAAATGAGAAAACGAGGGTGTGTGCTTCAGGCTCAGCAGAGTTGTCGCGTATGCGAGTATTGGATCCGCCGAAAGAGGTACAGGAAATACTGAGTTCAGGCACCAAGCGCCTGCGCTTTGCATCGACGAGGCACACGTGCATGATGGAAGTGCCAAAACAAGTGCACGTGCCACTCTTGCAGGTAGTACACAGCACCGGACATCGATACACCATTTCGAATGAGGCCGCACTTCAAGCACCGACAACAGGCTGGCTCAAGGTCACAGACACGACCGGTCGAACAGTGCTCGTTCTAGCTCGGCCAAAAACCTTTTACGGTGTTGAATTGGAGGCTCTGCCGAAACTGTTTCAAGCAGCATTCGACGTACTAACGGAGGTACTCCGACTATCAGGCGGCCTGCCTTGCTGCAAAGGCTCTCGAGTGAAAAACGTTTCAGAATTCAAGAAGGGAATTGCGGGGTGTGGTCTGAGACCAACAACGAGAAATCCCGAGAGAAGAAAATATGGACCGTGCTGTTACAGTGACTTCACCAAAATGAAGTTCCAGGACAAGACTTTGATAAAATGGCCCGATCATGACAGGCGACACAGAGGGTACTCAAACTTTTTGTCTCTCATCGACCTCTTCAAGCGCCGGTTCATCGCGATGTGTCCATCAGACGGACAACAACTTCTTCGCATTGTGTCCGACATGCGACAGAAGGTGGGCGGATCCGCAAACCTTCCCGACTCGTTTCTATGGCCGTCCTGGTGGATTGAACACACCGGCAGAACATCGTCAGTATCAGAGGACAGAGCTCACGTGGACCACGACTTTGCGCTATCCTTCGTGGTTTTCTACGCTCGATTGTCTGAGGATCACGGTGCTATACCATCAGTTACGAAGCTTGTAC
This sequence comes from uncultured Pseudomonadota bacterium, assembly GCA_903895005.1. The sequence continues at coordinate 2,413 of CAITSH010000135.1, forward strand.
ACATAGCGAAAGAAGTGAGCACGGGGGGCGCAGGCTGCAAAGTTCGGCTTGGGTTAACAGTCGCGAACGGAGAGCCTTACTTATTGGATACGGGCAACTGGACGCACAAAGTGAACAAGGTGGAAGCCAAAGGATCTAGCATCACGACGATCAATGCGGTCGGCTACTTCAGAGCCGCCCTCAAGAACGACATAGACAACCTCAGCAACTATTTGCACCCGGATGTGCAGATGATTGCAACACACCACTCGAA
>CAITSH010000136.1 GCA_903895005.1 uncultured Pseudomonadota bacterium
AGGGACACCAAAGTCGTCCAGCACATCGACAAGTTGCTGTGGACCTGGCAACCCACGGGATTTGTCCCGCATTGCATGGCTGATTCTGCAGTTGCCGCGCAAACCCCGGTGCTGCTGAGCTACGACTGTGCCCCGCTTGATCACGATGATGTGCTTGTCAATCTCGACAGCGAGTGCCCGCCCGGGTTCTCCCGCTTCCAACGCCTGGTCGAAATCGTCGGCACCGACGATGCCGACCGAAGCGCCGGACGCGAGCGCTTCCGCTTCTATCGCGATCGCGGCTATGATATTCAGGCGCACAAACTTGGCGGCAACGGGTGATGCGAGCGCCACGGCGACACCGGGAAACATAACGTGACTGAAACGGCTAAATCCGATCAACTTCTCAGCAAGGCCGATGCCCTCCTCGACCGCTACCGGCCGAGCAGTGCGCAGCCAGTCGAAGGCCCAACGGAAAGTGCGGCCCTCGATTTTCCCGTACTCACCGAAGTCGTCGCGCTTTCCGGCTTTGCGGCAGAGCTGGGCCACGGCGCCCCGACAGCCGCCGCAACGGGCATCATTCACGACACCGCGCCCGAAGCTTCGACATCCCGGGCGCAAGGACCAGGTTCGCTCACGCATGCCACCGTTCCTGAGTTTGATGCGACGAAATTACGCGAGGAAATACTTGCGATGCTCGCCCCCGATTTGGAGCAACGTCTTGCCGATACGCTAAAACCGCGCACGAACGAGCTTCTCGACTGGGCGATGCAAACCGTGCAACTGGAACTGGGCCTGAGCATTCGCGCCGCGGTGCGCAGCGCCGTGGCCGAAGCGGTGAACGAGTCGCTCGAGAGACTTCGACGGGAACACGAAACACGCAACGCCCCTCCGTGACGGAAACCGTTTGTCACCGGCTTGGTTTTTGGCTAAACGATGGCTGGAAAGCCTTGCCAGACGGGCCTTTTCAGCCATTGCGGCCGGCGGAATACGCTCCAGAATCATCCGGAAAATGATCCAGCGAACGAGCTAACGAACACCGCGCCGCGAACACGCTCCGCTATAATCGGTCCTATTCTGCGCGTTACCGGCGGCCCGGATCCCTTCGCGGGATAGTCAGGGTCGAACGGGCGCGCTTTTCGTCTTATTGGTGTCACTTGCAAAGCAGACCGACCCGTCATGGAACTATCAAAAAGCTTCGACCCCCACGCCATCGAGCAGCATTGGTACCCCGAGTGGGAATCCCGCGGATACTTCAAGCACGCGGGGGCCGCCGCCAGCGGGCAATCTGGGGACACAGGCAAGGGTGCCTACTGCATCCAGTTGCCCCCGCCAAATGTCACAGGCACCCTTCACATGGGGCACGCCTTCCAACAGACGCTGATGGACACGCTCATCCGCTATCACCGCATGTCGGGGCAAAACACAAACTGGGTTGTCGGCACCGACCATGCGGGCATCGCGACGCAAATCGTCGTGGAACGTCAACTGCAGGCCGAGGGTAAAACACGGCATGATCTCGGGCGCGCCGCCTTTCTTGAGCGCGTCTGGAACTGGAAGCAGGAGTCGGGCGCCACGATCACGCGCCAGATGCGGCGCATGGGCACCTCGGCAAACTGGACATACGCCGACACCGAGGGCCAGGCTGCAGGTTACTTCACGATGGACGCGACCATGTCACGCGCTGTCGCCGAAGTTTTCGTGCGCCTTCACGAGGAAGGCCTTATCTACCGAGGAAAGCGGCTCGTCAACTGGGACCCCGCGCTGGGCACCGCGGTGTCCGATCTGGAAGTCGACAGCGACGAGGAAGACGGCAAGATCTGGGAGATCCGCTACCCATTTGCGGATGGCAGCGGGTCGCTCGTGGTGGCCACCACGCGGCCGGAAACGATGCTTGGCGACGTCGCCGTCGCGGTCAATCCCACGGATGCGCGCTACGCCACCATGATCGGCAAGCAAGTAACTCTGCCCCTGACCGGCAGGAGCATTCCGGTCATTGCCGACGACTACGTCGATGCCGCCTTTGGCACCGGATGCGTGAAAATCACCCCTGCGCATGATTTCAACGACTACCAGGTCGGCCAACGCCACAAGCTCGCATTGATCAGCGTACTGACGCTGGACGCAAAGGTCAGCGCCGAAGCACCGCCGGCCTATCGCGGTCTGGACCGCTTTGATGCGCGCAAAAAAATGCTCGCCGATCTCGAGGCGCTGGGTCTGCTGGTATCCGAAAAGCCTCACAAACTGCGCGTGCCGCGCTCGGGTCGCACCGGCGTCATCGTCGAACCGATGCTCACCGACCAGTGGTTCGTCAAGATGGACGGCCTTGCGAAGCAAGGTCTTGATGCAGTCGCCACGGGCGCGGTCAAATTCCATCCCGAGCACTGGGCCACAACGTACAACCACTGGCTGGAAAACATCCAGGACTGGTGCATCTCGCGCCAGCTCTGGTGGGGTCACCAGATTCCGGCTTGGTACGACAGCGAGGGACGCGTCTACGTCGCTCGCTCCGAGGACGAGGCAAAGAAACAGGCCGCGGCAAAAGGTTACGCTGGTACGCTGCGCCGCGACGAGGACATGCTAGACACGTGGTTCTCCTCGGCGCTCGTGCCCTTCACGTCGCTGGGCTGGCCAGAAAAAACCAGGGATCTTGAGGCCTTCCTGCCCTCCTCGGTTCTGGTCACTGGCTTTGACATCATTTTTTTCTGGGTCGCCCGGATGATCATGATGAGCCTGCATTTCACCGGGAAAGTGCCCTTTCGCGACGTATACATCAACGCCCTGGTGCGCGATGCCGAGGGCCAGAAAATGTCCAAGTCCAAGGGCAACACGCTCGACCCGCTCGACCTCATTGACGGCATCACGCTCGATACGCTGCTCGAAAAATCCACGGTCGGCCTGATGCGCGCCGACCACAAGACAAAAATCGAGAAGTACATTCGCAAGAACTACCCCGAGGGCATCCCCTCCTTTGGCACAGACGCGCTGCGATTTACCTTCGCCTCACTCGCCACATTCGCACGCACGCTCAATTTCGATCTGTCGCGCTGCGAGGGATACCGCAATTTTTGCAACAAGTTGTGGAATGCAACGCGCTTTGTGCTGATGAACACCGAGGGCAAGGACTGCGGCACCGACGAATCTCTGCCGATTGAACTCTCGGCGGCCGACCGCTGGATCGTCAGCCTCTTGCAACGCACCGAGGCCGAGGTTGCAAAAGGCTTCGCCGAGTACCGCTTCGACAATGCAGCCGGTGCGATCTACAAATTTGTGTGGGATGAATACTGCGACTGGTACGTCGAACTTGCCAAGGTGCAGTTGTCCGAAGCACAAATGAGCGGCAACGAGGCGCAACAGCGCGGGACGCGCCGCACGCTGGTTCGTGTCCTCGAAGCGGTGCTGCGTCTCGCACATCCGATTATTCCGTTCATTACCGAGGAACTCTGGCAGACCGTCTCGCCTCTGGCGGGGAAAACCGGCGCAAGCATCATGCTGGCACCCTACCCCCAGTCGCAGCCGGAAAAGATAGACCCGGCCGCGGAGGCCAGCATGACTTATGTGAAAGACCTAGTCCTTGCCTGCCGCAACCTGCGTGGAGAAATGAAGTTGTCCCCGGCCGAACGCGTACCGCTGCTCGCGAGCGGCGACAAAACGCAACTCGAGGCGGCTTTCCCGTACCTCAGAGCGCTGGCCAGGCTATCCGAAACAAGCGTCGAATCGATGCTGCCCGAAGCCGATGCACCGGTGGCTGTCGTCGGCGACACCCGCCTGATGTTGAAGATCGAAATTGACGTCAATGCCGAACGCGAACGCCTTGGTAAGGAAATCACGCGGCTCGAGGGTGAAATCGCCAAGGCCAACGCGAAACTGTCAAACGCGAGCTTCGTCGAGCGCGCTCCGACCCAAGTGGTGGCGCAGGAAAAGGACCGCCTCGCCGGCTTCGTCGCAACACTGGACAAGCAGCGCCAACAACTCGGAAAACTCAGGGGCTGAGTGACATGAAAATGCCGGCGGCTCTCGGCGCGTTCCGGCATCCCAATTTCCGGCTGTTTTTCCTCGGCCAAAGTGTTTCGATGGTCGGCACCTGGATGCAGCAAATCGCGGTGAGCTGGCTGGTCTATCGTTTGACCGGTTCGGCCCTGCTGCTGGGCTTGGTGGGTTTCGCCTCTAACATCGCCTACCTGGTGGTATCACCGGTTGCCGCCATTTTTGCCGATCGCTATGACCGCCGGCAAATGCTCATGGCTGCGCAAGGGGTCAGTTCGTCTCTGTGCGCGCTGCTGGCCGCGCTGACTTTTCTTGAAATCATCACTGCCTGGCAGATCATTGTCATCATGCTCGCCATAGGCGTCGCCACGGCCCTGGAAACTCCGACGCGGCATGCCTTTATTCTTGAATTGGTCGAGCACAAGGAAAACCTGCCCAACGCGATCGCACTGAACGCGTCCCTGTTCCAGATGGCCCGCTTCATCGGCCCGGCGCTTGCAGGCGTGTTTATCGCGGCATTCGGCGAGGCATGGTGCTTTACGGTCAATGCACTCTCCTACGCATGGATCCTGCTTATCCTGTCGCGCATTCGCACGCCCCGCCGTTCGCAATCGGCTTCGAAACGCGATTGGGCCGAGGAATTGCGTGCCGGTTTTCGCTTTGTGTTCGGCACAATGCCATTGCGGCGTCTGATCATCATGCTTGGCTTTGTAAGCATCTTCGTCCAGTCCTATCAACTGCTGATGCCCTTGGTGGCAGACCAGGTTTTCAGCGGCGATTCGCGCACCTTTGGCTTTCTCATCGGCTGCTCCGGTCTGGGCGCGCTCTGCGGATCGCTTTACCTCGCGGGTCGCAGTCGGGTTCCCGGTCTGGGGCGATTCGTCGCGGCAGGCCCGCTGATCTCAGGGCTCGGACTCACGCTTGTCTCGCAAGCCACCGCAGCACCGTTCGGGATGGCGTGCATGCTGCTTATCGGGTTTGGCATCATCATCACCGCCGCCTCCACCAACACCCTGCTGCAAAGCGTTGCAGACGAAGACAAGCGCGGTCGCGTGGTTGGAATCTACGTGATGATATTTCTGGGTTTGCAACCGCTGGGTAACCTGGCGGCAGGCGCGCTCGCCCACATCATGGGCGCACAGCATGCCCTTTTGTTGAACGGGCTGGTCGCGATTGGGGTTTCCCTATGGTTTATCGCCGGTTACGCCACCTGGCGCAAGGGTATGCGTCCGCTGTACGAGCGAGCGGGCCTGCTCTGAGCTGCCGCAGAGAAAAATCTTACAAGGGATGGGCGCGGCCTGCGTCGCCTTGAAAAAAGACAGCTCTTAATATAGCCCGCCCCTTACTTACACTTACTTTTTTTGCATGAAAAACGTGAATTCCTTGTCGTTGGCGGAGTGATCCACCAACGCGTTGCCAGTTTGCTTCGCAAACGCCTGGAAATCCTTGACAGCCCCCGGGTCGGTGGCAACGATTCGCAACACCTGCCCACTCAGCATGTCTGTCAGCGCTTTTTTGGTGCGCAATATGGGCAACGGACAGTTTAGCCCGCGCGCATCCACTTCCTTGTCGAAATTCATATATACGTCCTTTAACCAGCGAATCAGGCACTGGTTTTCCTTGTGAATCAACCGCCTTACTATACCAAAATGAACCGCCCCCGTATGCTGTGGTGTACGTTTCCCGTACCCTGAAACCACGCGGCGAGGTTGCCTTATCACCGTCCAAAATTTAGACTATCCGCTCGGTTCGGAGCCGTCAATTTCGGCCTTTCGGTACCCGAGCCAAAGTACACTCAATTTAACGTGTGACGACTTTCCTGAGAGAGCGAATTGGCCACTGAGAAAGATGCGAAGGGCGGGGAACGCTGGCTGGTATACGTCACCACCTTGCCGCTGGATGAACCAGCCGCACGCATGCGCATCCTGCGCACCCTCGACTCTCTGGGATGCGCAGCCATGCGCGAGGGCGTTTATGTGCTACCGGATTCAGCGGAAAACCGACTGGGTCTGACGCGCCTCGCCGACCACGTTGCACGGATCAACGGAACGGCCCACCTCCTGCAGGTTACAAGTGACGAAGAACAAGCCCAGGTCTTTCGCGGCTTTTTCGATCGTTCAGCCAAATATGACGAACTTGTCAAAACCGTCGAAGGCTTGAAAATGGGATTCGGCGTATCCGATCCAGGCGCTATTGCACGGGTTCTCACCAAGCAACGACGCGAGTTCGATTCCTTGTCCGGGCTGGATTTCTTCCCCTCCAAGGCGCGCGACCGTGCGGCGCAAATGCTCGGTGACGTGGAAGCGCAGGTAAAGGCTCTAATGTTCCCTGACGCTCCCAAAGAAGGCCTCGCCACGGCATCCGGCCGGCAGTTTTTTCGCAGCGTGTGGGCCACCAGAAAACCAATCTGGACCGACCGTCTCGCCTCAGCATGGCTGATCCGTCGCTTCATCGACCCCGAAGCGACCCTGTTTTGGCTGGAAAAAAACCAGGAATGTCCCGAAACAGCGGTTGGCTTCGGGTATGAGGGTGCGCAGTTCTCGAACAGCAAAACTCGCGTAACGTTCGAGGAATTGTTGGTCAATTTCGGATTGGCGAACAACGCGACCCTTGTCCGAATCGGCAAACTCGTACACGCGCTTGATGCCGGCGGCGTTCCTATCCCCGAAGCCGCTGGCGTGGAAACACTCCTGCAGGGCGCGCGCCGGCGCAGCACCAACGATAACGAGTTCCTCGTCGAGAGCGAAAAGACGTTTGACTTGTTGTTCGACGCCTACTTGGACCCCCCGGCCAAGGGGTGAGTCAGTGTAGGGTAGGTCAGCGCGGGCATCCGCCGAGAAATTCCCGGTTGGCCAGACCCAGCAGCAAAGTGCTATTTCTTGTTGCGCGCCTCTTCCTGCAGTTGTCTTTGTAGCTCGCGCAGGCGGGCGTCCACACTGGACATTTGGTAGAAATCCCCATCGCCGCTTTTTTGCGCGAGCTGCAGCTGCTCGATAGCGGCAGGGAGGCTGCCCTGCAGGACATACAGTTGCGCCTGCGCCTGGTGTTGCAGCAATCGCCGGCCCAGCGCTGCGTAGGATTTGGCCTGCATGCCAAAAAGTCGCGGATCCCTCGGATAGCTGCGGAGCCGCTCGGCAATCAACATGATGGCATCCGGATGGAGCCCGGCTGCCTGCTGCAATTCGATATATGCATAGTTGAGGGGCCGGCTATCCGGGTAATCCACCAAAGCGGACCGTAAAGTCTCTCGCGCACCTGCGGTGTTTCCGGCGTCACGTTTAACCCTCGCACTCAACGCGACCACCATCGGCGGCAGCTTTCCGCGGTTGCGCAACACCGCAATCTCGCGCTCTGCAGCAGCGAAATCTCGGGCGCGCGCGAGCGCCGCCGCGTAGCCGTAACGTGCCGCGTACTCGGTAGCAAAACGCTTTTCCCGCAGCGCCCCCTCAAAGTAAACGACCGCGTCGTGAGCAGACCCCTGCTCCGCGCGCAGTTTTGCACGTACCAGCTGGAATTCGACGCTGTCCGGCACCTGCCGGTACGCCTCGTCCTTGGCACGATTTTGCATGTCGGAAATACGCTCAATCGTGAGCGGGTGCGTACGCAGGTACGCCGGCGCATTGCTCTCCACTAGACGAGAATTTTTCTGAAGGCGTTCAAAAAATGCCGCCATGCCCTGAACGTTAAAATTCGCACGCTGCAGGGTCTGGAATCCGACGCGGTCCGCCTCGCGCTCAAATTCCCGGGTGTAATTGAGTTGTGCCGCGACGACGCCCGCCTGCGAACCAATCGCCGCCGCCTGCGCAACGTCGCTATTGGCGCGCGACGCAAGAAGTGCAACGGCGAGCCCTGCAAGTGACAGAACCGAGAACTGTCCCTGCTTGCTTATCTGCCGCGCGATATGCCGCTGCGTGACGTGGGACACCTCATGCGCGAGTACGCCAGCAAGCTCCGATTCGGATTGCGCTGCGAGCATCAATCCGGTGTGCACACCAACGAAACCACCGGGCATCGCGAACGCGTTCAATGTGGGATCGCGAATGACGAAGAACTCAAAGTCCTGCCTGGCATCACTGCTTGCCGCGACCAGACGATAGCCAAGCGCGTTAATGTACTCCGCAAGTTCCGGGTCATCGCTGTAGCTGAGGTCCCTCCGGATCTCCCGCATGATGTTCTCGCCCAGACGTCGCTCCTCGAGCAGCGTGAATGTCGCCTGCGACACATCACCAAGGTCCGGAAGATCCTGCCCCATGCCACGCGGCAACCACAAGATCAGCATCAACAGCAGCAGGCAGGAATAAGCATTGCGCATGGGGATATGATACCGTTAGACCCGAACAAGTTCCCGAAAACCCTTGAAAAACAAGTGCAGAACAACCCAATGCAAACGACAGACAAATCAGGATCGCTCACCCATTTCGACGAGCACGGTCAGGCTCATATGGTTGATGTTGGCGCCAAGGCCGAGACACATCGCGTTGCGCGTGCCGGCGGCGTCATCCGGATGCTCCCCGCTACCTTTGCCTTGATACGCAGCGGTACCAGCAAAAAAGGCGATGTCATCGGAATCGCGCGCCTGGCTGCAATTCAGGCGGCGAAGCGCACATCGGATCTGATCCCACTTTGCCACCCCTTGGCCATCACGCGTATCGCTGCGGATTTCACCTTCGACGAACCGGGCAGCGGCGTACAGCTTGCCGTGACCGTCGAAACCTTCGGTCGCACCGGCGTCGAGATGGAGGCGCTCACCGCAGTTAGCGTGGGCCTCTTGACGGTTTACGACATGTGCAAGGCGGTCGACCGCGGCATGCACATTGAGGATATGCGCCTGCTGGAAAAATCCGGCGGCAAATCCGGACACTTTCGGCACGCTTCCTGACACCGAGACTAGGCGCAAGACCAAAACCAAAACCAAAACCAAAACCGAGGCCGGGCGTACGGTCAGCCCCCCCCGCACAGCGAATATTCAAAAATCTGGCGTGCAACAACACCGCTCACAGGAGCATACGCAAACAGATCTCCGACCAGAGCCCAGCGCACCGCGGCGTTTACTGCAAACACGATGTTGTCCGGAATCTTCGCTGGTAGCCGACGGCAGGCTTGGGACTCATTCAAGCCTGGCGCGAGGAATGTCCGCCGCGCATCAGGATCACCCCTCGGACATAAACCGATCGAGCAGTGCCGGGTCTAGTTCCACGTCGCATTGCTCCAACCGGGTGCTTGAGTCGAACTTGGGGCGCCCAAGCAGGTAGCGGAAACGGTGACCTAGTTGGGCCGACACCAGCCAGGGACGGGAATTTTGAATTCCGTCTGTGGCGATGACCCCGACTTTCGCGCCCTGCGGCACGATGAAAAGATCATTCATGGTCTCATCATCAAGGCCAATGATAGCCTCCGCCTGTTCAAATAGGCGCAGGCGTTCGAGCCAGCCCAGGCCTGTTGCCTCGACCATCTCAAAGCCATTACTTTCTATTAGCCCCTTCAATGCAGCCTCATTGGCAATGCGACGCGACGAGCACGCTTTTCTCGAAAGAAACAGCCTGCGCCTACCCGGCGTCCCAGGCGGGACGCTGGAAAATTTTCGCCGCAGAAACTGAACAGCGACGGGCGATACATTGTCAGCAAATGCCAGGAGCGAAGACACCACCAGCGAGTCCACACCCACACTTTTCCCCGGCGCAACGCAGATTAGTTGTGGCTCACCGCCGTAGGCAATACGAAGCATCTCGCGCTCGCCGACACTTAGTTCGGATGAAACAACCAGCGGCAACTCGCGCAATCTGGGGTTCTGTTCGACGAACCATAAGCGCGCCAGGTTTTCATATAACCAGCAATACCTGTCCCCGCCCTCCCCGAGCAAAAATGCACTGCCCTGGCAATGCGCCGTCTGTTCGAAAAGATCGAGCAGCATTCGACCATCGTCCGAATTAAAGCGCACCGGGCCGTCACGATAGGGATAATGGAGGTGCTCGCTGACAATACCTTCGATAATCAAATCGCGTTTTCCCGCAATTACGGAAAAACCGGGCCGAATTACCTCGGCATCGCCCACAAACGCGTGGTAGGCAAAAGGCACAATGGCCTTGCCACTCCTCCATCCGAGACCAAACGATTCGGGCACCGTCGGCGGCCGAAGATCAAAAGGGAGTACTTGCATGTCTCCCATTCGGGTCAATTCCACCGAGTTCGCCGAACACCAGTTCGCCAGGCTCGTCTCGGTGACAGCGACAACCCTCGCACTCTTCGGTTGTAGAAGCGAATAAGCCGCCATTGCCCGCTCCTCCCACGCCATTTCGAATTTTAGTTTCGCAAGCTCGAGTGCAGCACCCATATGACCGAGTGCAATCGCGCGTTCGTACGCCACAATAGCCTCACGCGTTTCACCACAGGACGCGAGCGCGTCTCCGAGGGCGTGATGCCCTGCATTGAGTTCCGGCTTGAGCGCGACGACGCTTTTCAGGCATTCGACCGCCTCCGGATATCGTTCCTCGTGCAAATACAGCTGCGCCAGCTCCGAGTGCGCCTTGAACATGTCCGGAAACAGCATGATCCCCTGTAACAGGAAATGTTCCGCCTCACGCAACATTCCGCGCGCGCGCATCAGAACGCCAAGATTCAGGTGCGCAACCGGCAGTCCAGGATCGGACTCCATCGCCCGTTTGAAAAAGTCAAAAGCCCTGTCCAGATCCCCCTGCCTCCGATAGGCTTCGCCCAGATTACTCATTATTACCGCATCACCCTCGCGCAGCGCGTGAGCCCTTCCGATAAGGGAGACAGCCTCGGCGAGACTGCCTCGTTCAAGTTCAACCAGTCCGTATTGGTGAAGCACCGGAACACTGTCCGGTGCCGAGGCAAGCAGGACGCGATAAATCGCCTCTGCCTCGGTAAGGCGTCCGGCACGCTGGTGCTCCAGCGCGCGTGCGATCTCAGCGTCCATCTACGCTTCCTCTCACCATTTCCGCCCCCCTCCGGGCTTCATATGTTCGCAATGCTTGAAACCACGTATTTGATGCTGGCCTAGCTGACGGCACCGACATTTATCCTGCGAAGCCAGAGACTTGCGCTGATCTGCCCCCCGCACGCCGCTTGCCCCGTCATTCACGCGCATTGCCTGCGCCACAAGACCATGACGGACTCCTCGAATCGGCGCACAAATGCGTCGGTGTCGCACAATGCAGACTCGGCTATCCTCTCTCTCATTGTTGCCCGCAACTCCACGAGGCCCTGCGGATTACGCGCCAATCCGGCGGCGATATCCACATACTCCCGCGCGCTTGAGGCGATCAAATCCGGAAAACCCGCACCATTTAGCAGGCTCGTACCCGAGCGTCCAAATCCGTGCGTTCCGGCCAGGGTTACCACAGGTACGCCCATCCAGAGACAATCGCACGTCGTCGCCCCGCCGTTATACGGAAACGGGTCAAGCGCGACATCAACAGCCGAAATCAACTCCAGAAACTGCGGCTTAGGCAAACGCGGATGGAAATAAATGCGTGCTGGCTCGACTCCGCCGGCTCGCAAACCTGCTGCGATACGCTCGCGGCCGCTTCCCTCAATAACACCGGCTATTATCAACTTGCTCTCGGGTACTGCCCGCAACAGAGCAGCCCAGACCGAGAGTACGCTTTCATTGAGCTTGGCCGGATGGTTGAACGAACCAAAAGTCATGCGTGCCCCTGACGCACGAAGAACAATCTCCGGAAAGTCAACCGGCGGATCAAAAGTCCACATCGTCCCTGGAAGACGGATCACTCGCTCGGCATGGACGGCGTCACTTAGCCCGACAGGATCCGCAAACGCATCACTGATCCTGAAATCGACGGCGGACAACCCGGTGGTCTTGAGATAGCCGAGCCAGCTTAATTGCAACGCCACCGGCTTGCGCGCGAGCACCAATAATCGGTTGTCCCTGGTGTGGCCCGAAAGGTCCACAAGTACGTCCACCGCTCCATCCTGAACACGTTGCGCCACGGTCGAATCGTCGATGCCATGTACATCATGCCATTGCACGGGCAGCGCCTTCAGCCTCGCAGTCGCGGCATCACGCAGCGGCGAGCTTGAGTAACAGAACACCTCAAATTTTTTCCGATCGTGCTTTTTAAGCAATGGCTCCAGGAAAGCGAGCGTCGCATGATCACGAAAATCCCCCGAGAGATAGCCGATCCGGAGCGGTCGCGACAACATTTCCGCATTCCTGCGCGGCAATCTGGTGACCGGTTCGGCATGACGGCGCGCCCAATCGCGATGCCGGGTAAAGAGTGCCTCGGGAGCAATATCTTCCAGCGCATTCATCGTGAAAATTGCATGCTGGCCGGCATCCCTATGTGCCGGATCGTGCTCAAGAATGCGCTCAAAAGACCGCAGCGCCTCGGCGGCATCTCCCATCTCGTAAAGGCAAACGCCGAGTTGGACTCGGACGTCATGGAGATCAGGGTCGCGCTCAAGGGCGGCGATGTAATGCTTTGCCGCCCTCGCGTACTCTCCGGCATATTCGCGCAGAACGTGAGCAAGGTTGACCATCGCGGCGAGATGGCGAGGGTCGCAAGCCAGGGCAGACTCAAATGCCGCGCGGGCGGCCTCGAAGTCGCCCTCGGCTACCGATTCCAACCCGCGCGCCACCCATTGCCCGGCGAAGACAGCCTCGGGATCACGTTGCGCGCGAAAGAGGGAAATCAGTTTAGAAAGCATCACACCAGTCCCGCCACATTTGGCGATAGGCCGACTCAAGATCAATCATAAAGCTTCGCTCGTTCATCAACGAACAAGCCTGCATCCTCGCCCGCAGGCCAACACGAAGCGCAGCAAGCTCGTGCAAATTTCCGGCGCACCGCTTGCCGATCCGAACGTAATCGGCCTCATCTCTCGCAATAAACGCGTCCAGACCTATCTGCCCAAGCAGTGATACACCAATCCGGCCAATCGGCGCCGAACCGGCCATTGAAATGAACGGCACCCCCATCCAAAGCGCGTGCAGGCTCGTAATACCGCCATTTTGCGGAAATGGATCAAGCATTACATCAACGGAGTTGAATGATTCTAGAAACGACAGCACCGGTTTCCTGCCGATAATGTCAATCTGCTCGGAAGCTATTCCCTGTGCTTCAAACCGCGCCGCAACCGCGCGACGGATATCCGGCAAGTCGCCATGCTCGACCGCCAGCAAAAGCCGGGCACCAGGAATACCGTTGATAAGACGCGACCATAGCGCGGTGACGGCGTCATTTATCTTGTGCCCGCTATTGAATGAGCCGAACGTTATTCGCCCCTTCGCACCATCCTTGAGCGCGGGCAAGGGCGCGACGTCAGGACTACCGGGATGTGGACGGAAACATGCGTAGCTCCCCGGCAAACGGGCCAACCTCTCACGGTTGATATGTTCAGTCGTTTTCTCCGGATCAAGGCGTGCGTCGGTGATACGCCAGTCGATGGCCCGCATTCCCGTGGTCTGCACGTTTCCAAACCAGGTCACCTGAACCGGCGCCGGCTTGCGGGCAAACATCATCAGCCGGTTCCCGCTTGTGTGTCCGGACAAGTCAACGAGAATGTCCACCCCATCAGCCCGAATTTGCCGCGCGGCTGCCTCATCTGACAGCCCCGAAATATCGCGCCAAAGGTCTGCGTAGCCGCGCAAACTGCGGCTGACCTCATCCGATTTGGCGGAATTGCTGTAACAAGCAATACGAAACCGGGTTCGGTCATGTCCCTCTAGGATCGGTTCTATGAAATAGCGTACTGCGTGATCACGAAAATCCCCCGAGACATACCCGATGGTAAGAATTCGTCCGGCCTCGCGCGTGTTGGCATGTGGAGGAACGAAGGACAGCAGAGGGTCGGCGACCGTCTCCCCAAAATGCAGGTGGGCGGCATACACCTCTTCCGGGGTTACCTGGTCACAACATGAGATCACGAATAAAAGGTTTGAATGGACCCGCACTGAATCCGGGGCCAGCTCCAGTGCACGACGCAATACGGCCAGTCCTTCAATATGGCGACCAACGCTCGCTAAGAAGCTGCCGTAATCCTTGAGATAGGCTGGACGCTCTCCGCCCAGCCGGATCGCTTTCTTAAGATATTCGACGGCAATATCCCATTCACCCCGCGCATAGCTCACTACGCCGGCCAGATAATTCGCATCCGGATTGGACGGAAAATCTACAAGTGCCCTTTCGCTAAGCGATATCGCAAGGGCAAGATTACCCGCCAGAAATGCACTCATTCCGTCCCGAAGCGTGCCAACCGCTTCTTCCGGAGAAGGAGGCGGAACCCGACGGCCGCGCAGCTGCGCAAACAAAGACCGAAATAGTGTCACGCCCGATCCAAGACGGAAAAGGATTCAGGCGTTTTTCCCTGCAGATGGCGCTCCCACATCAGTTCGTAGGCAAGCTCAAGATTGCGTACGAATCGCTCCGTGTCAAAAAGCGCTAGCTTGGCAGGGGCCTCCGTCAGGTGGTTCCGCAACGATTGCAATTCGGTTGGCGAATGTGCCAGCCTAACCGCTAGTTCCTCATACTCCTTCAGGTCTTTGCAGATGAGCTGGGGTAACCCCGCCGCGGAAAGCAAACTGGCGCCAACCCGGGACGGGAATCCTTCCTGGGGGCAACTGATCAGGGGTAGCCCTGCCCAAAGGGCGTCGCTTGCCCCCGTATGAGCGTTCACGAGCAGCGTATCGAGAAAGAGGTCCGCTCGGGAAAGTCGCGCCAGATGGTCCGGCTTGGGCAGGGTACCGCCGAAGATCAGCCGTTGCGGGTTGACCCCCCTGACAGCCGCCTCACGTTCAAGTCTTGCACGCGCGACAGGATTGCTCTGGTACAGCCAAAGAACGCTCCCATCGACCTGCGAAAGAATGCGCATCCAGCAACTAAACATGCGCTCTTCTATTTTATAAACATGGTTGAAACAGGCAAAAACAAAACCCGACTCCGGTAAGCCTAGAGCGTCTCGCGCAGGAACCATCGCGGCAATCGGTTGCATATCGTCGTTTATCTGATAGGAGTGAGGCATGCGCACGAGTTGCTCACCGAATTGCGCATCAAGGCCAGGCGGAGCAACGATATTATCGACAATCGCGTAATCGCTCAGCTCCGTTCCAGTCGAAGCAGGATACCCAAGCCAGGAGACTTGAATCGGCGCCGGACGCAACGCAAAAATTTCCTGGCGGGCCTCTATTGTGAACCCCTTCAAATCGACCAGGATGTCTATTTCATCAGAAAAAATACGCCGCGCCGAATCGAACACACCCTCGCTTCGAATGTCGCAAAAGTGCTCAACATCGGAAGTAACCATGCGGCGATATGCACTACCGTCATCAGCCCCGATGGAATAGGCGGTGACCTCGTATCGATCGCGATTGTGTGACCTGAACAGGCCACCCAGCAGATGCATGGTCGGATGGCTGTGATAATCAGCAGACACATAGCCGATACGCAACCTGCGACCATGCACCCTGGAGCCAAGATCGAAGTGTGGCCGGTCGTCTCCGATCCCCGCCTGCAGGCGTGCTACGTGTGCTTCGGTCACATCTAGACGAAGTGATTGCGGCAATGGAAACTGATAAGCGACGAAGGGGTCGAGCCCCGCAAACTCGGGGGCAAGGGGATCTTTCACCCAGCGAACCAGCACTCGGCGCAGCGAGTCAATATCCTGATCCCATTCACATGCCCACGTGCGGCCGCGTGCTAGCGCCAGCACCATTTCGGGATCGTCCGGGCGCAACACCAATCCCTTCTCGTACCGGGACAAGGCGCTTGAGAGATTCCCCACCTCAAAATCAAGCTTCGCAGCAAGCAGCAGGGCCTCGACCCAGTCCGGCTTCAGCGCAATTGCGCGCTCCGCCCAAACCAGCGCATCCGGATATGCGTGCCGCTGAAAAAGTATATTCCCGAGATTGTAAGCAAACTCTGCAGATCCGGGAACGAGCCTGACTGACTCCCGCGCGTGATGCTCCGCCCGCTTGAGCAGCCCGCCCGCACGACATGCCTCCCCCAGATTGGCTTGAAAGAATCCGACATCCGGGGCAACGGCCACGGCATCGGACATCAGCTTGATTGCTTCAGAAAACGCACCGCGTTTATGACATATCAAACCGAGATAATTTAGCGCGTTTGCATCTTCTGAATTACGGGACAGATAGTCACGCAAGGCGCGTTCAGCTTCGTCCGCACGCCCGCTAGATACAAGGCGTGGGATACGTGCAAGGAGCTTGGCGTCAGACCTCGTCCAGCGGCCTGCAATCTGGGATATCAGCTTAGCGAGCATGCGGCATTGTTGCAGTCAGGACGGAAATAAAAAAGCCCCTCCTGGGAGGGGCTTTTCAAGGAGGAACGTCCGATTTTAATCGGACGTTTCAGCCGGCGAAGCTTAGCGGCAGGTAGCCGGGAGGTATTTGCCCGGAGCGCCGACGCAAGACCAGGTCATAGTACCCGTTGCCGAGTTCGGCGACGCAGTCATCGTGACCGTTACAGAAGCGCCCGTGCTGGTACCCGTGGCAGCGCCCGTCACTACGATCGTGCCTGCATCATCGACGAGGCCGGTAGCAACCTTACCAACTACGGCGATCGTGGCGCCGACACCGAAGCCAGTAGTGTTGGACGGATCCGTTTGATACTTCTCGGACAACTGCGTGCGCTGTGAGCTGGCAGCCAGAAGAAGCTCTGATACTTTAGCGCGGATGGTGTAGTCCTGATACGCCGGCAGCGCCACTGCAGCCAGAATACCGATAATCGCCACCACGATCATCAGTTCGATCAGGGTAAAGCCCTTTTGAATAGCTTTCATGGGAACTCCTTGTAAGAAAAATATTGCGGCCCGTCGAAGCGCCGTAAGGGACAAGGTAGCAAGGACCATGCCGCGCCAACCATTGCAAAGCGCTATTTTATATCATTAAATATCAGTAAGTTAC